>NZ_PKOI01000052.1:0-260 GCF_002870055.1 Herbaspirillum sp. BH-1 | reverse complement strand
TCCGCAAGATCTATGATCGGCATAAAGGCAGGTATGGCTACCGCCGTGTTACGGACACGCTCAAGCAGGCCGGCCAACTGATCAATCACAAGACGGTGCAGCGCCTGATGATCCAATTGGGCTTGAAGTCGCAGGTGAGGCCCAAGAAATACCGCTCGTATCGCGGCCCTGGGCACGCCCAGGTGGAGAACTTGCTTCAAAGAAAATTCAAGGCAGAGAGGTTCGGAGAGAAGTGGGTGACGGATGTCACTGAGTTCAAA
>NZ_PKOI01000051.1:0-260 GCF_002870055.1 Herbaspirillum sp. BH-1 | reverse complement strand
TCCGCAAGATCTATGATCGGCATAAAGGCAGGTATGGCTACCGCCGTGTTACGGACACGCTCAAGCAGGCCGGCCAACTGATCAATCACAAGACGGTGCAGCGCCTGATGATCCAATTGGGCTTGAAATCGCTGGTGAGGCCCAAGAAATACCGCTCGTATCGCGGCCCTGGGCACGCCCAGGTGGAGAACTTGCTTCAAAGAAAATTCAAGGCAGAGAGGTTCGGAGAGAAGTGGGTGACGGATGTCACTGAGTTCAAA
>NZ_PKOI01000050.1:0-397 GCF_002870055.1 Herbaspirillum sp. BH-1 | reverse complement strand
GGTGAGGCCCAAGAAATACCGCTCGTATCGCGGCCCTGGGCACGCCCAGGTGGAGAACTTGCTTCAAAGAAAATTCAAGGCAGAGAGGTTCGGAGAGAAGTGGGTGACGGATGTCACTGAGTTCAAAGTCGGTGGAGAGAAGCTCTATCTGTCGCCTGTCATGGACTTGTACAACGGCGAGATCGTGTCGTATCAGACAAGCCGTTCACCTCAGTTCCAGATGGTCGACAGCATGCTCAAGAAGGCCATCTCGACCTTGAAAGGGCCACATCGCCCCATGCTGCACTCGGATCAGGGATGGCAATATCAGATGCACGCTTACCGGCGCACATTGGCCGAAAACGGCATTACGCAAAGCATGTCGCGCAGAGGGAATTGCCTGGATAATGCGGCCATG
>NZ_PKOI01000005.1:0-336566 GCF_002870055.1 Herbaspirillum sp. BH-1 | reverse complement strand
AGCTCCGGACCCACCGCCGAACTACGCTGTGGTCCAGCCTATATTCCTTGGCAAGCCCTCTGGCACTGCCTCCCGCCAGATATTTCTGCACTACTTCCTGCTTGAACTTCACATCGTACTTCGCCATGAAAAACACCCCAAAGGTTGGATTTATGTCCAACTTTTGGGGTGCAGTTCACATGGGGTTTTTTTATTGCCAGACCGTGTGTCGACTGCGATGCAGTCAAGCTGGCTCTTTGGACGGCAGATCAGCACGATTTCGGACGTTAGCATGTTGGGCTCATCATTTCCCCATTCGAGAGTCACATGGCAAAGGTCAGGAAAGTCCCTTATTACGTAATCGAACGTTCTCTTCTGCGAAGTCCGCGCTGGCGGCTATACAAGGGCTCGGCCGGCGCGGTTCCCATCAATACATTTCAAACGATTTCCTTCGATCGGCTCCCACCAGGCTCGGCTACGAAAGCAGACCCCCTACTACCCAATGTGACGCCGGGAGGTGTACGAAAGGAAAAAACGCGCGAAGAAAAAAATAATCCGGGAAGTCCTGATAGGCCGGAATCAGCGACTCAGCAAAAGCGGATTTCTCTATTTCGACAGCGCTATATCGACGCTGAAGATCGGGAAAAGCTTGCGATCTTCGATCTTCAGGATATTCCGGCAGCGATGGAGAAAATGGGGTGGCCAGTCGCGGCCAAAGCGGCAAGAAGGTGGTTTTCTGGCCAAGCACATGTCTATAACGATCAGCCTGATTCTGAACAGCCGCTGGATGACTCGATCGTGTCACTGCGGTGGGTGCTTGGATATAAGGCCGTCAAGAGTAAATTTGACGAGTTGCTTCGCTCAGATATTTATTCCGAGAAGGCGCTCGCGTTGGTGGAGCGTAAATTGCTTGAGCGGGTTCGCGATGCCTTCCAGCGTTCTCAAAGTGCCAAGCCAAACCTAAACTTTGAGACAGAGATCATCAACTCAGACCTCCGACAGTTTCATATTGACTGGCACTTCCAGCGAAAGAAAATAAGCACGTTTGACACCTCAGATTGGGACTGGATGACGCCGACTGATTTAACTGCGACGCTAGGAAATTTTCTTCTGTATGTAGCGATAGGAAGAGTTGAGGTTCAGGGGCAGCGATATTTTGATTACAGCCAGAATCCTTATCGGTACTGTATGGACGCGGAAGCCAGGATGACCCATGTCTACGTGTATTTGAAGGACAACTACTCTTTCAATGACAAGGACCCGGCAAATAGCCAGTATCTCGGTCACTGGAACAAGCATGGAATGACTTCTTCTTTGGTGATGGCTGCCAATGAGCTACTTGGTCAGTATTATCCGTCAGTGAAAATGCGTCTGAAAGGCGGAAAGAAGGAGGAATACAGAGTGGACTGGGACTATCTACCTTTTCCGCAAAAGCCGCTTGATAAGCCAATCGACACGCGACGTTCCTTTTTGAGGAAATTTGTGGAGATGGATGTTTATTGGCCTGTATTCAACCGCTCCTACAATGATTGGAGAGCGCGCAACGACCAGGGTGAGGATTTCATGATCTACAGTAAGCCTGAACTTCATAAGCTGGAAACTCCCATCACGATCAAACTCGGTACGTTAAGCCGTCCCTGCAAAGCCGGATCACCCATATGCTGAGTAGGTCCGCCCTGATGTTTGTTTCGGCTTTCCTGATATTCGCGATCTATCTTGGCTTATCCGGAGGACACAAGGTTGATTGCGGCAGGTTCGACTACACGGAAAGATTAAATGGCGGATCAAAGGAAATTCTAGGGCAGCAATACCTCATCACCATTTGCGGCAGCGGCACCGGCAATGGCGGGTTGTATGCCGATGATCCTCCTGACGTCGCTGAAATAAAGGTCTCAGATAGAGCGGGACACGTGCTGGTCAGGAGATACCTGACGATCGAATGGGATAACCCCTTGGGTCACCGGGCCTTGAGTATCGATCACGCCGGGATCAACTATCAGGACGACGCGGATCAAAAAAATTACGTCATTCCAGTACCACCATCTTTTTCTGAGCAATTAAAGGCCAAATTCCTGTTTTAGAGCGTTTATCCAGTCAGGATGAGGTTCAGCCGACCGGAGGAGCGGATGAAGTTACTTTCAGGAGCTTCCACAGTGCTGCTGGTAAGCACCAAAAAACAAAAAAGCGCAGTTCCGAAAGGAACTGCGCTTTTTCTTTCTGCTTTCTGAATGCTTCCCGTTGTTAGCACGCTCTCCCAGGGGAGAGCGCCTTCACGCCCGGATCAGAAGATGTGACGAATGCCAACACCCAGGGTGGTGACGTTGTCCTTGCCGGCGGCCTGGCCGGTCAGCTCGTAGCGGGCTGCGTCCTTGGCCTTGTTGTAGTCCACGATGGTGTACAGCTGGGTGCGCTTGGACAGCGCATAGTCAGCCCAGGCCACCACGGCGTAACGCTTGCCGTCGCCGACATTGCCCACGCCTGCTACCGAGGCGTTCTGGCTCTTGTCGTAGTAGAAGGCGCCAGTCAGGGACAGGGCGGCGGTTGCCTGGTAGGAAGTACCCAGGAAGTAACCCTTGTCCTTGCGCTGCACGCCAGCGATGCCGCCCGCCGAGGCGGTGCTGTTGCTCATGGCCATGTAGGCAGCGGTGGTGCCGGTGCTGTCCTTGATGTTGTAGTAGCCGCCGAACAGCTTGGCTGCGCCGATCTGGTAGGACGCCGACAGGTTGTAGGTGGTGTCCTTGTTGTCGCTGTTGGTGGCGCTCACGGTTTGCTGCCAGCCGCCGCCGACCGAGAACGGGCCGGTGGTGTATTGCAGCGAGCTGCTGATCTGGCTACCGCGGCGGGCCGAACCGGCTTGTTCGCCAGCGGCGTAGGACAGGCCGACGTTGAAGCCGCTGAAGCTGCCGTAGTACTTGATCATGTTGCTGTTGCGCACCAGGGTGCCAGCAGCCGGCAGCCAGGAGTTGCTGTCGTAGTTACCGACGGTCAGCGGGTCGAAGTGGTCAGCCATCAGGTCGAACAGGGGCGTGTTCTGACGGCCGATGGACACCTTGCCGAAGCTGCCACCCAGGCCAACCCAGGATTGACGGTTGAAGATGGTGTTGGCCTGGCTCATGCTGCCGTTATCACCGTTGAAGCCGTTTTCCAGCTGGAACATGGCCTTCAGGCCGCCACCGAGGTCTTCGGTACCCTTGAAGCCCAGACGGCTGTTGGCGATGGCGCCGTTATCCATGCGCACGTTGCTGTTGCCCTGCGCATTGTCGCTGCTCAGATAGCGGATGCTGGTATCGACGATGCCATAGATGGTCACGGTGGATTGGGCAAACGCGGCGCCGCCGGTGGTCAGGCCGGCTGCCAGCAGCAGCATGGAACTCTTCTTCATAGGTATCTCTCCTGAAAGCACGAATGTTGTGTTGTTGATGGCGTCGTGGATCAGCCTTGTGTGCTTCTCCCCGAAACACCTTTTTCTTGGCTGCGAACCGGGACTCCCTTGCTTCCTGCTCCCGTGGCGATTCGCAGCCTGTCCCTATTTGGAACAGGAACGAAGAATATCAGAACGATGGTTCGTAAATTGCGCAAAATGGTGCAGGTTTATTCTTCTTTTTTAATTATTTAGTGAATTTATATGTTTATAAAAAATTTATTGGATAAATCTTTTATAAGAATAAATCTTCACTATGACGTAGAAGATGGTGTTCCCGTAGGGCGGGAAGGCATCAAAAAGCCGCTTTTGGGAGAAATTGCGAAGGATTTGGACGTTTTTTTGACGGCTACCGCATGAGTTGTGCGTCAATTCGTAGCTAAAAAGCAACATGCCCGGCAAGGAAACCTTGTCCGGGCATGTCGGTGGAGGGCGGTGGAAGACCTGGGTCTTCCATCAGCCACTCGGGCTGCGCAGGCGGGAGGGGCTTATTGCACCTTGGCCTTGGCGCGCAGTTGTTCCTGATAGGCCTGCAGCTTCTTCTGTTGCAGGGCTTCAGCGATCTGCGGCTTGACTTCTTCCAGGGTCGGGACCTTGGCGGCGCGCACGTCTTCCAGCTTGATCACGTGCCAGCCGAACTGGGTCTGCACCGGAGTCTGGGTGATGTCCCCCTTCTTCAGGGCCACCATGGCGTCGGAGAACGGCTTGACGAAGGAGGCCGGGCTGGCCCAGTCCAGATCGCCACCGTTGGCGGCCGAACCGGTGTCCTTGGATTGCTTGGCCAGGTCTTCGAACTTGGTGCCGGCCTTCAGCTTGGCGATGATGGCTTCGGCGTCTTCCTTCTTGTCCACCAGGATGTGGCGGGCGTGGTATTCCTTGTCGCCGGCCTGGGCCTTGAACTTGTCGTATTCGGCCTTGATGTCGGCGTCCGACACCGGGTTCTTCTTCAGGTAGTCGGCGATCAGGGCGCGGATCACGATGGACTGGCGGGCCAGTTCCAGCTGGTTCTTGACGTCGGTGCTGTTGGCCAGGCCTTGCTTGTCGGCTTCCTGCATCAGGATTTCACGGTTGATCAGCTCTTCCTTGATGGCGCCGCGCAGTTGCGGGCTATCAGGCTGGCCTTGCGCAGTCATCTGCTTGACCATCAGTTCGGCGCGGGAGGACGGAATCGCCTTGCCGTTGACGACGGCCAGGTTTTGGGCGAAGGCCGGGATGGAAGCAATTGCGAACAGCAGCACCAGCAGACGAGCGGGTTTGAATGTCATTGTTGAATCCTAGAAAAGAAAGGAATGAATCAAAACGGAGAAAAAAACAGGAGGGGGCTTGATAAGCAGGCGTCGGTCTTTGTTCTTGGTCTCAGTTCTTTGCCTCTGACGGGGAGAGCGCCACTATGGCCAGCGCATGGATCTCCTGCTGCATCAGGTCGGACAGGCAATCATACACCAGCCGATGGCGGTTCAACCGATTTTTGCCCTCGAACAAGTCTGAAACCAGGCGGATCCTGTAATGTCCTCCGCCCGAGGCTGCACCCGCATGTCCGGCATGCTGGGCAGACTCATCTTCGACCAGACATTCGGCTGGCGAGAAAGTTGCAGTCAGACGTGAACGAATGCGTTCTGCACGGGTATCGGCGCCACTCATTCGGCATCCTTCATGTACTTCGACAGGAACAGGCTCTGGCCGATGATGAAGGCAAACATCAGGCCCATGCTGCCGAACATCTTGAAGTTGACCCAGGTGTCGAGGGCATAGTTGAAGGCGATGTAGAGATTGAGCACGCCCATGGCGGCGAAGAACACGATCCAGGCCAGGTTCAGGCGCGGCCAGATGGCTTCGGGCAGGGTGACCTGCTTTTCCATCATGACGCGGATCAGGTTCTTCTTCATGAACAGTTGCGACACCAGCAGGGCCAGGCCGAAGGCCCAGTACAGGATGGTCGGCTTCCACTTGATGAAGGTATCGTCACGGAAATAGATGGTAGCGCCACCGAAGACCACGATGATGGCCAGGGACACCCACAACATGCCATCCACCTTGCGACGGCGCAGCAGCAGCCAGGCGATCTGGCCCAGCGAGGCGATGATGGCCACGGCCGTGGATAGCAGGATCGGTGCCTGGGTGGCGGTGACGGCACCGGCCGACATGGCGCCACCCAGGTATTGCATCACCAGGTCCTGGGCGGCCGAGGGATGGCCTTCGGCCCATTTGAAGACGCCGAAAAACAGGATGACGGGGAACAGGTCGAACAGGAACTTCATCGGTTGGCTTCTTCAGGAAAAGTCAGTAAACGGTTGATCGGCGATCATCCGGCCCGTGCTGCCCGTGCTACATGTGTTGCATGTGTTGCATGTGCCGCATGTATTGCCAGCGGTGCAGCGCGGGCCGCCAGGCTTATGCCGGGTCGAAACGCAGCGAAGCCGAGTTGATGCAATAGCGCAGTCCGGTCGGCGGCGGGCCGTCCGGGAAGACGTGGCCCAGGTGGGCGTCGCAGACGTTGCAGATGATCTCGGTGCGAATCATGCCATAACTGCGGTCCACTTTCTCGCGTACGTTGGCCGGATCGATGGGCTCGAAGTAGCTCGGCCAACCGCAGCCGGAGTCGAACTTGGCATCCGAGGTGAACAGCGGCGTGTCGCAGCACACGCAGGTGTAGGTCCCGGCTTCGTGGTGATCCCAGTAACGGCCGGTGAAGGCGCGCTCGGTGGCGGCTTCGCGGGTGACCTGGTATTGCACGGGGTCAAGTTGCTCGCGCCATTGGGCTTCGGTCTTTTCTACTCGTTGGGTCATGCTTGGCTCCTTGGTGATGACGGGCGATGCCGGCATTAACTGTATTAGCGGAATGAATGGCCGTTCAGGAAGAACAGCTCACTTCCAGATGGCTGGCCCAGTCGGGGGGCAGGTCGGCATAGCGGTCGAATTCAGGCTGCTCGTCGAAGGGGTGGCGCAGGATGGTCTGCAGGCGCGCCACCTCGGTGAAATCCTTCTGTTGCGCCTTGTCGATGGCGACCTGGGCGAGGTAATTGCGTAGGACGTATTTGGGGTTGACCGCATGCATTGCAAGGCGGCGGCCGGCGTCGTCGCTGTCCTCGGCGCGCAGGCGGGCGCGGTATTGCGTGGCCCAGGCATCGAAGGCGGGGCGATCGATGAAAAGGTCACGCAGCGGCTCGTCGTTGGCTTTATTGCCGATCTGCAAGTCGCCCAGGCGGCGGAAGAACAGCGTGAAATCGACATGACCTGCCTGCAGCAGGGCGAACATGGCCTCGATCAACTGGCTGTCGTCGGCGCGCTGGGTGCGCAATCCCAGCTTGGCATGCAACAGCGCATCATGCTGCGCCTGGAACACGGCCTCGTAATCGGCCAGCGCGGCCTCGGTGGCCTCTACCGAACCGATCAGGGGCAGCATCGCCTGGCCCAGCGCAAAGCAGTTCCACTGGCCGATGCGCGGCTGCATCTGGTAGCTGTAGCGGCCCTGGCTGTCGGTATGGTTGCAGATGTGGCGGGCGTCGAAGGCTTCCATGAAGCCGAAGGGGCCGTAATCCAGCGTCAGGCCCAGGATGGACATGTTGTCGGTATTCATCACCCCATGCATGAAGCCCACTGCCTGCCATTGCGCCATCAGCGTCGCGGTGCGGCGGGTGACTTCCTTCAGCAGGGCCTGATAGGGGTTTTCTTCCCGCAATAGTTCCGGATAGAACTGCTCCAGGACGGCATCACCCAATACCTTGAGATCGTCAAACCGCTGGTTGTAGTACCAATGCTCGAACGAGCCGAAGCGGATGAAGCTGGGAGCCATGCGGGTCACCACCGCTGCGATCTCGGCGGTTTCGCGCTGCACGCGCTGGTCCGAACCGATCACGGTCAGGGCGCGGGTGGTGGGGATGCCCAGCGCCGCCATGGCTTCCGAACAGAGGAATTCGCGGATCGAAGAGCGCAGCACGGCACGGCCGTCGCCCATGCGGGAGTAGGGCGTCTTGCCGGCGCCCTTGAGCTGCAGTTCGATGCGTCCCTGACCGCTGGCTGCCGGCAGGTCGCCCAGGGTGATGGCGCGCCCATCGCCCAATTGACCGGCCCAGACGCCGAACTGATGGCCCGAATAGACTGCCGACAGCGGCTGCGAGCCCGGTGCCAGCTGGTTGCCGGCGAAGATGTCGAGAAAGCCGCGATCCTCCGGTGCCGGGCGGGCCAGTCCGATGGTGGCAGCGGCCTCGTCGCTGAAACCGACCAGGTAGGGATCGGGCAGGGGCGTCGGTTGCAGCCGGGTGTAGAAGGCCGGGGGCAGGGCGGCGAAGCCGTTGCCTAGCGGCGAAAGCAGATAAGGATGGGTCATAGGCAGCCTGTGGGGCCCAAAGCGGGCCACAATCCGCTATTTTGACAGAGAAGCGCGAATCCCATAGGATCGCTCCACTTTTGCGTCCGGCCGCGCTCGGCCCGGCGCCTCGATGCTGTCTGACCCGGTCTGACTCCTATTGAACCCACCGCATCCCTGGCAAGGCTGGCAACTTGGAATTCGCGCTGATCACCTTCCTCAACGGCCTGGGCTACGGCTTCCTGCTGTTCCTGCTGTCCTCGGGCCTGACGCTGATCTACAGCATGATGGGCGTGCCCAACTTCGCCCATGCCAGCTTCTACATGCTGGGGGCGTACGTCGCCTATGCGATTGCCGGCGTGCTGGGCTTCTGGCCGGCGCTGCTGATCGCACCCCTGCTGGTGGGCGCGGCCGGCGCGCTGGTGGAGCATTACGGCCTGCGCATCGTGCACCGCTACGGCCATGTCCCGGAATTGCTGTTCACCTTCGGCCTGTCCTATCTGGTGGTGGAACTGGTGCAACTGGTGTGGGGCCGCTCGCCGGTGCCTTACCGCATCCCGCCGGAACTCGATGGCACGCTCTTCACCCTCTATTCGACCAGTTTCCCCATCTACCGTGGCTTCATGCTGCTGGTAGCGGCGCTCATGCTGCTGGCCTTGTGGCTGCTGCTGCGCCATACCCGCATCGGCCTGCTGATCCAGGCGGCGCTGACGCACCCGCAGATGGCCGAGGCCCTGGGGCATAACGTGCCGCGCGTGTTCATGCTGGTGTTCGGCGGCGGCTGCGCGCTGGCCGCGCTGGCCGGGGTGATCGGCGGCAATGCCTTCGTCACCGAGCCGGGCATGGCAGCCGCCGTGGGCAGCATCATCTTCGTGGTGGTGGTGGTGGGCGGGCTGGGTTCGCTGGCCGGGGCCTTCATCACCTCGCTGCTGATCGGCCTGATGCAGACCTTCGCGGTGGCGCTGGATGTGTCCCTGGCCAGTCTGGGCGTGCAGGTGCCCAGTGGCAGCGCGCTGGCGCCACTGGTGCGCCTGACGCTGGCCCAGGCGGCGCCGGTGCTGCCCTATCTGCTGCTGGTGGTGATGCTGGTGGTGCGCCCCAAGGGGCTCATGGGCAAGCGGGAGGGCTGAGCATGAAGCGCATCGTCCTGCCCTGGCTGTGCCTGGCCCTGCTCCTGCTGGCGGCACCGCTGGTGTTTCCGCAAAGCGCGGCATTGTCGCTGCTCTCGCAGATGGGGACGATGGTCTTGCTCTGCCTGTCCTACAACATGCTGCTGGGCGAGGGCGGCATGCTCTCCTTCGGCCACGCAGTGTATTCGGGCCTGGGCGCCTTCGGTGCGATCCACCTGATGAACCGCATGAGCGAAGGCGCGCTGGCCTTCCCGCTGACGCTGGTCCCCCTGGCGGGCGGCCTCACCGGCGCCCTGTGCGGTGTCGTGCTGGGCTATCCCACCACGCGCCGCGCCGGCACCACCTTTGCCATGATCACGCTGGGGCTGGTGGAACTGGTCTCGGCCTGCGTGCTGATGTTGCCCGAGGTCTTCGGCGGCGAGGGTGGCATCTCCGGCAACCGGGTCGTCGGCGCGCCGGTGCTGGGCATCAGCTACGGGCCGCAGATCCAGGTCTACTACCTCATCGCCGGCTGGCTGCTGGTCTGCGCCATGGCCATTTGCGCGCTGCGCCACACGCCGCTGGGACGCATCCTCAATGCCGTGCGCGACAATCCGGAACGCGCCGCCTTCATCGGCTACGATCCGCAGCGGGTGCGCTACCTGGCGCTGATCCTGTCGGCCTTCTTTGCCGGCGTCTCGGGCGGGCTGTCGGCCATCAATTTCGAGATCGTCAGCGCCGAATACGTGGGCGCGCTGCGCTCCGGCGCCATCCTGCTGTTCACCTTCATCGGCGGCACCGCCTATTTCTATGGCCCCATCGTCGGCGGCGTGGTCGGCGTGCTGTTCTCGTCCTGGCTCTCGGCCTATACCCAGGCCTGGCAGCTCTATCTGGGCGCCTTCTTCATCCTGATCGTCATGACCACCCCGGGCGGCCTTGCCAGCCTGATCGACCGCGGCTGGCGCACCTGGCGCGATGGCGCCTTCGACCGGCGCCTGGTGTGGCGTCTGGCAAGCTGGCTGCTGGCCGCGCTGGTCACGCTGGCCGGCGTGGTGCTGGCCACCGAGATGGCCTATCAGGCCAGCCTGGGCAGTCTGGCCGAAGGCAGCGATGGCGCGGCGCCCCTGCAGTGGTGGGGCGGGTCCATCGATGTGCATGCGCCGCTGCCCTGGATCACCGCCGCCATGCTCATCGTGGCCGGCGCGACGGCGCTGACCGTGTGGCGCCGGCAGGGGGCGGGCCGATGAGCGCGCCGATGAGTACGCCGTTTTCCCTGGACATGCAGGGCCTGACCAAGGCCTTCGATGGCAGCCAGATCCTGCGCGGCGTGGATCTGCAATTGCATCCCGGTGAGCGCTGCGCATTGATCGGGCCCAATGGGGCCGGCAAGTCCAGCCTGTTCAACCTGGTGTCGGGCCGTTATCGGGCTGATAGCGGGCGCGTGCTGCTGTACGGGCGGGACATCACGCAGTGCTCGCCACAGCAGATCAATCGCCAGGGGTTGGCGCGCAGCTTCCAGATCACGAGCCTCTTCCCGCGCCTGACCGCGTTCGAGAACGTGCGCTGCGCCTTGTTGTGGACACTCGGCTACCGCTACGCCTTCTGGCGCCGCCTCGGTCAATTGCACGACGCCAGCGCCCGTGCCCAGGCGGTGCTGGAGCGTGTCGGGCTGGGCGCGCGCGCGCAGGTGCCGGCCGGCGAACTGAGCTACGCCGAGCAGCGTGCCCTGGAACTGGCCGTCACCATTGCCGCCGATGCCGCCGTGATCCTGCTGGACGAACCCACGGCCGGCATGAGCCGGGCCGAGAGCGCGGCGATGGTGGCCCTGATCCGCGAAGTCACGGTGGGCAAGACCCTGCTGATGGTGGAACACGACATGCAGGTAGTCTTCGACCTGGCCGACCGCATCGCGGTGATGGATAACGGCCGCGTCATCGCCTGCGACAGCGCCGAGCGCATCCGCGCCAACCAGGAAGTGCAGGCGCTCTACCTGAACCGGAGGCGACATGGCTGACACCCTGCTCAGCGTCCACGACCTGCAGGCCTGGTACGGCCAGAGCCACGTGCTGCAGGGTGTCTCGCTGGAAGTGCAACGGGGAGAAATCGTCAGCATCCTCGGACGCAATGGCGCCGGCCGCTCCACCTTGCTCAAGGCCCTGATGGGCCTGGTGCGCAGCAGCGGCGACATCCGCTTTGCCGGCGCCAGCATCGCCGGTCTGCCCACCCATGCGATTGCCCGGCGCGGGATGGCTTATGTGCCAGAGAGCCGGGACGTCTTTCCCACCCTGAGTGTGGCGCAGAACCTGCTGCTGGGCCGCCAGGGCGCGCGCCAGCCGGTCGACGCCTGGCGCGAGGAAGAGGTCTATGAGTTGTTCCCGGCGCTGGCCAGGCGTCGCCAGGTCGCGGCCGGATCGCTGTCAGGCGGGGAGCAGCAGATGCTGGCACTGGGCCGCGCGCTGCTGGGCAATCCATCGCTGGTGCTGATCGACGAGCCCACCGAAGGCCTCTCGCCACAGATGGTGGAACAGGTCGCGCATTACCTGACGCTACTGCGCCGCCGGCAGGTGGCGGTGCTGCTGATCGAGCAAAAGCAGGCAATCGCCCTGGACCTGTCGCAGCGGGTCTATGTCATGGGGCGCGGCGAGATGGTCTTTCACGGCACGCCCGCCGCGCTGGAGGCGGATGCTGCCGTGCAAGCGGAGTGGCTGGCGCTGTAGCCGACAGGACGCGCCTGGTTCTGCCCGCATGGTCGATGGTGGTAACACCTGCCCGCAGGCAGAATCGCCGCTTTACCTGCCGATGAGACTGTCATGCTGCCCTGGCTGATCCTGATGTCCTGCGCCGTACTGGCGCTCTTCGCCGCCGACCGCGCCTGGCTGCGCCACATCAGCCGTGAGGACCGGCCCCTGCACGATCCCGACGGCTACCTGGAGATGACCGCCCGCATGACCGAGCTGTGCCACGGCGACCGGGGCAGGGTGGATGCCCTGCTGGCGCTGCAGCGCCAGCGCCATCCCCAGGCCACGCAGGCCGAGGTAGTCCGGCTGGCCATGCGTGAGCTGCTGGAACCGCAATCGTCCTCCCACCCCTGAAACGACAAACGGCGGCTCCAGGGAGCCGCCGTTCTGCGTTCAGCGTTCAGCGAAGCAGATTACTTGTTGACCAGCTTGGCCGGCAGGGTCAGCGTCAACAGACCGCCGATCACCAGCGAGGCCGCCAGCACGTACATGCCGGCATTGGTGCTCTGGGTGGTGTCCTTGAGCCAGCCCACCAGGAAGGGACTGACGAAACCTGCCAGGTTGCCCAGCGAATTGATCAGCGCAATCCCGGCAGCCGCTGCGGTCCCGGACAGGAAGGCCGTCGGCAGGCTCCAGAACAGCGGCAGCGTGGTCAGGATGCCGACGCTGGCCAGCGTCAGCGAGGCCATCGCCAGGGTGGTGTTGTGGTCATAGACGGTGGACAGCAGCAAGCCGATGCAGCCCAGGAAGGCCGGAATGGCCACGTGCCAGCGGCGCTCGCGACGGGCGTCGGCGCTACGGGCGATCAACACCATCGCGGCGGCGGCGAAGGCATAGGGAATGGCCGTGAGCAGGCCCACATTGAGCGGATCGGTCACGCCGGTGGTCTTGATGATGGTCGGCAGCCAGAAGCTCACGCCGTACAGCCCCATGACGAAGCAGAAGTAGATCAGCGCGCCCAGCCAGACCCGGCCATTGGAGAACATGGCGCCCAGGGAAAGGTGTTCCTTCTGGCTTTCCTCGTGGCTGATATTGGTTTCCAGCAGGCGCTTTTCATCTTCGTCGAGCCAGTCGGCATCGCGGATGCGATCCTTCATGTACAGGATCACCAGCACGCCCAGGATCAGCGAAGGAACCGCCTCCAGCAGGAACATCCACTGCCAGCCGGAATGGCCCCAGACGCCCGGCATGGCATGCATGATCCAGCCCGAGAGCGGGCCGCCGATCACGCCCGAGAGCGCGATGCCGGTCATGAACAGCGCGGTGATCTTGCCGCGTCGCGCTGCCGGGTACCAGTAGGTCAGATACAGGATCACGCCCGGGAAGAAGCCGGCCTCGGCCACCCCCAGCAGGAAACGCATGATGTAGAACATCTGTGGCGTGGTCACGTAGGCCATGGCGCCGGAGATGATGCCCCAGGTGATCATGATGCGGGCGATCCACAGGCGCGCCCCGACCTTGTGCAGGATCATGTTGCTGGGGACTTCGAAGACGAAATAGCCCAGGAAGAAGATGCCCGCGCCCAGGCCATAGACGGTATCGCTGAACTTCAGGTCCTGCAGCATCTGCAGCTTGGCGAAGCCGACGTTGACCCGGTCCAGGTAGGAGGCCACGTAGCACAGGAACAGCAGGGGCAACAGGCGCCAGGTGACCTTGGCGTAGGTGGCGTCTTCAAAGGATGCGCGTGCGCCGTCGGCAGCCGCGCCTGCTTGATAAGTCATGTCTCGCTCCAGTAGATTTTTTGACGTTATGTTGTTTTACGTCGCCGACCCTTCTGTGTGGCCGGCTGACGGTGCCCAGCATTGTAGTGGCGGGGGCAGGATTGTCAAAGCAATATCGCCCCGCGCACATGAAGGTGTTTACACGCAGCGCCCGCCATCGACCTCGATGCACACGCCGGTGACGAACTGGGCTTCGTCCGAACCCAGGTAGAGGCAGGCATTGGCGATGTCCTCGGGGGTCGAGAAGCGACCCATGGGGATGGTGGCGACGAACTTCTTGCGGTTTTCCGGGGTGTCGGGCACGCCCATGAACTCGGCCAGCAGGCCGGTGGCCGAGATCACCGGATTCACGCAGTTCACGCGGATCTTGTCGGGACCCAGTTCGGCCGCCATCGACTTGCTGGTGGTGATGACCGCGCCCTTGCTGCCGTTGTACCAGGTCAGGCCGGGACGCGGACGCACGCCGGCGGTGGAGGCGATATTGACGAAGGCGCCGCCGCCGACCTGGCGGAAGTAGGGCACGAAGGTCTTGGCCGAGAGGAAGATACTCTTCACATTGACGGCATAGACACGGTCGAATTCTTCCTCTTCCACTTCCAGCATGGGGCGGTTGCGGTGGGTGGTGCCGGCATTGTTGACGACGATGTCGAGCTTGCCGAACTGTTCCAGGGCGGTGGCCAGCAACTGGTCCATATCGGCCCGCTTGGACACGTCGGCGCGGGCGAACACCGCCTTGCCACCGGCGCGCTTGATCTCTTCGACCACCCGCAGGCCGCCGGCCTCGCCGATGTCGGCCACGACGATGGCCGCGCCTTCACGGGCATAAGCCTTGGCGATCCCCTCGCCGAAACCCGAACCGCCACCCGTGACGATGGCTACCTTGTCTTGCAAACGCATGATGTGTCTCCTTGAAAAATTGGGATTGAAACGATCTCAGCCGTGGCGGATGGCGATGGTCTTGAGGACCGTGAAGCCATAGAGCGCCTCGAAACCTTTTTCACGCCCGTGGCCGCTGGCCTTGACGCCGCCGAAGGGCAGTTCCACGCCGCCACCGGCGCCATAGTTGTTGATGAACACCTGGCCGCTGCGGATGGCCCGCGCCAGGCGCATCTGGCGCCCGCCATCGCGGGTCCAGACGCTGGCCACCAGCCCATAGTCGGTGCCGTTGGCCAGGGCGATGGCCTCGGCCTCATCCTCGAAGGGCATGGCCGCCAGCACCGGGCCGAACACCTCTTCCTGCGCCAGCCGGTGACGCGCGGGCACATCGCGCAGCAGGGCCGGGGCCTGGTAGAAACCGCTGGCCGGTGCACCGGGAGCGACTTCGCCCTGCGCCACCAGCGGGATGCCGTCGCGCCGGGCATCGGCGAGGAAGCCGGCCACGCGCTCCTGCTGGGTCTTGCGGATCAGCGGGCCGCAATCCAGGTCCATCTGCGAAGAACCGACCCGCAGTTGCGAGAACAGTCCCGATAGCCGTTCCAGCACCTGCTCATAGGCGCCGCGCTGCACCAGCAGGCGGCTGCCGGCGGAGCAGGTCTGGCCGGCGTTCTGCACGATGGCATTGACCACCACCGGCAGCATGGCCTCCATGTCGGCATCCTCGAAGACCACCTGCGGCGACTTACCGCCCAGTTCCAGGGTGACCGGCGTATGGTGGTCGGCCGCGCCGCGCACCACCAGCTTGCCCACGTTGGGCGAGCCGGTGAAGGACACATGGTCCACGTCCGGATGCTTGACCAGCAGGTCGCCAGCCTCATGGCCGTAACCGGTCACGATATTGAGCGCACCCTCCGGGAAACCCACCTCGGCCGCCAGCTCGGCCACCCGCAGGATGGACAGGCAGGCATCTTCGGCCGGCTTGACCACGCAGGTATTGCCGGCCGCCAGGGCGCCGCCCACGCAGCGCCCGAAGATCTGCATCGGGTAGTTCCAGGGCACGATATGGCCGGTCACCCCGTGCGGCTCGCGCAGGGTCAGCACCGTATAGCCGGCCTGGTAGGGAATGGTCTCGCCATGCAACTTGTCGGCGGCGCCGGCATAGAACTCGAAATAGCGCACGATGGCGGCCGCATCGGCGCGTGCCTGCTTCATCGGCTTGCCGCAATCGCGGCCTTCCAGTTGCGCCAGTTCTTCCTGGTGATCCTGCAGCTTGTAGGCCAGTTTCATCATCAGGCGGCTGCGCTCGGCCGCCGACAGCTTGCCCCAGGCGCCCTCATAGGCGCGGCGGGCGGCGCCGACGGCGCGGTCGATGTCGGCGGCATTGCCGCGGGCGATGGCCTCGAAGGGCTGGCCGTCGGAAGGATCGATGACGGGGATGCTCTCGCCGGAGGCGGGGGCGACCCAGCGGTTGTCGATGAAGTGCTGTTTCATGGCGGTGCTGTCCTTGGGTGGTAAGCGCAAAGCGCAACTGGAGTGGAGCAGGTGGAGCAAGGTGAAGTAAAACGCAGCAGGCGGCATGGACGAGGTCAATCCCGGACGCACGGTCCGCGGGCTGGCCTGGAAGGGGCTGGTCTCCTGAGTCGTTTTGCTTTTTGTGGTGAGCCAATCTAAGCCAGGGCGAACAAGCTGTCAATTGAATTTACTACTTTGCTGACTGCCTGCATCGCCAGGGTGGCGGGGAGGGTGGCAAATCCGCTACCATGCGCAACGTCCATTCCAGTCTCCCGGAGCATCGATGCCCAACCCCAGCAAACCGGCGCGCCCCGCCGCGTCCAGCGAACTCCTGAGCCTGGCTGCCGCCGGCCTGGGTCCGGTGCGGCCGGAACGTTTTGCCGAGCGCGTCTATGAGACCTTGTTCCATGCCATCGTGGAAGGGCGCATCGCAGTGGGCAGCAAGCTGCCTTCCGAGAATGACCTTGCCACGCTGTTCGAGGTCTCGCGCCCGGTGGTGCGGCAGGCGCTGGACCGGCTGCGCGAGGACCAGTTGGTGGAATCCCTGCGGGGTTCCGGGACCTATGTGAAGGAAAAGGCCGGTCTGGCCCCGGCACGTCCGGACGGCGAACCCGAAACCCGCATCGGTCACATCATGAACGGCCTGGAACTGCGCCTGGTGCTGGAACCCGAATCGGCCTACATGGCGGCCCTGCGTCGCAACAAGCAGGACCTGGACCAGATGGAGCGCCTGCTGGAAGGCTTCGAAGAGGCCAACCGGGTCGGCGGCATCGCCCACCATTACGACTTCGGCTTCCATGAAGCGATTGCCATGGCCACCGGCAACCTGCGCTTCGTGCAGGTGATGAAGACGCTGGAATACGATGTCAGCCACGCCGTGAACATGCTGCGCCACCTGATGCATATCCCGCCCTGGAAGCGCTCGCAGGACGCCATGGATGAACACCGCCAGATCTTCGAGCTGATCCGGCTGCAGGATGCCGAAGGCGCCCGGCGCGCCATGCGGGGCCACATCGAGAATGCGCGTACCCGCATGTTCAATAGTCGTCCGGGCCTGTAAAACAATTTGACAACTCGCTGGACAGCAGGGAAAACCTTCGCATGGAATTACGCCAACTGCGCTACTTCGTGGCCATCGTCGATCACGGCTCGCTCTCGCGGGCGGCACGGGTGCTGCACATCGCCCAGCCGGCGCTGACCCAGCAGATCCGCCAGCTGGAAGACGAGATGGAAGCGCAACTGCTGCACCGCTCGGCCCAGGGTGTGATCGCCACCGATGCCGGCAAGGTCTTCTATGAGCACGCGCTGGCGATCCTCAAGCAGGTGCAGGACGCCAAGCAGGCCGTGGCGCAATCCACCGACAAGCCCTCGGGTACCGTGGCGCTGGGTATTCCGCAGAGCGTGTCCAATGCGCTGGCCTTGCCACTGTTGAACGCGGTGCGTTCCACCTATCCGGAAATCACGCTGCAACTGACCGAGGAACTGACCGGCAACCTCATCACCCAGCTCAAGTCCGGCCGCATCAACCTGGCGGTGCTGTTCGATGATGGTCAGCTGTCCTCGTTCGCGGCCACGCCGATGATCGAGGAAGAGATGCTGTACATCACCCGCACCAAGTCGCAGTACGGCGTGGCCGGGCGCAAGGGCGTGCCGCTGGCGCGCGCCATCCAGGCACCGCTGATCCTGCCCGGCCTGGCCCATGGCGTGCGCCCGCGCATCGAAAACCTGGTACGCGCCCAGGGCATGAGCCTGGACAATGTCATCGAGATCAATTCGGTGGCCATCCTGAAGTCGGCCATCCTGGCCGATATCGGCGCCACCATCCTGCCGGTGGCGCCGCTGCTGGCCGACATCGAGCGCGGCGACATGGTGGCCCATGCCATCGCCGGCGAAACCATCTCGCGCACCCTGGTCTTATGCGCTTCCCGCAACATCCCCCTGACCACGGCAGCGGCGGCCGTGGAGCGACTGGTGCTGGACGTGACCGACCAGCTGTGCCGCTCCGGCCAATGGGGGCATACCCGCGTGCTGGAACGTGAATGAAGCCGAAATGACGCTGTAATGAAGGGTGCAGATATATTGCCAGCCCGGCAATAACGTTCACTTTTCATGTCATATTGCTGAAAATCACTATCATTCCGGCGGCTTCGGTTACACTGACGGCGTCCTGCCTGTGTCGTCTTTCCAGGCCGTCAGATGCCTGGCAGTAGCACCGGATGGGGTTCCGGAAGCTTGCCTGCAGGCCTGACCGGACACTCTCCCGTTCTGCAATCTTCACCCGTCCCGTGGACGGGCTTATCCGGATGAATCCATTCACCGCCAGCCTGGCGCTGGCCATCGTTCAGTTTTGCAGTGGCGTGATCATGACGGGCCTGTTCATCAGCACGCCCTCGGAGCGCTTCACCCGCCTGTGGGCGCTGTCCGGGGTACTGGCGGCACTGGGCATCTGCACTACTGTGGTCGCCTATGCCGGCCTCGGCGGCACGCTGCGCGCGCTGGGCCTGTTGCTGGGCAATACGCTGCTGTTTTCCTCCGGGATCGTGGCCTGGAGCGGCCTGCGCAGCTTCTACCAGCGCCGCTCGGCCTGGTGGCCGGGCCTGCTCATCGTGGTCTATGCCGCGGCCTTTGCGGCGCTGCTGGCCTCCGAATCCACGTTCACCCAGCGCGCCTACCTGGCTGTCTGCGGGCTGCAGGTGGTGTTCTGCCTGGTGCTGTGGGAATTCCTCAAGGGACTCTCCGGCGCGCTGGCCGAGCGTTATCCACGCTGGACCTTCGGTCGCTGCGTCGGTATCGGCGCCTTGCTCATCCTCAGCGCCAGCTATGTCAGTCGCTTCTTCATCTCGCTGCGCCATCCGGAACTGTTCGAACCGCCCGAGATGAGCAACCTCGGGGTCGTCCTGATCTACCTGATTCCCATCAGTGGCACCCTGTTGCTGTCGGTGGCGCTGATGATGATCTATTTCGAACGCCTGCTGGCCGACAAGCAGCGCCTGGCCACCGTGGATGAGCTGACCGGCACCCTGAACCGCCGCGAGCTGGTGCGCTGTGGCGAACTGGTGCTGGAGCAGACGGTACAGGCCAGACAGGTGCTGACCCTGGCCTTCATCGACGTCGACCATTTCAAGCGGATCAACGATACCCACGGCCACCAGGTGGGTGACCGCGTGCTGGCCGACATCGGTGCACTATTGCGCCAATGCTGTCGCCAGAACGGTCTGCTGGGCCGCTATGGTGGTGAAGAGTTCTGCGCGGTCTTCCCCGGCCTGGCCGAGGTGCAGGCACGACAGATCGCCCAGCACCTGCTGGAGACGGTGCGCCAGCATGACTTCGGCCATGGCCAGCCAGTCACCATCAGTGTCGGCCTGGCCGTGCTCACACCGGGCCAGATGCTGGGGTGGGATGCCCTGGTGCACCAGGCCGACCTGGCCCTGTACCGGGCCAAGAGCGAAGGGCGCAATGCCTTCCGCATGGCGCTGGCCGCCTGAGTCAGCCAATCCATCAGAAGAAATCACGGCTGCGCGGCTGCAGTTCCCCGAGCAGGTGGGTCCAGTCCTCCAGGCGTCCGGCCACCAGATGGCGCACCTCTCCCTGGCATTGCCAGCTTCCGTACACGCCCAGCAGGCGCGCATTGAGCACTTCGCTGCGCTGTCGTTCCAGCACCGCCGGCCAGATGATGACGTTGGCCGACCCGGTCTCGTCTTCGATCGTCATGAAGATCACCCCCTTGGCCGTACCCGGCCGCTGGCGCACCGTGACGATGCCGCAGCAGCAGGCGAACTGGCGGTTCTGCAGCGTGTTCAGATCGGCCACGCTCATGAAGCGGCGGCGCTGCAGGGTCGGTCGCAGCAGGGCCAGCGGGTGGCGGCGCAGGGTCAGGTTCATGGCGCGGTAGTCGTCGATGATCTGCTCGCCTTCGCCGGGTGTCTCCAGTTGCACCGCATCGTCACCGCGTGGCGCGCTGCGCAGCAGGTCACGGTCGGGTACCGCACCCACCGCATGCCACAGGGCCTGACGCCGATGGCCGGCCAGTTCGCGCAGGGCATCGCCGGCCGCCAGCGCCTGCAGGGCATGGCGATCCAGGGCGGCGCGCCGGGCCAGGTCGTCGACATCGGCAAAGGGGTGCTCGGCGCGCGCCTGCTCGATGCGCTGCGCCGCCTCGGCCGGCATGCCGCGCAGCAGGCTCATGCCCAGCCGCACGGCCGGACGCGCCGGCCCGGAGGTGGACTCCAGGGGCAGCTCCAGCGTGGACTCCCAGGCGCTGCGCACGACATTGGCCGGCAACACCCGCACCCCATGCCGGCGCGCATCCTGGATCAGTTGCGAGGGCGAATAGAAGCCCATGGGCTGGCTATTGAGCAGGCCGCACAGGAAAGCCTCCGGCTCATGGCACTTGAGCCAGCTGCTGAAGTAGGTCAGCAGGGCAAAGCTGGCGGCATGGCTTTCCGGAAAGCCGTATTCGCCGAAGCCCTCGATCTGGTTGAAGATGCTTTCGGCGAATTCGCGTGAATAGCCATTGTCGGTCATGCCCAGCACCAGTCGCTCATGGTGTGGCCCCATGCCACCCTTGCGCTTCCAGGCTGCCATGGAGCGGCGCAGGTCATCGGCCTCGCTGGGGGAATAGCCGGCGGCCTCGATGGCCACGTCCATCACCTGTTCCTGGAAGATGGGGATGCCCAGGGTGCGCTCCAGCACCTTCCTGATCTTGCCGCTCTTGCTGGTGTTGTCGGGATACTCGAAGCTGCCGCCATTGCGCACCAGCTCACGCCGGCGCAGGTAGGGGTGGACCATGCCGCCCTGGATCGGACCGGGCCGCACGATGGCCACCTGCACCACCAGGTCGTACTGGGTACGTGGCTGCATGCGCGGCAGCATGCTCATCTGGGCCCGGCTCTCGATCTGGAACACGCCGATGGTATCGGCCTTGCAGATCATCTCGAAGGTGACCGGATCTTCACGCGGGATATCGTACATCTGCATCACCTGCGGCAAGCCGCGCCGCAGGCTCACCAGCTCCAGCGATCGACGCAGGGCGGTGAGCATGCCCAGCGCCAGGACATCCACCTTGAGCAGCCGGAGCGACTCCAGGTCGTCCTTGTCCCATTCGATGACGGAACGGTCTGGCATGGCGGCGTTCTGGATCGGCACCAGCCGCGACAATTGCCCGCGTGCGATCACGAAGCCCCCGGTGTGCTGCGACAGGTGGCGGGGAAAGCGCAGCAGCTTGCCGGTGATGCTGGCCCACAGCCCGATCTGCGGCAGTTCCGGGTCCAGCCCGGCTTCGGTAAAGCGCGCCAGCAGTTCTTCGCGGCTGTCGAACCAGTGCTGCGACTTGGCCACCGTATCGACGATGGCCGGGTCCACCCCCAGCGCCTTGCCCACCTCGCGCAGCGCGCCACGCGGGCGATAGCTGTGGACGGCGGCGGCCAGGGCGGCACGGCGGCGGCCGTACTTGCGGTAGATGTGCTGGATCACTTCTTCACGGCGCTGGTGTTCGAAGTCGACGTCGATGTCGGGCGGCTCGTCGCGCTTTTCGCTGATGAAGCGGGCAAACAGCAGGCGCGTGGAGGTGGGATCGACCTCGGTCACCCCCAGGCAATAGCAGACCGCCGAATTGGCCGCCGAGCCCCGACCCTGGCACAGGATGCCGCGCGAACGGGCGAATTGCACCAGGTCATAGACGGTCAGGAAGTAGGCTTCATAGTGCTTGCTGCCGATGAGCGCCAGTTCCACCTCGATCTGTTGCCGCACCTCGCCGGGCAGCCCCTGCGGATAGCGTCTGGCGGCACCGGCCAGGGTTTCCTGGCGCAGGTAGTCGGCCGGGCTCATGCCCAGCGGCACCAGCTCGTCCGGATATTCATAGCGCAGCTCGGCCAGACTGAAGCGGCATTCGGCGGCGATGGCCAGGGTCTGCTCCAGGGTCTGCCGCGTGTGCACCAGCGACAGCCGCATTCGTGGCCGCAGGTGTTGCTCGGCGTTGGGCGCCAGCGCATGGCCGCATTCCTGCACCGGCTGGCCCAGGCGGATGGCGGTCACCACATCCTGCAGGTATTTGCGTGAGCGCTGGTGCATCTGCACGTCGCCCACCGCCACCAGTGCCAAGCCATGGCGCCGTGCTGCCTGCTCCAGCGCTTCGCGGTGCAGTTCGTCCAGGGGGCGATACAGGCGTGTGAGGCCGACCCAGGAGCGTCCGGGCGCCAGGCCGGCGAACCAGCGCAACTGGGCGTCCAGGGTGTCTTCACCGACCGCGTAATCCGGCACCAGGATCAACTGGCAATCGGGCAGGGCGCGCAGGTGCGACAAGGCCGGCGGCGGCTGGCTCAGGTCTTCCGGGGCCAGCAGGTACTGGCCCTTTTCGGCACGCGTGCGGGCCAGGGTGACCAGCTCGGAGAGATTGCCGTAACCCTCCCGGTTCCTGGCCAGCGCAACCAGGGTCAGGCGGGCCAGCGGGTGCTCGGGGTCTTCCCGGAGTTGGGTAAAGCGGAAGCAACTGCCGATGATCAGCCTGAAATCCAGGCTCTGGTTCTTGCTGACCTGCTCCTGCCAGGCCGCATGGGCGCGCACCACCCCGGCCAGGGTGCATTCGTCGGTGATGGCCAGGGCGCGATAACCCAGGGCGATGGCGCGCTCCACCAGTTCCTGGGCATGCGAGGCGCCCTGCAGGAAACTGAAGTTGGTGCGGCAATACAGTTCGGCATAGTCGGGCAGGCCGCTGTCATTGCCATTACCAGTACCGATGCCAGGGAGAGGGGCTTGCATACAGTGCTCCTAGCCGAACAGTCCGTGCAGGAACCACTGCGGTTCTTCGTCGCTGGCCTCGCCGCCACGCCATTGCCGGAAAATCCAGTAATAGGCATGACGCGCATCGCGGGCGGTGAAGTAGTCGCGGGTCAGCGGGCGGCCTTCCCACCAGCCGGCTTCGATGCGTTCCGGCGGCGAGGTGAATTCCAAAGGTGTGCGGTAGAACGGCTTGTGCTGCTGCATGCGCAGGGGCAAGGGCTCTTCCAGCAGCCATAGCGGGCGCGGTGGCAGGCGCGCCGGATCAGTCACCAGCGGTGCCGGCAATGTGGTCGCCGGCTGCATGACGCTGCACCAGCGATTGGCGATCTCGGGCCGATGATCGGCGCGGGGCACGGCCTGGCGCACCTTGTCCGCGCCCAGCCGGGCCACCAGCAGTTCCAGCAGGCGTTGGTGATCTTCCGGGCTGCCGCCGGGTTCGGGGAAGAGCAGTTCGCTGGCGGCCTGCATGGCTTGCAGTTCCTCGGCCGCCAGTCCCAGGGCGATGGCCGGCGCCGGCAGGCTGGAGCGGGCCAGCTTTTCCTTGACCAGGGTATGCAGGTGGTCTTCCTGCCAGGCCGGCACCGACAGGGCGATCCGCAATTCGGTCGGCGCCACGGCCTGGCGACCGCGTTCGTGCTCCAGCCACAGGTGTAACTGCTTGATGCTCAACTGGCGCGCCGCCAGCCAGCCGGCCAGTTGTACCAGCAGCCCCTGGGCATAGGCGGCCAGGATGTCGGTGTGCTCGATGCGGTCGGGCAGCTCCACGCGGGCCTTGAAGACCGGCGGCGCCACCACCCATTCATGCAGTTCCGGCAGGTCGCCATAGGCACGGTCCAGCATGTCCAGCAGCGCCCGGCCGCAGCGCCGTTGCAGGCCGGGGCGCGGCAGCCGCCGCAACTGGCCCAGCTGGCGGCAGCCCAGGCCATGCAGCCATTCGAGGTGGGCCTGGGCGGCACTGAGCAAGATCACCGGCAAGCGATCCAGGCGTCGTTGCAGGGAACCGCTGCGCAGGGTACGCACATTGCCGTAGCGCGCCAGCATCCAGGCCCCGGTCGCGGTGACGCCAGAAGACAGGGTGGCCGACACCCCGAGCCGGGCGATGGTGACGCCAATCTTGCGGCACAGCGCCCGCATGCCGCCGAACAGGCGCAGGCTGGCGCTGACGTCCAGCAGCACACAGGCGTCCGGGGCCAGTGTGACCTGGGGCGTGTATTGCAGCAGGGCCAGCGCTGTCTGTTCCAGCAGACCCTGTTCGCGCAGCGGGTCACGCTCCTGCAGCAGCGCCTGCGGCGCCAGCAGTTGCACGCCACCGCGCCGCATGCCTTCCTGCACGCCCAGCGCGCGCGCAGGTGCCGACAGCGCGGTGACGCGCTCGCGCTCGAAGACCACCGCCGGGGCTTCATCCAGCCAGTTTGGACGGAATGCTTCCAGCGGCAGCAGTGGCAGGTGTACGGCGATCCACAGTGGGGACATGGCGTTGCAGATTCGGTGAAGGCGTCAGGGGAAGAAACAGGCTTTGTTCGCGCAGCGGCCCGCGCCGCTTGAGAAAGCCGATCTCCAGTCCGTCCCGCGCAGCCTGCAGCGTCAGCCGCAAGGGCGCGGGTGAGGGCTCGCGCGCGCAGGACCAGGGACGCAGCATGAAAAACAGGGTTTGCCCGGCTTGCGCCGCCACATGCAGCCGGCGCAGCAGATCGTGCTCACCCTTGCGCAGCCTGGGTTGCCACATCAGCAGCGCGTGACAGCTATCGGCGCGCAGGACTTGCTCCGCTGCCCAGCAGGCATCGACCGCGTTATCGGCCTGCAGATGCAGCAGCCGGGCCGCCTGCACACCCAGATGCACCCAGCCGGGGGCATTGACCTGGTGCGGTGCCTGCAGCAGGGCGATGCGTTCGGCGCGGGTGATCCGGACGGCTCTTTGGGCGCTGGCTGGCGCTCGCGCCAGCAGTGGGCGCAGCAGGCGCAGTTCACCGATGCCATCCTGGGGCAGCAGCAATTCGATCAGCGCCCCGGTCGGCCAGCCACGTCCCGGCAACTCGGCATCAAGCGCCTCGAAACCGCTGGACACCCCGTGCCCACCCCCACGCGCCAGCTGGGACGCCAGCCAGAGCGAAGGATGGATGTTTTCCGGACGATGCACCGGGGACGATGGAGGCAACATGGTGGAGCAGACGTACTGGTGAAGACGAAGATAACTGTATAAATATACAGTAATTGTTTTGGAGTGTGACAAAAACTGCGGATGAGCGGGCAAAAGACTGAAGCTCTTGTTGAGGAGGGCGACCTGGTCGAGTTCGGGGGCGAAGAGGGGGCATCGGTGCATTGCGATTCTGGAAAATGCTTTTAGAATGGCATTCCTGCCCCGGCCATTGCAGTGAGTTTCGACAAGAAAGGATGCCCATGCGCCCCTCCGTTGCGCTTGACATGAAGAGAATTGCAGTGCGGGAAGCCGTAGGCCGCTTCCGTACCGCGAACCTGCGCGTCTTCGGCTCGGTGCTGCACGGCACCGACCAGGACGGTAGCGACATTGACCTGCTGGTTGACGCACTGCCTGGGGCCACCCTGTTGGACCTGGGCGATCTGGAAGATGAGTTGAAATCGCTGCTCGGCGTCGATGTCGATCTGCTGACGCCTGAAGACCTGCCGCCGACGTTCCGGGCCAAGGTGCTCGCTGAGGCGCTGCCGGTATGAGTGAACACCATCGGTTGCCCGACTACCTTGACCATATCCAGCAAGCTGCGACCGATGCGTGCAGCTTCGTGAAAGGACTGGAGAAAGCCGACTTCCTGACTGACAAACGCACCCAGCAGGCCGTCATCATGAGCCTCATCATCATCGGCGAGGCAGCCACCAAGGTGATGGATGCTTATCCTGAGTTCACGCAGGTGCATGCTCAAGTGCGATGGCGCAGCATGCGAAATATGCGCAATCGCATGGCCCATGGCTATTTCGACATCAATCTCGATGTGGTGTGGGAGACGACTCAAGTATGGTTACCGGAATTGCTCACGCAACTATCTGCTGTGCGTGAAATGGATTCCAGAGGCATTTCCGATGATCAAGGTGCTCAACCCTGACTCTCGCCACATTGCTCCGACTGCAAACATC
Organism: Herbaspirillum sp. BH-1; assembly: GCF_002870055.1. NCBI lineage: Bacteria > Pseudomonadati > Pseudomonadota > Betaproteobacteria > Burkholderiales > Oxalobacteraceae > Herbaspirillum > Herbaspirillum sp. BH-1. The sequence goes on along the minus strand of NZ_PKOI01000005.1, from coordinate 311,022 downwards.
CAACACTGCTTTTCAGCTGCATTTCTCCAGACCATGGACTGAATCTGAATTGTATTCAGTCCTTTCCAGCGCTCTAGCCCCCAGATTGCCTCGGCGCCCGCCCCGAGCATGCTTCACTTTGGCATTCAGAAATACGCTTATTTTGTTGCCATAAGACAAGCTCATCTTCACCGATTCCTACATTTCCTACAGTCAGTACTGACAAGGGCTGGGGAGCTCTTCCGATAGTGAGGTTCGGTGAGGCTTTCTACACTGCAGACGTGGACAGATGTTTTGTGCCGCCGGTCAGCTCGCGCAGGGCAGTAGGGCAGGCAGGTGGCAGGTTCGTCCGCTCAACCTCGACCAACCAAAGACAAGGAGTCACACATGGCAAATTCACAAAATCCGGGGACCAGCAATCGCGGCTTTGCCGCCATGGACAGGGAAAAGCAGCGTCAGATCGCCAGCATGGGCGGCAAGGCAGCCCACGCCAAGGGTGCAGCCCATGAGTTCAGCTCCGCCGAAGCACGCGAAGCCGGACGCAAGGGTGGCCTGAACAGCCACGGTCGCAAGAATGCCGCTGCTGCCGCGGCTGCTGCAGCACAGAATGGCCAGAACGGCACTACCGCCAGCACCTCGGCGCAGCCGCAGATGAGCCAGAGCACCCCGTCGGAGCATACCCAGGGCACCCAGCAGCCACAGCAGTCCGACAGCACGCCCCAACAGCAAGGCTGATGAGGGCATGGCACCTCAGGCAATGCTTGTCGCATCCGTCGCTTTTCACCCATGGAGTTGAGAACTGCAGGGACCAGCGACCAGACAGGTCGATAACAAGAAAACGAAAGGCGCGCAGAGCGCCTTTTTTGCGTCTGGTTTTCCGAAATCTCTTAACGGGAATCGAGAATTCCTAATTTAGGAGGCTGAATTCGGGTTTTTATCGAAATTCCTTAATTTTCCCGGCGAAGTCGGGCATTTATACGCCTTCAGGAACGTGCCAGGTCATCCATCATCGGCACCAGCGCCAACACGAACAATCCCGCCGCCAGCGGCATGGTCGCCACAAAGCCCACGGCCTTGAATCCGAGCGCGCCTGCCACGCCCCCCACGAAGAACATCAGCAACAGGGAAGACAGCAGCATGAACTTGCGGCGCGCCCCAGGGACCGGGTCTTCCTGGTGCATTTCGCCGGGCTGGCGCGGGGCCAGGGTCCAGTAGCACATCTTGCCGATCTCGATGCCGATGTCGGTGACCAGGCCGGTCACGTGAGTGGTACGGATTTCGGAGCGGGAAATCTTGCTGATCATGGCGTTCTGCAAGCCCATCACGAAACACAGCAGCGCCACCGTGACCGGCACGAACAGCAGCCGATGGTTCTCCAGATTGCTGCCCAGGATGCCGAAACACAGCAGCAGCATGGCTTCCAGCATCAGGGGCATGGCATATTCGCTGTGCAGGCCGCGGCGCCTGGCCCAGTTGATCATCACCGCCGAGCAGGCGGCCCCCAGCAGGAAGGACAGCAGCGCGCTGGCGCCCGAGACCAGCAGCAAGGTCTCGCCCAGGACCAGATTGTCGGCCAGGGAGGAGACGATGCCCGACATGTGCGAGGTGTACTGCCCGACCGCCAGGAAGCCGCCGGCATTGACGGCACCGGCGATGAAGGCCAGCGAACGCCCCAGGTGGCGATTGGACAGGTCGGTGCGCGCCGGACTGGTGAGACGGCGCAGGTAATTGATGGGCATGACGGTTCCAGGTAAAAGCAGACGCGTCAAGAAACAGACCTCATGCAACGCGCCAGGGGGAACTCATCTTCGCCCCTTCCTACGTAGATCCCCGGCGGCTTCTTGCTGTCTTTTCCTTCAGCGTTTTTTATCCTGACAAGAATACTTCTTCTTGGCCCAAGGCGGTGGCCGATGCACCGATGGCTGACCTGCATCAGCTTGCCGCCCCGGGAATCTTCCAGACTTTCACTTTTTCAGGAGCCTTCCATGAGCATCCCCATCGATATTCCTGGCGGCGACAAGCTCGACGAGTTGCGTACGCCTGTGCTGCAGCCTGGCGTACAGCAGGCCAAAGGCGGTGGATTTCGCGGTATCGTCCTGATCGGCGCCAATGGCCAGGACCCGGCGTCCACCCACGTCTGCGAAGCGCTGCGCAGCAACAGCGATGCGGCCTATGCCGATGCGCTGGACTACATCGCCGTACAACGGGAACACGGGGGCCAAGCAAGAGGCGGGGTTTAGAGCCGAGGAGGGAGCGGCAATCGGTTAAGGCGGCAAAGGCGGCAAATCCCGCAGGCAAAAAAATGGCCGCCTGGGGAGGCGGCCTGAGGGGGAGGGATATAAGACGCCGAGGATCGGGGGAATCTTCGGAGAATTTCTGCTTATGAAAACGACTCGTGGGGATAAACCGATGGGGGATGGACAGTGTTCATGGCAGGACGGAGGGGGACGTTCTTGCCGGAATTCGGGTCCTCGGTTTCGAGTTCGTTGGAATGCATAGTAGCGATGCACTGCAAAAAAGAAGATCGGACAGTACCCGATTGATGCGTAGGAAAAAACCTACACGCCAAGTTGTCGCTCCTGCCCGACACCCGCGCCAGGCCTAGCTTCGGCCCAGATTGACCTCGCTCAGATCACCGTCCCTGACTTCCGGCAGGGCATAGCCGTCGGCGGAGGCGGGATCGATGCTGCCACGGGTGGGGGCTGCGGGCAGCGATATCTCCGCCAAAGCCTCGCCCACACCGCGATTCTGCGTCTTGGCGGCGACATCGCCCAGGCTGACCATGCCCACCAGATTGCGCTCGCGATCCATGACCGGCAGGCGGCGGATCTGGCGCTGCACCATATCGTCCAGCACATCGTCCACCGGTTCATCCTCGTAACACCACAGGACATCATGGCTCATCACCTCGGTCAGAGGCATGGTCTCGGTCAGGCGATTGGGCGCGACGGCGCGCAGGACGATGTCGCGGTCGGTGACCAGACCCACCAGCCTGCGCTGTGTATCGCAGACGGGCAGGGCGCCGACATCAAGGGCTTCCATGGCCTGGGCGGCATGGATCACGGAATCGTCAGGGCTCAAGGTATGGGCGCCACGTGTCATGACGTCGGCAATGGTGCGGGTAGCGTGCATGTTGACCTCCTGGGAAAGAATGGAAAAGGGTGGGAAAAGCCTCGAAAGCGGAAGACCGAAATTGGCTAGTGTGACTTGTGCAGTGTTCTTCAGGCCGCCAGGCAGGCGACCGTCACATTCACTACATCCACTGCCACTACTCTTCCAGCCTAAGCAAGCCGCACGCATGCCGCAATGCCACAGCGCCCCATTGTCGGGTCGGCAGATTCGCGCAGGGCTGCGCGAATGCACCGACGTGCCGCCGCATCACCGGCCATCCGCGGACTCTTCCTACAGTGGCTTGCGAGGCCGGCCGACTGCATGGCTGGCCTGGCTGCTTCACCATCGCTGCATCGACCGCTTCCCGGGGCTGTACGGGCTCCCACCAAACCATCATGTCCGATCACATTACTGACCTCATCGGCTGGGGCGCCACCCTGATCCTGCTGCTGACCATCTCCTCGCAGGTCTATGAGCAGTGGCGCAGTCGTTCCACCCAGGGCGTGTCGCACTGGCTGTTTGCCGGGCAACTGGCGGCCTCGGCCGGTTTCGTGACCTACAGTCTGCTGCAGGGCGACTGGGTGTTCGTGGTGTCCAATGTCTTCCTGCTGGGGACGGCACTGCTGGGGCAGATCCTGTACCTGCGCAATCGTCGTCGCCAGCGGTTGCAGGAGCAGGCCTGAGGCGGCCAAGCTGACAGCTCGCCCTCCTGCCACATGGATGCTTCCCTCGCGCTCATCGATTCCTACAGGTTTCATTGGCGCTGTCTGATGCAAGGCAGACGCCATCCTTACTACAGTATTTGCATGACATGCCACGCAGGGCATCGCGGGCTCACCCTCTTTAGCTCAACCATAACCACAAGGAGTATCGCCATGCGTTCCATTCCCTTCGCCTCTTCGGATCTGATGACCCGCCATCGCACCCGCCGCCTGCTGGGCGCAGGTGCATTGTTCATTGCCGGCGCCACGCTGGCCTTGAGCGCCTCGGCCGACTCCGTCACCAGCAAGGACAAGAGCTTCATGACCAAGGCCGCCGAGGCCGGCAATGCCGAAATCGCGGCCAGCAAGGTCGCGCTGGAAAAGAGCAGCAATCCGGCCGTCAAGGATTTCGCGCAGAAGATGATCGACCAGCATGGCACCGTGGGCGACGAACTCAAGCAATTGGCTTCCAGCAAGGATGTCACCCTGCCTACCGAACCGAGCATGGCCCAGCGCGCCAAGATTGCCATCCTCGAGAAGCTGTCCGGCAACACCTTCGACAAGCGTTATGCCAGCATGATCGGAGTGTCGGCCCATGAGGATGCGGTCAAGCTGTTCCAGAAGTCCTCTACCTCCGCCGATGACCCGGATGTGAAGAATTTTGCCGCCAAGACCCTGCCGGGGCTCAAGGAACATCTGAAGATGGGCCGCGACCTGAAGAGCAAGGTGGATGCCGCCAAGAAATAAGGCCATCCAACCCTGCCCATGATGGGGGCGGTCCCGCGAAAAAGGCAAAAAGCCCTTTCGCTGCCGCCTTCATCGACTATGCTGATAGCAGCCTTGCCCCGCCCGTCATGACGTCCCGTCTCGCCACCGTGCCGAGGAGACTTGCCATGAAACACTTCGCCAAATCTGTTGAACAGCAGCAAGCCGGTCACTTCATGCCGCGCGTGACCAAGCTGGACAAGCACAAGTACGTCGCCTATCTCGATACCCGCATCGATCACCTCTGGCATATGGACCTGCACGACCTGAAGGGTCAGCCGGTACGTATCTGCAAGAAGCGCAAGGAAGCCGAGAAGGTCGCCCTGGCATTGCTGGAACAAGCCAAGCGCCGCCCTGGCGCAGCGTAGGGGCTGATGCATTGACGTGATGTCGGGGGTGTAACAGCTGTCCCGATGATGTAGTTGCCGTCCGTAACGCAGGTTGCGGACGGCATTTGCGTTTTCGCCGCAAGCTTCCGGTTACAGGTTCCAAGTCTTCAGGTCTGCAGAGACGAAACTACGCAGCAAAAGGCAAAACGCAAAAAAGAGGGGATCGCCCCTCTTTCCGTATGAAGCCGTATGCAGCCCGATGGTTCAGACCCGATCAGCCATCGCTTTGCGGCGACTGGCCATGGGCCACGGCAAAGGCCTCGTTTTCATGGCTGGGTGGGGCGGCGGGGGCACTGCCTTTTTCCGACAGACGCGGCCTGGTGGTGTCAGCCTCGCCACCGGCTTCGGTCAATGCCGGCTCGCCGCCCGTTGCGTCAGGCTGCTGGCCCTGCTCGCGACGTTGCTGCTCATCCAGCAGCTTCATGAATTCATTGTTGAAGGCCGGAATGTCGGTGGGTTTGCGGGAGGAGACGAAGTTTTCGTCCCGAACCACTTCCTGGTCCACCCACTGGCTGCCGGCATTCTTGAAGTCGTCCTGCAGGCTGGGCCAGCTGGTGACGGTGCGGCCCTTGGCGATGCCGGCCGAGATCAGCAGCCAGCCGCCGTGGCAGATGGAGGCGATGGGCTTTTCCGCATCATTGGCGGCGCGGATGAAATTGCGGGCCTGCGGCAGCAGGCGCATGGCGTCGCCGTTGACGACACCACCAGGCAGCAGCACCGCGGAGTAGTCCTCGGGGCGGGCCGTGTCCAGGCTACCGTCCACGGACACCGATTCTCCTTTGTCGACATGCTTGAAGCCCTGCACGCTGTCGGTCTTGTCGGAGAGGATGTGCACGGTGGCACCGGCGGCTTCCAGCGCCTTTTTCGGCTCCAGCAGTTCGGCCTGCTCAAAACCGTCGGTCACCAGGACCGCGACCTTCAATTGTTGATAGCGATTGCTCATGTTCAATCTCCCTGATGGAAAAAGGGCGGCCGGCATGCACCGGCCGCCCTCGTTGGGGGCGGATGACGGATCAGTCCGGGGTGTTCTGGCGAACCTTGTTGCGGTTCTGGTGATCGTTGCTGGCCTTGTCCATCTCGGGCGCCTTTTCGATGCGCGTGATGTTGGAGGTGGCCACCGGGTCACTGCCCGGGAAGCTCATCTCGTTGGCTTCGTCCAGCGCGACTTCCGAAGGGGTGTCGTACTGGTTGGGACGATGATCCTTGTTCTGTTTGCTTGCGCTCATGATGACCTCCTTTAACTTTGAAATATCAGTCTTCGCGATGTATGTAGTCCTTTTGCAGATCTCTTGCAGACCTGATCGGATCGACGCATCGGTCAAACGATGTGCAAACGATGTGACCGGTGAAACCCAGCTTACTGTGCCGTCCGGGGCTGCGGTATAAGCCAGCGGCGCAAGCCTGCGTAAGAATGCAGGCAATGCTGCAGTAATGCGCCTCTATCTGCCTTTATGTGCCTCTATGCGGCTCCGATGGCACCGTTCATGGCCATGGCGCCGGCGTCACATCCTCGAACTGCGCCTGCTGCTGGCCACCGGCAGGAATCGCATCGGGTTGACGGCCGGGGTGCAGCCTGCTGCCGGTCAGCAATTCCATTTCACGCTGAGAGGCCACGAAGGCGGCATCATCCAGGGGCTGCTCGGCTATCGGCCAGTGCGTCATGGCCCACTGCTTGTAGTCCTCGAAGCGGCGTTTCAATTCGCGGGCATAGTCCTCGCGTTGCTGCTCAATGCTCGTCTGGCTTTCCATGTTCAGCCTCCTTTCATGGCAATCAGGCTCTCGCGCACCTTGGCCAGGCCAAAGCGCCATATCTGTTCCATCTTGATGTGCGGCATGACCGGCAATTCGGACGGATCGATGAAGACATCCAGCACCGCCGGGCCGGGCGCGGCCAGCAGCTGCTGCAGGCTCTCCTGCAGCTCGTCGGGGGTGCGGGCGGTGAAACCCTGGCCGCCGCAGGCGCGCGCGAAGGCGGCGAAATCGGCATTGGGGAATTCCGAACCTTCGAAGGCGGGCATGCCGGCTTCTTCCATTTCCAGGTGGACCAGGCCCCATTCGCGGTTGTTGAAGACCACCACCTTCAAGGGCAGCTTGTGCTCCACACTGGTCATGAACTCGCCCAGCAACATGGTGAAGCCACCGTCGCCCACTGCCACCACGACCTGCCGCTGGCGATCCAGCGCCTGGATGCCGTTGGCCTGGCCCAGCGAGGTGCCGACGGCGGCATTGTTGAAGGAGGCCAGGATGCGCTGCTGCCCGCGCTGGCGGATCCAGTTGCCACACCATAGCGTCACCACGCCGGTATCGACCACGAAGGTCGCATCGTCGTCGGCCAGGTCGCTCAGCGTGCGGGCCAGGCTCTGCGGCTTGATCTTCTTGTGCTGACGCTTGATGTCGGCGGCGCTGTCGAGCTTGGCGTTCCAGCGTTCGCGCTCGCCATTGACCTTCTGCAGGAAACTGCCGTCGGTCTTGCCCTCGACCTTTTCCAGCAGCGCCCGCACGCTGGGACCGACCGAGCCGGTGATCCCCAGCGTGACCGGCGCCCGCCGACCGAGGACGAAGCCGCGTTCGTCGATCTGGATCACCTTGGACTTGGTGGGCAGGAATTCCGAATAGGGGTAGTCCGATCCCAGCATCAGCATCAACTCCGCCGCCTGCAGCGCATCGGTGCCCGGCGCGCCGCCGATCAGGCCGACCCCGCCGATCCAGTGCGGGTGGTCATAGGCCATCAGGTCCTTGCCGCGGAAGGTGTGCATCACCGGTGCCTGCAACTTGCTGGCCAGGGCCAGCACCTGGTCGATGGCGCCCCGGCAGCCATTGCCGGCAAAGATGGCGACCGAGCCGGCAGCGTTGATCAGTTCGGCGGCGGCCTGGATGTCGGACGGCGGCGGCGCCAGTTCGGCGCGCTCGCGCAGGGTGTGCAGGCTGGGGACGGTATGGGAGGTACGGGCACCGATGATGTCGGCCGGCAGGTTCAGGTGGGCTACGCCGCGTTGGGCGTAGGCCTGGGCAATGGCCTGGTGGAAGACTGCAGGCGCCTGGTCGGCGCTGGTGACGATCTGGCTGTAGGCCGCGACGTCGCGAAAGAGCAGGTCGGGTGAATTTTCCTGCAGATAATCGGTACCTCGACGCGCGGCTGGCACGCCGCCGGAGATGGCCAGGACCGGGGCGTGGTCCTTGCGGGCTTCATACAGGCCCGCCACCAGGTGGTTGGCGCCGGGGCCGGTGGTGCCGCAGCAGACCGCCAGGCGACCGGTCAGCTTGGCCTGGCCGGCGGCGGCCAGGGCCGCACCTTCTTCGTGGCGCACGCCTATCCATTCGATGCGCTTGTCGCGACGGATGGCGTCGGTGAGGGGATTCAGGGCGTCACCGACGACGCCGAAGATCTGGCGCACCCCGATCTGGTACAGGGTGTCGATGAGGATTTCTGCAACGGTGGCGGACATGTCGGCTCCATGGACGAGGATGAGTCGTTCAAGGGTAAGACGCCATCCGGCGCGGCTGTATCGGTCTATCCGGTAAATCCGTGTAGGAGAAGGTGGAGAAGGGCGCGCGGCTGCGGCACATTCCTACGCCGGCTTCATCCGCCGGCCGACTGCGGCAGCGGGGCCGGGCTCGCATAATCGGCGCATCAGCAAGACTGTGGAGGAAGCGATGCGACGCGCACTATGGAAAGGGGCGATCAGCTTCGGGCTGATCAATATCCCGGTCGAACTCTATACCGCCGAGAAGCATGACGAACTGGACTTCACGCTGCTGGACAAGCGTGATCTGTCACCGGTGGGCTACAAGCGCTACAACAAGAAATCCGGCCGTGAAGTGCCGTGGGAAAACATCATCAAGGGCTATGAATACGAGGACGGCAAGTTCGTCCTCATGTCCGACGAAGACCTGCGCCGCGCCAATGTGGAGGCGACCCAGAGCATCGACATCCAGAGCTTCGTGGAGCGCGAGCAGGTCCCCATCCTGTATTACGAGCAACCTTACTTCCTGGCCCCGGCCAAGGGGGGCGACAAGGCCTATGCGCTGCTGCGCGAGACCCTGCTGGCCAGCGACAAGATGGCCATTGCCCAGATCGTCATCCGCACCCGTCAGCACCTGGCCGCCCTCATTCCGCAGGGCGACATGCTGCAACTGATCACCTTGCGCTACCCCAGCGAATTGCGCGCACCGGACGACCTGCCGGTGCCGTCGCGCAAGTCGAAGAAGGCGGCGGTGAGCCGGCAGGAGGTGGAGATGGCACGCGCCCTGGTGGATCACATGTCGGCCGAGTGGGAGCCCGAGCAGTTCCATGACACCTATCGCGATGACGTGCTGGGCCTGATCAAGAAGAAGATCAAGAGCCGGCAGACCCATGAGGTTGCCGAACCCGACGAAGCCGCCGCGCCCGCCAGCAGCGGGGCCAAGGTGGTGGACCTGATGGCGCTGCTCAAGAGCAGTCTGGACGGGCGCGGCAAGGCGTCGGCCAAGGCGCGCAAGAGCGGTCGCGACGATGCGGATGAAGAAGAGGGAAAGGAAGAGGACCAAGATAAGCCGACCCAGGGCGCCAAAGTCCACAAGCTGCCTGACCGCAAACCTGCTGCCAAGCGTAGCAGCACCCGCAATGGCGCCAAGGCCACCGCTGGCACCACGAGCGCCAAGAGCAGCAGTAAAAGCAGCAAAAGCAGTAAAAGCAGCAAAAGCAGTAAAAGCGCCAAAAGCAGCGGCACCTCGCGCAGGGCACAGGCATGAGTGCTTCGTCCCTGGATCGCTATCATGCCAAGCGCGACTTCACGCTCACTCCGGAGCCCTCCGGCAAAGGCCGCCGGTCAGCCCGGGCGGGCGAGGACGGCTTGCACTTCTTCATCCAGCGCCACCATGCACGGCGCCTGCACTACGACTTCCGCCTGGAACTGGATGGCGTACTCAAGAGCTGGGCCGTTCCCAAGGGGCCGAGCCTGGATCCACATGACAAGCGGCTGGCCGTGCGGGTGGAAGACCATCCGCTGGACTATGGCACTTTCGAAGGCGACATCCCGGAACATCAGTACGGCGCAGGCCATGTGGTGCTATGGGACCGCGGCCAGTGGCTGCCGCAGGGCGACGTGCACGCCGGCCTGAAGAAGGGCCATCTCAGTTTCGAACTCCAGGGCGACAAGCTGCAGGGACGCTGGGCGCTGGTCCGCATGGGCAAGCCGGCGGCCGATGGTAAGGAAAACTGGTTGCTCATCAAGGACGATGACGATGCCGCCCGCAGCGGCAAGGCAGCCGCGATCACCGAATTGCGGCCGGAAAGCGTCAAGGATCGCGGTGACGAGGTGGGCGCAGGTGACAAAGGGCAGGAGAACCAGCGAGCGGCCCGGCCGAAGAAAGCATCCAAGTCCTCCAGACAGCCACCCTCCAGCGCAGAGGCAGCAGACGCCCAGCCACGTCCAACCAAGCTGCCGGATACCATGGACGCGCAACTGGCGACGCTGGTCGATCAGGCGCCGCAGGGTGATGAATGGCTCAGCGAACTGAAGTTCGATGGCTATCGCGGCCTGTGCCGCATCGACGCCGGTCGGGCCGCCATCTTCACCCGCGAAGGCCTGGACTGGAGCCATCGCTGGCCGATCCTGGTCAAGGCCCTGGAACGACTGCCGGTGGACGATGCCTGGATCGACGGCGAAGTGGTGGCGCTGGACGAGAACGGGCAGATCAGCTTCGAGGCCCTGCAGACCCTGGCGCGCGGCGACCGGCAGCAGGCCAATGGCATCCGGCTGGCGCTGTATGCCTTCGATCTGCTGTTCCTGAATGGTCACGACCTGCGGGAGGTTCCGCTCCTGCAGCGCAAGGAATTGCTGCGCACCCTGATTCCCGGCGCGGATGAAGACGGACTGCTGCTCTACAGCGAACACATCGTCGGCCATACCGATGAGGTGTTCCAGCACGCCTGCCAGCATGGCATGGAGGGCATCGTGGTCAAGCGCGCCGCTGCCCCCTATACCGGACGTCGCGACCGCAACTGGCTCAAGCTCAAGTGCGAGCATCGCCAGGAATTCGTGATCGCCGGCTATACCGAGCCGGCTGGCCAGCGCAGCGGATTCGGTGCCATTCTGGTGGGCGTCCATGACGACAAGGGACAGCTGCGGTATGCCGGACGGGTCGGCACCGGTTTCGATGATCGCCTGCTGGAGCAGCTGTTGAAGCAGTTCCGCAAGCTGGAGCGGGACCAGCCGGCCTTCGTCAACCCGCCGACGGGGCAGCAGCGGCGCGGCGTGCACTGGCTGGCCCCCAAGCTGGTGGCCGAAGTCAGGTTCGCGCAGTGGACCCGCTCGGGGATTCTGCGGCACGGCAGTTTCCTGGCGCTGCGGGAGGACAAGCAGGCCCGTGACATCGTGCGCGAGACGGAGCAAGCCCTGGCGCAGCCGGCCGATGAAGGCGATGAGGGCGATGAGAGCGGTAACAACGATAAGGCCGGTGGCAGCAAAGCTGCGACCAAGGCGGATCTCTCCCGACCCGTGACGGTCGCAGGGGTGAAGTTGACGCATCCTGGCAAGATCCTCTTCCCCGACACCGGCCTGACCAAGCTGGAACTGGCCCGCTACTACCAGAGTGTGGCCGGGTTCATCCTGCCCGAATTGAAGCAACGGCCCTTGTCGCTGGTGCGCTGTCCGGACGGGCAGGGTGGTCAATGCTTTTTCCAGAAGCACATCGGGCAGGGGATGCCAGAGGCGATTGACGCCATCGAGGTCCCGGAAGGCGAGGGCAGCGCCCGATACATGATGGTCAACGATGTTGCCGGCCTGGTGGCGACGGTGCAGATGGGCGTGCTCGAACTGCATGCCTGGGGCGCCACCGGCCGTGCGCTTGATAAGCCCGACCGGGTGGTGTTCGACCTCGATCCCGCGCCGGATGTGCCCTGGGCTGCGGTCGTGGAGGGTGCGCAGCTGGTGCGCGGCCTGCTGCAGGAGATAGGCCTGGCGTGTTACCTGAAGACCTCCGGGGGCAAGGGCCTGCATGTGATGGTGCCGATCCGTCCTGATCATCGCTGGGATGTGGTCAAGGACTGGGCGCACCGGGTGGCCGCTCATCTGGCCCGGGTGCTGCCGGACCGTTTCATTGCCCGCATGAGCAAGGCGGCGCGTCAGGGCAGGATTTTCATCGATTACCTGCGCAATGCCCCGGGAGCGACCACCGTGGTCGCCTATTCGGTACGCGCCCGGGCGGGGGCGTCGGTGTCGGTGCCGATCACCTGGGAAGAGCTGGAACAGGGCATCACGGCCGATCATTTCAAGGTCGCCACCATGCCGCAGCGGCTCAAGGACCTCCAGGACCATGATCCCTGGGCCGGTTTCGGCAAGGCCAGGCAGCGGCTGAGCAAGGCCATGCTGGACGCCTTCGAGCCCGTCTGAACCAGGTTCGTGCGCTGGCGGCGCTGTGGCCGCCAAGCTGGGCAGGGCGGCAATGTCCTACACGATCTTCATCTTCCTGCCGACTGTGGGCGCGGCGGGCCAACTTCATAATCCACTTTAACTTCAAGGCCTGGTGCATCCGGGCCTTCTGCAAAACCCGTAGAGCACGTCCAGACGTGTCATGAATACCAAGAAGGAATTGGCCCACGCCATGAATACCCTCAGCCACCGCACTTCGCTGACCCAGCTTTTCACCCGTCCCCTGCAGGCCGCCATGCCTTCCCTGATGCCACACGCGAGCGCCGTGGCGCCGGGTGGTGCCGCGCCGCGCAAGCTGCCGGCAGCACTGGTGGAGCGCCTGCTGGCCCAGGAAGGACAGCGCGGCATGGGGGCCCCCGGTCATCCGCTGGCCACCTTCAATGCGCCCCAGCCTGCGGCGCATCGGGCGGCGACCTTCAGCTATCCCTTGCATATCGAGCGTGCCAGCATCGAGGCCTTGCCCAATGCCTGCGGCGTCTACATCTTCCGTGGCGTGGACGATGCCCCGCTGTACGTGGGGCGTAGCGTCAACCTGCGCAGCCGCGTGCTGGCGCATCTGCACAACCATGAAGAGCAGTTCCTGATCGGCCAGACCCGTCGTATCGAGTGCCGCCGCACGGCCGGCGAACTGGGCGCGGCCCTGCTGGAAAACTCTCTGCTGCGCGACCTGCGCCCGGCTCACAACAAGAAGCAACGCAGCAAGCGCGGCTTGTTCACCCTGCGCCTGAGCGCGGAGGGCCAGCCACAGGTCACGCAGGTGGCCGAGCGTGAATTCAGCCGCGCCGAAAACCTGTTCGGCATCTTCACCAGCGAACGCGCGGCGCAGGAAGCGCTGCACAAGCTGGTGCAGGGCCATGGCCTGTGTTCCATCGTCACCGGGCTGGAGCAGCCGGGCGGTTTCGGCATGGCCTGTTTTGGTCGCCAGATCCGTCGCTGCCGCGGCGCCTGCACCGGCGAGGAATCCCCCGAGCAGCACCATCAGCGCCTGATGCAGGCGCTGGAAGACCTGCGCATCCTGCCCTGGCCCTACGCCGGCCCGATGGGCATCGTTGAACAGGGCGAGGGCTGGCAGCAGGTGCATGTGATCGATCACTGGCGCTACCTGGGCTCGCTGGATCGCGACCACCGCCAGCTGCCGGCCCGTCCGGCGGCCAGCCTCAAGGGTTTTGACCTGGACAGCTACAAGCTGGTGATCCAGCCCTACCTGCTGGGCCAGCTGGACCTGCGCCCGCTGCCGGGACTGCCGCTGTCGGCCGGCTGAAGCGGCGGGTCTGGCGCTCGCTGGTGATTCACGGGTGATCCTCGGTCATCTTTGGTACTTCTCGGCAATTCCCGGGCGCCCGGCGTCCGGTTCAGCCAGTCCCATTCTGCTGGAAGCTTTCTTCCGTTTTCCTTGCGCGGTGCTGTCGTTCTTTGCTGGTGCCGCGCTGTCCCTGTTTTTCCCGTTCTCCCCGTTCTCCCCATTCTCCCAATCCCTTGACTGCTCATCCCTTCCATTCCATGCGACGACGACTCCCACGCTATGCGGCCACCCTGGTGCTGGCCGCGCCTGTCTCCCTCTCGCTGGCCCAGGCGGCCGAGCTTAGCGGTCTGTGCCGCAACGACCTGACACTGGACAAGGATCAACTGGCCGCCAGCCTGATCCGCACCTATCCGGTCAGCACGGCCTATCTGTCGGTGGGCAAGGAGCCCGCACCGCTATCCTCGCCACGGGCGCTGGTGGCCTGGCTGCTGCAGAAGCGCGCCGCTGAAAAAGCCAGCGGACAGGCCTGTCAGGGCGATAGCTGCAACGTCGATCACATGGCCGAAGAAGTGCAACGGCTGCTGGATGGCAAGGATCCCCAGATCAAGCCGAGCGGCCGCAGTGATGTGACCGCCTTTTTCCGCGACAACAACCGGGCGGGGCTGAGCTGCACCACGGCCCAGGCCACGCCCGCCATGGCCTATGCCGGCTCCGCCCTGGCCATGGGGGTGGCGCCAACGGCAGCGGGTGGTGCTGCCACGCCGGCGGCCGGCCCGGCCACGCCGGCAACATCGACAACATCGGCACCGGCTGTCGCGCAACAGGCCGGCTGGATGGATCACGTGCGCGTGCGCGGCAATCCTGACCAGCTCTCCATCGATCACCGCGACAAGGCCGGCTTTGCCTCGGTGGACCGGGCCCGGCTGGCGCTGGCCAATGACGACGTGGCGCAGTCGCGGACCAATGATGTGGTGGTCTACACCGGTTATTCGCTGGACAAGCGCCCCTTGGGCGAGCCGGGCAGTACCTATGAGGCGGTGCCCTATGTCGGTTTCAAGCAGAACCGGGTGACCACTTATGATGCCGGCAATCGCGACGTCACCACCACGCGTACCACCCAGGTCGGGATGCTGTCGGCCTTCCACTTCGCCCATGCCGATACGGCCAATACCGAAGACCTGACCGCGCGTCCCGACTACCTGATCAACAACACCGATGGCAGCCGCCTGCTGACGGTCAACTTCACCCTCACGCCGGTGCGGCCGGGTGGGCTCAATGATTTCCTGCGCTGGGGCAATGGCCTGGCGTTCAAGCCCATCCTGATAGGCCAGAGCCGTAACGGTATCTACATCAATCGCGGTGACCCGGATGTGTATGACCAGCATCGCGACTTCATCCGCCTGGGCGCGCAGGCCGGGTTCACGCTGTCGTCGACCAATCCGGCGCTGCCCTTCGATTTCACCACGACCTTTACAGGCCTGAAGGCGTTGCAGGGAGACCGCAGCATCCATTACTGGAAGTCGGTGCTGACCTACAACTTCAACCAGAACGTCGGTCTGAGCCTGGATTATTCCAATGGCCTGCTGCCCGATACCGGCGATGCGGAGCGCAAGTGGGGCCTGGCGGTGTCCTCGAAGTTCTGATGTCGATCCGGCGCTGCCATGCAAAACGGCGGGAATCCCGCCGTTTTTTGTTTTTTCCGGGTGGTCGTCCGTGTCAGTGGTAGGTGTTGGCCATCTTCTCGGGTAGCGGCACGCTGAGCCACTTCTGGACGATGCCGTTGAGCTCGCCGCTCTTCTTGGCCGCAGTCAGGATCTCGTTGACCTTGTTGAGCAGCGCCGGTTCGCCCTTGTTCAGGCCGACGGCGCAGGCCGACTCCTGGATGATGTACTTCAGCACGGGCTTGTTGTCGGCCACCCGTTCGGCCAGCGCATGGGCCACGAAGTCACCGGTGCCGACCAGCTGGATCTGCCCGGAGGTATAGGCGGAGATGAGGGCATTGTTGTCCTCGTAACGCTTGATGTTGGCGCTGGTGGGTGCGCTCAGGGTCAGCTGCAGGTCCTGGAAGGTGCCACGCGCCACGCCGATGGTCTTGCCGGCCAGGTCGGCGGCGTTGCTGACCTTGAGGCTGGCCACGCCGAACACGCTGTTGTTGTAGGGCGCATAGGGCTGTGAAAAATCGATCACTTTTTCGCGATCCGAATTCTTGCCCAGCGTTGAAATGATCAGGTCGGTCTTGTGGGTCTGCAGGTAGGCAATGCGGTTGGCACTGGCCACCGGTACCAGTTGCACCCTCACGCCCATCTTGTCGGCGATGAGTCGGGCGACGTCGATATCCAGGCCTTGCAGGTGCATGTCACCGTCGATCGAGCCGAAGGGAGCAAAGTCCTGCGGTACGCCGATGCGCACCACCCCGGCCTTGTGGATGGCGGCCAGGCCGTCGGCGTGCGCGGCGACCGAGCTAAGGGCAGTCAGGCCGAACGTCAGGGCCAGCAGGCTAGTCTTGAATTTCATCTCCGGATTCTCCTTGTAATGGACGTGTCATTGCGCGGCCGATGATACGTCACATCGCAGCAAGGTTCAGTCAGGTAAGGGCAACACGCAATCGTCTGCAGCAAGAAAAATGCGCTGCCCGGGTTGGGCATGTATACGATAGCCCCCAGTAAAGTCGCCGAAAGCCGGCAACATGGCCCATTGGCCATCCACCACGAAACAGGGCAGGCGCAAGGCATCGCCCGCGGCGGCCAGCCGGTAGACCGGATGCACATGGCCGACGATGGCAAAGGCGCCGTCCACGGTCTGGGGGTGATGGCAGAACGCCAGGGGACCGACCCGCCAGGGTTCGTCCACGATCTCCATCGCCAGTGCTTCGGGCGGATCACCGGCATGGTGGTCATGGTTGCCGCGCACCAGCGTGAGGCTGAGACCGGCATTGCAACTGCGCCAGCGGGCCAGCGCCTGCAGGGTGCCTGCCACCCGCCCGGCGCGTGCGTGCAGGAAGTCACCCAGGAACACCACATGGCGCACCGCATGCCGCTGCACCAGCGTATCGATCAGGTCCAGGTTGGCCTGGGTGGTGCCGTGCGGCACCGGGATGCCACCGGCGCGGAAGGCGGCAGCCTTGCCGAAGTGGACATCGGCCAGGATCAGCATGGCGCGCTCGCGCCAGAGCAGGGCGCGTTCGGGCAGCATGGTCAGGGTCGCGCCGGCGGCGTCGAAGCTGGGGTATGGGCTCATCATCCTGTGTGGTTGCGGGGGCTGGAGCGGGGACGCGGCTGTGGCCTGGCCTGGGCGCTGGTCTTGTCGGCGGCACCTTCCAGCTCGCGCAGCATGCGCGCCACACGGTCGGCCAGCTTTTCGGTCGAGAGTTTTTCGCGGAAGCGTTCCACCATCAGCGGCAAGGCAAACGGCGTGGCCCGCTCCAGTGGCACCAGCGTGAGCGTGCGTTCGCGCAGTTCGGCCAGGGTGCAGCGCAGCCGTTCCAGTTCCAGCTCCTGTTCCAATACTTCGCGCTGGGCCTGGGTCAGCAAGAGGTTGCCGGCGTCGTGCTTGCGGAAGACCTCGAAGAACAGGGCCGAGGATGCCTGCAGCTGGCGTGCGCTCTTGCGCTGCCCGGGATGCCCCTGCGATACCAGCCCGGCGATGCGGGCGATTTCACGGAAGCGCCGTTGTGACAGCTCGGTGGCATTCAGGCTGGCCAGGACGTCCTCCAGCAGCCGCTCTTCGCTGAACAGGGCCAGGGCCTGCTGCGGTTCCAGGCGGTGCGCTTCGACCTTGTCCGCGCCCAGCAATTCGAACCCGTAGTCGTTGACGGCGATGGAGAAGGTCGCGGCACGCTCCCTGCTGAGGCGCCAGGCCAGCAGCGAGGCCAGGCCCATGTGCACCAGGCGGCCGGCAAAGGGATAGAAGAAGAGATGATGTCCTTCGCGGCTCTTGAGCGTCTCCACCACCAGCCGCTGCGCCGTGGGCAGGGCCGACCAAGCGTGCTGCAGATCCAGCAGCGGCCGCACGGCCTGCATCTCGGGACCGTCGAAGCGGCCTTGCGCGGCTTGTTCCAGGCGATCCAGCACGGCGTGCGCCAGGGTCGAGGACAAGGGCATGCGGCCGCCTTGCCAGCGCGGCACGGCACCGCTGCCGGCGCTGCTGCGGCGGACCCAGGCCGTCATCTCGTGCACGCGCACGAACTCCAGCACGCGCCCGCCGAAGAGGAAGCGATCGCCCGGTCGCAGGCGGGCGATGAAACCTTCTTCGATGGTGCCGATGCGTCCCCCCTTCATGTACTGCACATGCAGACTGGCATCGGCGACGATGGTGCCGATGTTCATGCGGTGGCGGCGTGCGATGGCCGGCAGCTCGACCCGATAGACGCCATCCTCGCCGGCCTGCACGCGGTGATATTCCGGATAGGCGCCCAGGCTTTGGCCGCCACGCACCACGAAGTCCAGCGCCCACTGCCATTGATCCTCGCGCAGATGGCGGTAGGACCAGGCCTGTCGCACTTCAGCCAGCAACTCGTCGGCACGGAAACCACCGCCCAGGGCGATGGTCACCAGATGCTGTACCAGCACGTCCAGGGGTGTGTCCGGTATCGGGCGCTGTTCCACCCGGCCGGCGGCGACGGCATCCTGGGCGGCGGCGGCTTCCACCAGTTCCAGGCTGTTGGTGGGTACCAGCGTGGCGCGCGAACTGCGCCCGGGCGAATGGCCGGAGCGGCCGGCCCGCTGCAGCAGTCGCGCCACGCCGCGCGGGCTGCCGATCTGCAGTACCCGCTCCACCGGGGTGAAGTCCACCCCCAGGTCCAGGCTGGAGGTGCAGACCACCGCCTTGAGGCGGCCGTCGCGCAGGCCTTGTTCCACCCATTCACGGACTTCGCGATCAAGTGAGCCATGGTGGAGGGCGATGATGCCGGCCCAGTCGGGGCGGGCCTCCAGCAGGTTCTGGTACCACAGCTCGGCCTGGGAGCGGGTATTGGTGAAGACCAGGGTACTGCCGCTGGCATCGATCTCGGTCACCACCGCCGGCAGCATCTGCAGGCCCAGGTGCCCGGCCCAGGCGAAGCGGGTGGCCTGTGGCGGCAGCAGGGTATCGATGAGGATGCGCTTGCGCTGTTCGCCGCGCACCAGCACGCCGTGTTCGGCGGCTTCGGGTCCCAGCAGGGCCTGCTGCGACTGCTCCAGGTTGCCGAGAGTGGCCGACAATCCCCACACCACCATCCCGGGCCGCCAGCGGCGCAGGCGCGCCAGGGCCAGTTGCACCTGCACGCCGCGCTTGTTGCCCATGAGCTCGTGCCATTCGTCGACGATGACCGCGTCCAGCTTGCCGAAGCGCTGGCGGGCATCCGCCTGGGACAGCAGCAGTGACAGGCTTTCTGGCGTGGTCACCAGGGCCTGCGGCAAGGACTTCATCTGGCGCGCACGCTCGCCGGAACCGGTGTCGCCGGTGCGCATGCCGGCTTGCCAGTGTGGCAGCAGATCGGCCAGCGGGGCTTGCAGGGCACGCAGGGTGTCGCCCGCCAGGGCGCGCATGGGGGTGATCCACAGGATGCGCAAGCCCTGGGCCGTGACGGGGGCGTCGGTCCGACCCAGGCCGGGTTCAGCATGCAGCAGCGCCCCGAACCAGACCGCATAGGTCTTGCCGGCACCAGTGCCGGCGTGCAGCAGGCCGCTGCGACCTTGCTGCGCGGCTTGCCAGACCTGGCGCTGGAAATCGAATATCTCCCAGTGGCGCTGGGCGAACCAGTCCTCGACGGCGGCAGGGATGACCGCCGCCTTTGACGGGCTTGCGCTGCGCCGTCTGGGCGGACGCTGGCTAGTGGTCTTGCTGGGCGGGCTGGGCATCTTCCTCGCTCTCGGTGACTGGGGACGACGGCAGCAGGGCGCGCAGGTTGTCCAGGGTGTCGGCCTGGTCGACGGTCTTGTCGACGCGCTGGCGCAGGATGCGCGGGAAGCGCACGGCAATGCCGGCCTTGTGGCGCGTGGACAGGGCAATGCCCTCGAAGCCGATCTCGAACACCATGGACGGCCGCACGCTGCGTACCGGTCCGAATTTTTCTATCGTGGTCTTGCGAATGGTCTGGTCGACCACGGCGATCTCGGCATCGGTCAAGCCCGAATAGGCCTTGGCGAAGGGCACCAGCTTGCGCTCGCCGCCGGCTTCAGCGGGCGTGTCCCAGACCGCGAAGGTGTAGTCGGTGTAGAGCGAGGCGCGCCGGCCGTGACCGGCCTGGGCATAGATCAGGACGGCATCGATGGAATAGGGGTCGACCTTCCACTTCCACCAGGTGCCGACGTTGCGGGTACGACCGATGCCATAGTGGGCATCGACCTGTTTGAGCATCATGCCCTCCACGCCACGCTGGCGCGAAGTGGCGCGCAGTTGTTCCAGCGCATCCCAGTCCGCTGCCACGATCTGCGGCGCCAGCATCAGGGCCGGCGCGGCGTGGCGCTGGACCAGTTGTTCCAGCCGGGCGCGGCGTTCTTGCTGAGGCAGGCCGCGCAGATCATGCCCATCCTGCTCCAGCAGGTCATAGGCGATCAGTCCTGCAGGCAGCTCGCCCAGCATTCTTGCAGTGAGATTCTTGCGACCGATGCGTTTTTGCAGGTCGGCGAAGGGCGCCACACGTTCGGCCTGTTGCCCGGAATCAGGCAGGCGGATCACGATCTCGCCGTCGATGACGGTACCGTCCGGCAGGTCCAGCGCGGCCAGTTCGGGGAAGCGTTCGGTGATCAGCTCTTCCCCCCGTGACCACAGCCAGTTGCTGCCGTGCCGGCGCACCAGCTGGGCGCGGATGCCGTCGTATTTCCATTCGATCTGCCACTGACCGACCGGCCCCAGCTGGCGCGGATGTTCAATCAGCGGATGGGCCAGGAAGAAGGGGTAGGGCTGGCCCCCCTGCAGGCGATGGTCCTGGCCGTCATCAGGGCCGATCAGGCGGGCGAAGCGTTCGGCGTCGGGGCGGGCGCGGCCATCGGTCCAGCCGACCATGCGCTGGGCCAGCAGCTTGGGGTCCAGCTGCGCGACGGCAGCCAGTGCACGGGTGACCAGCAGGCGCGAGACACCCACCCGGAAGCCGCCACCGATGAGCTTGGCGAGCAGGAAGCGGCCCTGCCAGTCCAGTTCATCCCAGGCCGCGAAGAGGGCGCTGCGGATCACTTCCGGTTCGGCACCGCGCAGGGGGGCGATGCGTTCCTGCATCCAGAAGGCCAGCCCGAAGTCGCTGGTGCGGGTCGGTGGCGGCAGGATGTGGGCAATGGTTTCGGCCAGGTCGCCCACGCTGTGATAGCACTCCTCGAAGAGCCACTCATCGATCTGCGCATAGGCCATTGCGCATTGCTTGAGCAGGCCGGTCGGCACCGCCTGGCGAGGCTTGCCACCCGCCAGGAAATACACCGCCCAGGCGGCGTCGGCGGCATCGGCACGCTGGAAATAGTCCTGCAAGGCGGCCAGCTTGCGGGTGGTGGAGGTGGTGGCATCCAGTTCGGCGTAGAGCCGCGAGAATTCACGCATGGCCGGACTGTTCCTGCGCAGTGGCTGGTGGCGCCGCGCTGCTGTCGTCGGCATCGTCGTCACCGTATTCAGTGGTGAAGGCCCCGGCATCGAGACCGTTCTGCCGCAACCAGCGCACCATGGTGGCGACCTGGCCGTGGGTGACGATGACCCGTTCGGCGCTGCTGGCGGCAATCGCTTCCTGCAGGGCCGGCCAGTCGGCATGATCCGACAGCACGAAACCACGATCCACGCCGCGCCGCCGCCGTGTGCCGCGCAGGCGCATCCAGCCGCTGGCGAAGGCATCGCTGTAGTCGCCGAAGCGGCGCATCCAGGGCGAGCCGGCGGCGGAGGGTGGGGCGATGATCAGGCTGCCGGCATAGGCATTGGATTTGCCGCGCCTGGTGGCTTCGGCTTCGCCGACCGTCGCGGTCGGCGGCAGGAAGACGCCGGCTTCGCGATAGAGCCGGTTCAGGGGTTCCACTGCGCCGTGGCAGACGATGGGGCCGATGCCGGCGTCGATGCCGTGCAGGATGCGCTGTGCCTTGCCGAAGGAATAGCAGAACAGCACGCTGGCCCGGCCCTCGGCGGCGTTGGCGCGCCACCAGCGGTTGATGTCCTCGAAAATCTCCGCCTGCGGTTGCCAGCGGTAGATGGGCATGCCGAAGGTGGATTCGGTGATGAAGGTGTGGCAGCGCACCGGGGCGAAGGCGGTGCAGGTGCCGTCGGCTTCGAGCTTGTAGTCGCCCGAGGCGACCCAGATGCATCCCTGCCACTCCATGCGCAATTGGGCCGAACCCAGGACATGGCCGGCCGGGTGCAGCGACAGGCGAACGCCGTTGTGGGTGATGCTTTCTTCGTAGTCCAGCGCCTGCAGGTGGATGTCCGCACCAAGGCGGGCACGCAGGATGCCGGCGCCGGGCGCGGCCGCCAGGTAGTGGGCATGACCCATGCGGGCGTGGTCGGCATGGGCGTGGGTGATCAAGGCGCGCGCCACCGGTCGCCACGGGTCTATGTAGAAATCGCCGGGTACGCAGTACAGGCCTTCCTTGCGTACCACTACCATGTCTTCCATGTCTGCTTTTTTCCTTGCGCTGTGCTTGGGCTCAATGTGCAGCCTGGGCCCGGATGCTTGTACCGGCTTTGAGCCGCTTTGTCTGTGCTTGTTTGTCCTTGTCTTCGCTTTGCCTCAGGTTTTTATGAAGCATTCATCGCTGTGGCCCGCTGAATCCGGACCGGATCAGCTTACCCGCACGCGCTTGCACAGGATGTCGGCGTGCGTCTTGCCGCCTTGTCAGCGAGAATGAAAAAAGAGACATTCCTTGTGCGTGGAGTTTGCAATGGCGCAACGCACAACGGTCATTAATTGGGTATCCTTGTGACCATCGCATCTGGCCTTGCGCCAGGCTCATTACCCGAGAACCCCACGAATCCTCATGTCTACCTACGTCGATCCCCTGATTTTCCGCGAACTGCAGGACTCCGAAGTCTTGCCAGCCCCGTCCGGGGTGCGTCTGCGGATCATGCAGATGTGCCAGCAGGAAGATATCGCCTTGCCTGACCTGGTGGCGCAGATCCAGGGTGACCCGGTACTGGCCGGGCGACTGATCCAGATCGCCAATATCCCCAACCTCAACAAGGGCCGGATGGTCGCTTCCGTCAATGTCGACCTGCTGTTGATGGTGGGCCTGCAGGCCGTGCGCCAGATGGCGCTGGCGATTTCCCTGACCGAATCGGCGCGCCGTGGCGATTGTGCCGAGTTCGACTATGACGCCTTCTGGAGCCGTTCCACCGCCATGGCTTGTGCCAGCCAGGCCCTGGCCGACTTGATCCCGGTCGCGCCGCCGGCGGAGATGTTCACCATCGGCCTGCTGGCGGATATCGGACGGCTGGCGCTGGCCTCGGCGCGTCCCAAGCGCTATGGCGAGATCCTGCGCGGCGTCGGGACGGATGCTCCCGCTGCCGCCCTGCGCCAGGAAGAGAAGCAGGCCTTCAGCTTCGACCACCTGGAACTGGCCGCCGCAATGATGCAGGACTGGCTGTTCCCCAAGCTGTTCTGCGAAACCGTCCTGCACCACAAGGCGGCCGATAGCACCGGTCTGGACGAGGAAGACCGCCAGCAGCGCCTGATCCGTCTGCTGGAGCTGGCCGCCTGCGTGGCCGATATCTGCGTGGCCGACGATGCCACCCGCGCCGCCTTGCTGCCGCACCTGCTGCAACTGGGCGAGCGTTTCGAGCTGCCCAGTTCCAGCCTGGAATACCTCTGCGCCCGCGTCTCCTGGGACTGGAGCGAGTGGGGTGCGATGCTCAAGATCCCCACCCGGGTGCTGCGCGAACTCGGTTCGGCACTGGCCGCCGCGACCGAACAACCGGGCTGATCCAGGTTTCGTTGCGGGGCAGATTTTGTCAGCAAATATCGACGCTTTTTGTTGCTGATTTGTCAGGCACCGATGGTACTATCCCCCTCGCTCTGGAAATGCAGTTCGCCTGCTGCGGCCTCGTGGCCTGGCCCCTGAAGTCTGGCCATCGCCACTTGGCATCACACGGCGGGTGTTCATGAACCGCGCTTCCAGACGCCTGCAAGGCCAGCTGAAGCCAGCCCGATGATGTTCCTTCCGTAAAAGCCACGGCATTTACCGCAGCCATCCATCAGGACATATTCATCAAATAGGCCTTGTCAGCGCTCTTTCTGTTCGGAATGCGCGACTTGCGCCTTTGGTATCGTGTTCTGAACATGCAACGGCGCGCTTTCCCTTCGGTTCGCTCCGACCACGTCTCTGTACTCCCCGCCTGCGGTGTGCGCTGTCACGTCCGCACGGGCGCGGCTGTGTCATCGTGGTGGCCGGGTAGCAATGCCGTACTGATCACAGCAAAAAATGGGGTCCACCATGAACAAGAAAATCCTGAGTCTTTCCTGGCTGTTGCTGGCGGCCAGCCAGTCGGCCTTCGCCGCGCACCCGCTGGTCACCGATGATGCCGGTGTGCAAGGTGCCGGCGGTATCCAGCTTGAAATGAACACCGACTGGAGCAAACAGAGCGGCGACGCCAGTCATGTCGGCGCGTTCACCTTCACCTATGGCGTCACTGACAAGCTGGACCTGTTCTTCAACCTGCCGCAGACCTTCCAGTCGCCCACCGGCACGGGTGTGGGGGACGTCTCGCTGGGCGCCAAGTGGCGCTATTACGAGGCCGAGGGCCTGGCGCTGGCCTTGAAGCCGGAATTCTTCATGCCCAGCGGCGAAGAAGAGAAGGGCCTGGGCAATGGCAAAAGCAGCGCCGCCCTGACCGGTATCGCGTCCTACGAAACCGGCCCCTGGACCTTGCACGGCAACCTGGGTGTGCGCGTCAACCGCTTCAAGCTCGACAGTGACCAGCAGTCGCAGCGCAAGACCCTGTGGCGCGCTTCGGCTGCAGTCTGGTACGGCCTGGATGAACAATGGCGCCTGGTGGCCGATACCGGCGTTGCCCAGAACCCGGATGCATCCAGCCGCAAGCTGCCTTCCTATGCGCTGGTGGGCGTGATCTGGTCGCCCAACAAGACGGTCGATCTGGATGCCGGCGCCAAGTTCGGGCTCAACAAGGCCGAGGTGACGCGGCAGTTCGGCGTCGGGGTGACCTTGCATTATTGATCGTTGATCGCGCAG
Source organism: Herbaspirillum sp. BH-1 (assembly GCF_002870055.1). Taxonomy (NCBI): domain Bacteria; kingdom Pseudomonadati; phylum Pseudomonadota; class Betaproteobacteria; order Burkholderiales; family Oxalobacteraceae; genus Herbaspirillum; species Herbaspirillum sp. BH-1. The sequence continues at coordinate 286,293 of NZ_PKOI01000005.1, read as the reverse complement.
GGCTGCAGCCCAGCCCGCGTGCCCTTGCTGTGCGCTGCAACATGCAATACGCTGGAAAGCACGATCAAATCTGCTATCTTTGTCCTTGGCGCAAGGCCACGACTAAGGAGACGACATATGGATCTGGTGGAAAAATTCGATGCCAAGGGCAAGACCGGCGCACCTTACCACGTAGAGGTGTATCAGACTCAGCAGGACGAAGCCGATGCCGCAGCACTGGCGTTCAGCCGTAGCTACAAGCTGGCCGATGGTCGCGCGCTGGACCCGCTGACCAATGAGAAATTCAGGATCGTCCAGACCGGAGAGAAGATCTACCGGGTCTGATCCCGGGCCACCATCCCGATAGCAAGCCGATGAAGAGATGATTACCCACCCTGCAGGCAGTGACGCTGCAGGGTGTTTTCATTTGATGTAGGCGCTAGCTGGAGGGCAGGGAACCGGTCAGATGCCGCAATTCATCGAGCAAGCGGATCGCCGGCGCCGGCAATATCCCTTGACGCCTGCGGAATGCGGTCAACGTGCGCGGGGCATTCAGGCCCTCTACCGCAAGGGCATTGATCACTCCCGCTTTGCTTTCGGTATCGAACATCGGACCGGACATCCACCCCACGAATCCACAACGCGCAACCAGGCCCTTGAGCACCGTGACCGAACGCGATTCGACAGCGATCTCGGGCATGGGCAAGCCGGCCTGGGCGAATGTTTCCTTCACGTGCAAATACGGTCCCGTACCCCGGGGCGTCAGGGCCCAGCGCTGCGTCAGGGTATCGGCCAGGCTGATCTTGCCGCGTTCGCGCAACGGATGGTCGCGTCCGGCCACCACGTAGCTCAGGTCGCTCCAGCGGCAGTCGGAGATGGCAGCCACGCCATCGCTTTCGGCGCCGGAGGTACCGAGAGCCAGATCGATCTCATGCGTGAGCAAGCCCTCGACCAGACGGTCCCATACCCCCTCCATGATCTCCACCCGCAGGTTGGGCCACTTGTCCAGCACGCCACGCACCGCCAGTGGCAGCACCAGACTGGCAATGCTGCCCACCGCACCCACCTTGATGACACCCTTTGCCAGGCCGCGGATGGCGTCCAGTTCCTCGCGGGCCTGCCGGGCTTCACGCTGCAACGACATCGCGTGCGGCAATAGCGCCTTGCCCAGCGGTGTCAGGTGCATACCCTTGGTGTGACGCTCGAAGAGCGCTCCGCCGACGGACTCTTCCAGACGTTTGATCGCGCGACTCAAGGCCGGCTGGGTCAGGTCAAGGACGGCTGCAGCGCGCCCCAGGCTCCCAGCAGTGACGATGGCATTGAACATTTCCAGCTGCTGCAGGTTGAAACTCAATGATGTCTCCGGTTGATGGTGCGGATAGGGTGGATAGGGTAAGTTTGGGCGGCAAAAATGGCTCAACGATATGCGGATTACACATTACCAAATGTTATGACTTTTATCCAATTTGGCAATTTTCAAACACGTCACGAGCTTACATACTGCCTCCCATCATCCACCCGGCCCAGCCATGAGGCCTTACACAGGATCTGTATGCAGGAGACACCCTTGCCCGCCATCACCGTGCGTGATGTCGTATTCGACCTCATGCGTAGCCTCGACATGAGCGCCGTCTTCGCCAATCCCGGCTCCACCGAATTGCCGATGTTCCGCGACTTTCCCGCCGACTTCCGCTACGTTTTGGGCTTGCAGGAAGCCGTGGTGGTCGGCATGGCCGACGGCTACGCCCAGGCCAGCGGCAAGGCCGCCATGGTCAACCTGCATTCGGCGGCCGGGGTGGGCAATGCCATGGGCAATATCTTCACCGCCTTTCGTAACCGTACCCCGCTGATCATCACCGCCGGCCAGCAGGCACGCTCCATCCTGCCTTTGGACCCGTTCCTGGCGGCCTCGCAGGCAACCGAGCTGGCCAAGCCCTACGTCAAGTGGAGCATCGAACCGGCGCGCGCGGCCGACGTTCCCCGTGCGCTGGCGCGGGCCTATCACATCGCCATGCAGGAGCCGCGGGGCCCGGTCTTCGTCTCCATTCCCGTGGATGACTGGGAGCAACCGGCCGAGCTGCTTGCCGCTACAGAAGTCACCACCCGCAGCCGGCCCGAAGCGGGTGCCATCGCATCGCTGGCCGCCGCGCTGGCCAGTAGTCGGCGCCCGGCCATGGTGGTCGGTGCGGAACTGGACCGCGCCGGGGCCTGGGATGAGGCCATCCGTCTGGCCGAGTCCTGTCACGCACGGGTGTTCGTCGCACCGATGTCCTCGCGCTGCAGCTTCCCCGAAGACCATCGTCTGTTTGCCGGTTTCCTGCCGGCCATGCGCGAGAAGATCGTGCAGCTGCTGGCGGGCCACGATCTGGTCTTCGTGGCGGGGGCACCGGCTTTCACCTATCACGTCGAAGGCAGCGGCCCGCACCTGCCGCCTGGGGCGACGCTGTACCAGCTCATCGATGATCCGATGACCGCCTCCTGGACCCCGCAGGGCAGCGCCATCGTCGGCAATATCCGTCTGGGCCTGCAAGACCTGTTGGCGCAGATGGCGCAGCACCCGCCCGCGACCCGCCTGCAGCCGGCCCGGCGTGAACCGCGCACGCGCGCCGCTCCGGAGACGCCGATGTCCGCCGCCTTTGCGATGCAGACCCTGGCCGACGTGCGCGCGGCAGAGGACATCGTGGTCGAGGAAGCCCCCGGTTCGCGCCCGACCATGCAAGCCTACTTGCCCTTCACCCGCCCCGGCAGCTTCTACACCATGGCCAGCGGTGGCCTGGGCTATGGGATGCCGGCGGCAGTGGGTGTGGCGCTGGCACGGCCGCACCAGCGCGTGATCGGGCTCATCGGCGATGGCTCGGCGATGTACTCGCCGCAAGCCATCTACAGCGCGGTACAACTGGGCCTACCCATTACCTTCGTGATCATCAACAATGGCCGCTACGCCGCACTGCAGGACTTCGCACCGGCCTTCGGCTTCGGCGCCGACGATGTGGTCCAGGGCACCGAACTGCCTGGACTGGATTTCGTCGCGTTGGCCCAGTCCATGGGATGCCAGGGCGTGCGCGTGAGCGATCCTGCCGAACTGGCCGGCGCGCTGCAAGCGGCCTTGTCTGCCAACGCACCGCGCCTGGTGGAAGTGTTGGTGCGATGAGCTTTCTGCCTTGCTGCGCCCGCGCGGCGCTGAACCCGACATCGTGAACTGAACCCCGAGATTAAAGATAACAGGAGGAGACCATGCAGGAAGTCAACATGCTCATCAACGGCCAGCGCTGTTTCGCCGCAGACGCTGCCTACTTCGAACGGCGCAATCCGCTCGACCACAGCGTGGCCTCGCGCGCGCCAGCGGCCACCGTGGCCGACGCCCGCGCGGCGGTGCAGGCAGCGGCCGACGCCTTTCCCGCCTGGGCAGCCATGGGCCCGGGCGAGCGCCGCAGCTTGCTCACCCGCGCGGCCGATGCATTGCAGGCCCGCGCCGAGGCGTTTGCAGACGCCATGGCCGCCGAAACCGGGGCCTCGCACCACTGGGCTGCCTTCAACGTGCATCTGGCCGCCGACGGCTTGCGTGAAGCCGCGGCCATGACGACCCAGATCGCCGGTGAGATCATCCCCTCGGAGGTCCCCGGCAACCTTGCCATGGGTCTGCGCCAGGCCGCTGGCGTGGTGCTGGGCATCGCTCCCTGGAACGCGCCGGTGATCCTGGGCGTACGCGCGATCGCCTTGCCGCTGGCCTGCGGCAACACCGTCGTCTTCAAGGGCTCCGAAATCTGTCCGGCCACGCATGGCCTCATCATCGAAGCCATCCAGGATGCCGGCCTGCCTCCGGGCGTGGTCAACTTCATTACCAACGCACCGCAAGACGCCGGTCAAATTGTGGACGCCATCATCGCCAACCCGGCGGTGCGACGGGTCAATTTCACCGGTTCGACCCGCGTGGGCCGCATCATCGCCGCACAATGCGCCAGGCACCTCAAGCCCGCCGTGCTGGAACTGGGCGGCAAGGCGCCTTTCATCGTCCTGCACGATGCCGACATCGAGGCAGCCGTACAGGCAGCAGCCTTTGGTGCCTTCGCCAATTCGGGGCAGATCTGCATGTCCACCGAGCGCATCATCGTCGACGAGCGCGTCGCCGATGACTTCGTCGCGCGTCTGGTCGCCAAGGCGCGCAGCCTGCCGCTGGGCGATCCGCGCCAGGGACCGGTGGTATTGGGTTCGGTGGTGGACCTGGCCACCGTACAGCGCTGCAACGCCCTCATTGAGGATGCCTTGGCCAAGGGCGCGACGCTGGTCTGCGGCGGCAAGGCCGAGAGCACGCTGATGCCGGCGACGCTGCTGGACCACGTAACGGCGCAGATGAATATCTACCATGAAGAGTCCTTCGGACCGGTCAAGCCCATCGTGCGGGTCAAGGATGATGAGGCCGCCATCGCCTGTGCCAACGACAACGAATATGGCTTGTCGGCAGCGCTGTTCAGCCGCGATGTCGCCCGCGCCCTGAGCCTGGCGCGCCGTATCGAGTCGGGCATCTGCCACATCAATGGCGCCACCGTCCACGACGAGGCACAGATGCCCTTCGGCGGCGTCAAGTCCAGTGGCTTCGGCCATTTCGGCGGCAAGGCCGGCATCGCCGAATTCACCGACCTGCGCTGGGTCACGGTGCAAACCACGCCACGTCATTACCCGTTCTGAGCCGGACGACATCAGGCTCGCACAGATCCGGCCTGACCGAACACCACAACAATAATCGCAACAGCGGGCCGATCCGCATCGGACCCGCGCGATATCAACGAGGAGACCGCCATGACTATGACATCCTGGCATTTGCCGCACGACCGCGCGCCCGCGCGCATCGCTTCACCCACCCCCGCGATTACCGTTGGCACTGCCCGGGAGCGCGCATGAGCACCCACACCGTAGAACAAGCCAAGACCGTCGATATCGGACGCGTGCTGGATGAGGGCGCATTTACCGGTTTCCAGAAGCTGGTGGTGTGCCTGGCGGCGCTGTCGATCGTCATGGACGGCTTCGATGGGCAACTGATCGGTTTCGCCATCCCCAGCCTGATCAAGGAATGGGGGATCACGCGCAACGCCTTCGCCCCGGCGGTCGCGGCCGGCCTGGTGGGCATGGGCATCGGCAGCGCCTTCGCCGGCCTGTTCGCGGATCGTTTCGGGCGCCGCCTGGCCATCATCGGCAGTGTCTTCGTCTTCGGCCTGGCCACCAGCCTCATCTCACTCTCACCGGACATCACCACCATTGCCATCCTGCGCTTCTTCGCTGGCCTGGGCATCGGCGGGGCCTTGCCGACCTCGACCACCATGACGGCTGAATTCAGCCCGGCCCGCAGACGCACGCTGGCGGTCACGGCCACCATCGTCTGCGTTCCGCTGGGCGGCATGCTGGCGGGCTTGTTCGCCAACCTGGTGTTGCCGCACTACGGCTGGCGCGGGCTGTTCCTGCTGGGCGGTCTGCTGCCGGTCGCGTTTTCGGTGTTGCTGTGGTTCGTCATCCCGGAGTCGCCGCGTTACCTGGCGCGCCAGCCGCATCGCTGGGATGAGCTGCGACACCTGCTTAAGCGCATGTCACGTACAGTGGCAGCCGATATCCGCTTCAGCGATGCGCGTGAACAGACCACGCACCCGCGCGCCGGATTCGGCGCGTTGTTTGCCCCCGGGCAGGCACGCGACACCATGGCGCTGTGGATCGCCTTCTTCATGAACCTGCTGGCTGTCTACAGTGCATTCAGCTGGCTTCCCACGATGCTGGCCGGAGAGGGGCTGAGTCCCTCGGTGGCCGGCAGCGGCCTGACGGCCTACAACGTCGGTGGCGTCCTCGGGGCATTGCTGTGCGCGCTGATCATCGGCCGCTTCGGCTCACGGGTGCCGATGTTGCTGTGCTGCCTGGCCGCCGCGGCGACCGCATTGCTGCTGCGCAGCCTGGACGTGGCCAACCAGACCACGCTGCTGGTGGTGGGAATAGGCTTGCACGGGCTCTTCGTCAATGCCGTCCAATGCACGATGTATGCCCTGTGCGCCTATATCTATCCGACCCAGGTGCGCGCCACCGGCACTGCCGCAGCATTGGCCTTCGGTCGGCTGGGCGCCATCCTGAGCGCCTTTGCCGGGGCCATCGTGATCACCCAGGGCGGTGCCTCTGGTTATCTGGCGATGTTGGCAGGGGCGATGCTGTTCGTCTTTGTCGCGTTGCTGTCGGTACGCAAGCATATTCCCCGCGCTACGGTAGCCCCTGCGCATCTGAAGAAGGAACATTGAGCATGAACATTGCCATCGTCGGTGCTGGCGCCATGGGAGGGCTGTTTGGTGCGCGTCTGGCACTGAGCGGACAGCAGGTCAGTTTCATCGAAGTCACCCCCGCTACGATCGCTGCGATCAGCAGTAACGGCCTGTCCCTGAGCGATGACAAGGGCGTGCATACGGTGAGGGTGCCGGTCGGGACGGCCGACACCTTCTCCGAGCCGTTTGATCTGATCGTCTTTTTTACCAAGGGCTTCCATACCCGCGGCGCTGCCCATGCCCTGGGGCATCTGGTGGGGCCGGAAACCTGGGCGCTATCGGTGCAAAATGGCCTGGGGAATGCGGAAATCATTGCCGAAGTGATTCCGCGCGAACGCATCATCGTCGGCATGACCAACCTGCCCGCCGACCTCAGGTCTGCCGGGGTGGTGCACAGCCATGGTGATGGTCAGGTCAGGATCTGGACGCTGTCGGGGCAGCACTGCCCGGAGGTGAGCCAGATCGCCGAGATATTCAGCCTCGCCGGCCTCCATTGCAGCGCCGACCCGCAGGTGCAACAAGCCATCTGGGAAAAGATCGCCTTCAATGCAGCGTTGAATTCGGTCTGTGCCGTCAGCGGCTGCAATGTGGGTACGGTCGGATCGAGCGATGAAGGCCGCAGCCTGGCATTGCGCATCGCGGCCGAAACGGTGGCCGTGGCCCATGCACTGCAGATTCCGGTCAGTCTGCCTCAGGTAGAGCAGGCGATAGATCATGCGTTCAGGATGCACACAAACCACAAGCCATCGATGCTGCAGGATATCGAAGCCGGACGGCAGACCGAAATCGACTTCATCAATGGCGCCGTGATCGAGCAAGGCATCAAGCAGGGGGTGCCGACTCCGACCGTGACGGCGCTGTATCAGTTGGTCAAAATGATGGAGACCAATGCCAGGTTGAAGAAAAGTGGTGGTCCCATCTGAGAGGTCTTGCTCCAAGGTCGGTAAGAAAGCCGATGACGGCAGAAACCGTCAATGTCGCGGACTACCGCGCCTTGGCAAGGTGGCCAAGAGTTTGAAGCCTCAGATGCAGGTATAGCCACCATCGGCCTGGATGACGGCGCCAGTGATGAGGCTGGCCGCCTCCGAGGCCAGAAACGCCACCACTGCCGCGACTTCGTCCGGGCGCCCCATGCGCTGCTGGGGTGTGAGATCCATCCAGCGCGCGATCAAGGCCTTTTCCTTTTCCAGCTCCTGCAGCAGCGGTGTGGCGATATAGGTTGGCGCCACCGCATTGACCCTGATCCCGCGCGTGGCCCATTCCACCGCCAGCGAGCGCGTCAGGTGGTGGACCGCCGCCTTGGAGGCGTTGTAGTGGCATTGCGGTTGCGGCACGTTGACGATCATCCCCGACATGGAGCCGATGTTGATGATGCTGCCCCTGCCACGTTCCAGCATGCGCCGGCCAAAGGCCCGGCAGGTCTTGAAGACGCCGCCCAGGTTGACCGCCAGTACGCGGTCCCATTCGTCATCTTCCATTTCCTCGGCCGGTGTGTTGCTGACCACGCCGGCATTGCAGACCAGGATGTCCAGCGGTGGAATCCTGGCGGCCAGGGCGTTCAAGGCCTTGCTGTCGGTCACATCCAGCGCGAACGCCTGGCCTGGCCGCGCCAGTCCGGTGGCGATGGCGGCGGCACGATCCCCGTCAAGATCGGTGCAGACCACCGTGGCCCCTTGCTCGGCCAGGGCAGTGGCGCAGGCCGCGCCGATGCCTTGCCCGGCGCCGGTGACCAGGGCTAGCTGGCCGGTGAGGTCCTGGGGTGAGCGTGTCTTCATAGTTGCGTCTCCTTGAAATCACAAAATGATAGTAATGCTACATAAATCGGGCCTACCTTTTGACGCGCGGAATCTTTTTGGACGTTTATCGTTAAAAATATAGAAAAAATTCAACACCTCTAAGTTGTTCTCGGCGCATTTATCTAGTTATACTAGATTTTCTGTCGTTCGAGGAGGTGCATCATGCAGGACGTGTTGGCCCGGCTGTCGGGCAAGCTGTTTATCGCAGGCCAGTTCGTCGAGGGGCAGGGCGCGCGGCTGCAGGTGCGCAATCCCGCCCGCAACACGCCCATCGGCGACATTGCCGTGGCTACTTCGCCCGAGATCGATTCTGCCGTCGCGGCAGCCGAGCTTGCCTGGCGCCCCTGGTCGCGCCAGCCGGCACGGGCCCGCGCCGATGCCTTGCACAGGCTGGGCAGCCTGATCCTCGATGACGCGTCCGCCATGGCCCAGGTGATGACGGTAGAACAAGGCAAGCCACTCAGCGAGGCCCTGGGCGAGATCAAAAAGCTGGCCGAAGCCTGCCATTTCTATGCCGAAGAAGCCCTGCGGGTGCACGGCGAGATCATTCCCAATGACCAGCCCGGTTACCAGAGCCTGGTGATGCGCGAAGCCATTGGCGTGGTGGCAGCCATCACCCCCTGGAACTATCCGGCCGAACTGGTCGGCTGGAAGCTATGCGCCGGCGTGGCCGCAGGCTGCGCGGTGATCGTCAAACCCTCCGAATTCACTCCCTTCACGGCACTGTATATCGCCGAGAAAGCCCTGCAGGCGGGCATTCCGGCCGGTATCGTAACCGTGCTGACCGGCGATGGCGCCAGCGTCGGGTTAGCGCTGGTGCAACACCCGTCTGTCTCCAAGATCGCCTTTACCGGGTCAAGCCAGACCGGCTTGCGCATCCAGCAATCCTGTCCTTCGATCAAGCGCCTGTCGCTGGAGCTGGGTGGCAATTGCCCCATGCTGGTGACCCGCCACGCCGATCTGGCACAAGCGGTACGGGGCGCCGTGCGGCGTTCCTTCCGCAACATGGGGCAGATCTGCATCGCCATCAATCGCATCTATGTCGAGCGCGCCGTCTATGCTGACTTCCTGGAACAGTTCGCCACGGCCACACGCGCGCTGGTCATCGGCGATGGGCTGTTGCATCCGCAGGCGGACGTGGGATCGATGGCGCAGCTTGCGCCCCTGCAGAAGACCCGGGTGCATCTGCAGGATGCGCTGGAGCAGGGCGCCAGGCTGGTGGCCGGCGGCACCGCCCCGGATGGCGAGCAGTTCGCGCAGGGCTTCTTCTTCCAGCCCACCATCGTGGCCGACTGTACCCACGCCATGCTGGTCATGCGCGAAGAGACCTTCGGCCCACTGGTCGGCTTGGCGCCCTTCGATACGCTGGATGAGGCCATCGCGCTGGCCAACGACACGCCCTACGGCCTGGCCGCCTACGCCTATACCCAGAACCTGCAGGAAATCCATCGCTGCGCGGCCGAACTGGACGTCGGCAATGTGGCCATCAACCATGTTGACGCCGGCATCATGAATGCGCCCTACGGTGGGCGCAAGCAGAGCGGGGTCGGCGTGGAGCACGGGCGCGAGGGCTTGCTGGAGTATTTCCAGTTCAAGCACGTGCGTCTGCATCACGGCGTGGGAGTCTGATCATGACGGCCTGCCTGTTGGGCATAGACCTCGGCACCTCCGCCTGCAAGGCCTTGCTGCTCTCGACCGATGCACGCATCCTCGCCAGCGCCAGCGTTGGCTATCCGGTGTCGCAACCGCGCGAGCGCTGGGTCGAGCAGGAGCCGGCCCACTGGATAGCAGCGGCGCGCCAGGCCGTGGCCCAGGTGCTGCAGGCAGCGGGATCGGTCGAGCTGCTGTGCATTGGCCTGTCGGGCCAGATGCATGGCCTGACCGCGCTGGATCAACACTACCGGCCGCTGCGTCCGGCCATCCTCTGGAACGACCAGCGCAACCAGGCCGAGGCTGACCAGATCACGCAGGCGGCCGGTGGCTTGCCGTCCTTGCTGGCCCACACCGGCAACCGCATGCTGGTCGGCTATACCGGCGGCAAGCTGCTATGGATGCAGCAGCACGAGCCGCAATGGTATGAACAGCTGCGGGTCGCCCTCAATCCCAAGGATTATCTGCGTTACGTGCTCACCGGCGAGATCGCCACCGAGGTCTCCGACGCATCCGGCACGGGCCTGTTCGACGTACGGCGCAGGCAGTGGGCGACCGAGCTGATCGCCTTGGCCGGGCTGGACTCCGCCCATTTGCCTGCCTGTTTCGAATCGCAGGTCGTCAGCGGCCATGTGCACGCACAGGCAGCCGCCATGTTTGGCATCGCAGCGGGGATTCCGGTGATCGGGGGCGGCGGCGACAGCGTGATCCAGTCACTGGGTGCCGGCGTGGTGGCACCCGGCACACTGCAGACCACCATCGGTACCGCCGGCATCGTCGCCGCCGCGCTGGATCAACCCCTGTCCTCGCCGGATGGACGGATACAGGTCTTCTGCAACGTCGCTGACCAGCGCTGGCATGCCATGGGCGTGTCACTCAATGCGGGCGGGGCGCTGGCCTGGTTCCGCAATGTGCTGTGTGCCGGCGCGGGCGAGCCACCATCCTTCGAGGCCATCGCCGCGGCCGCCGGGCGTAGCGTTCCCGGGGCACATGGCTTGCTGTTCCTGCCTTACCTCAACGGCGAGCGCTGCCCCCATCCCGATCCGTCGGCCCGTGCCGCCTTCATCGGCCTCCATGCCCGCCATGATCACGCCGACCTGGCGCGCAGCGTGCTGGAGGGCGTGGTGCATTCCCTGTGCGACATGCAGGACCTGATGCGCGCCATGGGCGTGTCCTCTGCGCAAGTCAGTACCTCCGGCGGCGGGGCGCGCTCGGCAGTATGGCGGCAGATCCAGGCCGACATGCTGGGTTGCGACGTCCTCACGCGCCAGGGCGCGGCCGAAGGAGCCGCCCTGGGTGCAGCGCTGCTGGCCGGCGTCAGCATGCAGGTATGGCCGGACATCGACCACGCCGCGAGCCTGCTGCCGGAACTGACGCGCGAGCGCCCCGACGCCACCCGGCACGAGCGCTATGGGCAGGCCCGCGCGATCTATCAGCAACTCTATCCGCTGCTCACCGGCAGCTTCGCCCGCCTGGGCGCATTGGCAGAGCTCGGGGAGGCGCCATGAACCAGCACGCACACGCCAGCTACGAAGCCCTCATCTTCGACCTCGACGGCACGCTCATCGACAGTGCGCCCGACATCGCCGCCGCCGTCAATGCCTACCTGGCCGAACAAGGTCATGCCGCGCTGGAGGTGGCGCAGGTCGAACGCTTCATCGGCAACGGTCCGCGCCGCCTGATCGAGGACATCCTCGTTGAACAGGGTGTCGCGCTTGGCATGGCCGAACTGGATGCCGCCGTGGCGTGCTACATCGCTCACTACCGCCGCAATCCGGCCAGTCATACGCGCTTCTTTCCCCATGTGCGCGAAGACCTGGCCAAGCTGCGGGCGGCCGGCATCCGTCTGGGTATCTGCACCAACAAGCCGCATGCGCTGACGCTGCAGATCCTCGATCTGCTGGAGCTGTCGCCGTTGGTGGAAGTGGCGTTGGGCGCCGATGCGGTGCCGGCCTGCAAGCCCGATCCCGGTCATCTGCTGGCGGTGGCCGAACAGATGGCGCTGGCCGAGGGCGCCTGGGCCTACGTCGGCGATACTACGGTCGACCAGGCCACGGCCGCTGCGGCCGGCGTGCCGTTCTTCGTGGTGCCCTGGGGGGGCGGCAGCGATGTCAGGGTTGGTCAGGCGCAAAGGCTGCATCGTCTGGAGGACCTGCTGTCTTATAGAATCGCCCCCTGGGTAAAACCGACAATAAAAGCCGACAATAAAGGACAGTCATGAGCAATAGCCTGCTACAGCAGATACTGCGCGAGCAAGAGGAAATGAAGACCGCCGAATTGCGCATCGCGCGTTTCGTCAGCCAGGCGCCGGGCGAGGTGATCCACATGACCATGGCCGCGCTGGCCGAGCGTTGTGCCGTCAGCGACCCGACCATCGTGCGCTTCTGCCGCCGCTTCGGCTTCAACGGCTATCAGGACTTCAAGTTGGGACTGGCGCAAAGCCTGGTGCCGACGGCGCCGTTCGTCTACGAGCAGATCACCAAGCACGATGATATCGGCAACATCGTGCGCAAGACCTGCCGCAATTCCCTGTCCGCCATCCAGCGCGCGCTGGACGATCTGGTCCCGCGCCAGATCGAAGAGGCAGCGGCCTTGCTGCAGTCGGCCAACTGGATCGGCATCTATGCCAGCGGCATTTCCGAGATCACCGCGCTGGACGCCGAACACAAGTTCCAGCGCCTGGGCCTGCGTTGCTCGGCGGTGATGGAAGAAAAGAAACAATGGATGCACGCCGAGCGCTCGCGCCCCAACGAAGTGGCGCTGATCTTCTCGCAATCGGGGCATACCAAGCGCATGGTGGAACTGGCCATGGCGGCCCGTACCGGCGGCGCCCGGGTGGTGTCGGTGACCGCAGCCAACAGCCCGCTGGCCGCAGTCACGGATGCCCTCATTGCCGTCTTGCCCTATGACCAGACCGAATTCATGACGCCGCTGGCTTCGCGTCTGAATCACCACCTGGTGGTCAACATGCTGGTGACCGCCATTGCCGTGGCCAGCAACAGCGAATTCCCCGACCAGTTGCCGGCGCTCGATTCCTGGATGACGGACAAGATCTAGCGCCTTGCCCGCCCGCATCCGGGCCCGTTTTTTTCAAGAGGAGACATCCATGCAATTGAACCAGAACGAAGCAAAGAAACTGGCCGGCCGCCGCGCCATCGAGGAATTCGTACGCAATGGCATGCGCCTGGGACTGGGCTCGGGAACCACGTCGCACTTCTTCGTGCGGGAACTGGCCAAGCACATCGCCGATGGCCTCGACGTCACCTGTACCGCCACCTCGCGCTCCACCATCGACGTCGCCCGCGAGGTCGGCATCCCCATCATGGACCCCAATGAAATCGGCCAGCTCGACCTGACCATCGACGGTCCGGATGAAATCGACCGCGACTTCCAGATGATCAAGGGCGGCGGCGCCTGCCTGCTATGGGAAAAGATCATCGCCCATGCCTCCACCCAGATGATCACCATCTGCGACGAGAGCAAGATCGTCGACCGGCTGGGCGCTTTCCCGCTGCCGGTGGAGGTGGTGCAATTCGCCTGGAAGCAGACCGAACGCATGATCGCCAGGCTGTTGCAAGGGCAGGGCGTCGAGGCCCGTATCGTCCGTCGTACCCGGGACGAGCGGCCGGTGGTGACCGATAGCGGCAATTTCATTCTGGACTGCCATTGTCAGAGCATCGCCAATGCCCCGCTGCTGGAGACCGAACTCAACCGCATCCCCGGCGTGGTCGAGAACGGCCTGTTCACGCGTGAAGCCGCCGGCATGGTGGTGGGCTGCTTCGATGGCACTTCCCATGTTCGCTTGCGTGCAGAAATCTAGTAAAACTCCATCCATCTGGCACAAGCATTCTTTTGCCTTGCTTTACGTTTTTTCTTGTTGTGTTTTTCCCCGAGGATGGCCCCTGATGTAAGTAGTAGCATATTCACCGATAGTCGGCATGGCCTCGCTTGCATCGTTTTTATAGCAAAACTATATAAATCATTTGGAGGTAGACATGAAGCACAATCACCCATCCACCCGTCGCCAGATCGTCCTGGGCAGCCTGGCACTGGGCGCCATGGCCACCACGCGCTGGGCGTCGGCGCAGCAGAAACTGCTGATCCCGTTCAGCAACAAGAGCCTGGACTATTACTTCTTCGTGATCGAGGAGGCGGCCGTGAAGCGCGCCGTCGAAGCCAACCAGGGCAGCTTCCAGGCCACCAACGCCAGCTTCGACAACACCCGCCAGCTGGAGCAATGGCAATCGCTGATGCTCTCGCGGCCGGCGGCGCTGGTGTCGGACCCGATCGACAGCCAGGCCATCGTCAGCGCGCTGCGCCGCTACAACCAGCAGAAGATCCCGGTGGCCATCATCGATACCCCGGCCGAGAGCGGCAACGTCGCCGTCACCGTCAGCTTCGACAACCGCCTGGGCGGCGTCATGGCCGCCAGGGAAATCATCAACCGCCTGATCAAGAAGCACGGCAGCCCCAAGGGCAAGGTGCTCAACTGCTACGGCGCGCTGGCCAGCGTGGCCTGGCGCCAGCGCAAGGAGGGCATGGATGCCGAGTTCGCCAAGTATCCCGGCATCACCTACATTGCCCGACCCACCGAAGGCAAGCTGGACCAGATGCTGTCCGTCACGCTGGCCACGCTGTCCGAACATCCCGACCTGGACGCCGTGCACGCGCCCAGCGATTCGCCGGCACGCGGCATCGCCACCGCCCTGCAGCAGAAGAACCGCTGGAAGAAGGTCGATGAAAAGGACCACGTCATCTTCGTCACCATCGATGGCGAGCCGGTGGCGCTGCGCTGGATCCAGGATGGCTACATGGACGCCTGCGTCTCGCAGGACCCGATCGCCTATGGCGAGGTGGCGGTGGAAATGCTGGTCAAGTATTCCATCCCCGGCAAGGAAGTCCCCATCGGGCCGTACGAGAACAAGAAATACTTCTGGGAGAAGGGCCAGATCGTCAAGGGCCAGACCGGTCCCACGCTGATCATTCCGCCCTTCGTGATCGACCGCAGCAATGCCGCCGACCAGCGGCACTGGGGTTACGTGGCCGAGAAGGTCTGGGGCATCGCCTATACCTGATGGCCTGCCGGCCGATGAGCCAATAGCGGCCAATAGCGGATCACCACTCGCCAAGGAGGCGCCATGACGACCCAAGCAGCTCCCCGTGCATCGGTACAGGCCCAAGCGGACCTGGCCCTGCGCGTGGAAAACATCAGCAAGCGCTATGGCGCCTTCCATGCACTGCGTTCCATCAACCTGGGCATCCGCCGTGGCAGCATCCACGGCCTGCTCGGCGAAAACGGTGCCGGCAAGAGCACGCTGGTGGGCATCATTTCCGGCCAGCGCGCTCCCAGCGAAGGCCGCATTTTCCTGAACGGCGAGGAAATCCAGGGCGCCGACGTCAAGCGCATGGAAGCCGCCGGCGTCTTCCTGGTACCACAGGAACCGATGATCATCGAGCACATGTCGGTGATGGAAAACCTGATGCTTGGCCTCTGGCCGGCCTCACGCGGCTTCATCGCCTGGCGCCGCATGCGCGAGAACGCCACGCGCATGCTGGCCGGCACCGGTATCGAGGCCGACCGGCTGGCCGGTAGCCTGGATGCCGTCGCCCGTCGCAAGCTCAATATCCTGCGGGCCATGTTCTCCGGCGGCAGCGTCATCATCCTCGATGAGCCAACAGCCTCGCTGACGGTGCCGGACCGGCTGCAGCTGTTCGATTTCATGCGACAGCTGCGCGCATCTGGCGTGACCTTTCTCTTCATTTCCCACTTCAACGATGAAATCCTCGACATCTGCGATGCCGTCACCGTGCTGCGCGATGGCGAACTGGTGGCCAATTGCGAGGAGGTGGGCAGCCTGAATTCCTCCCGGCTCTCCGAGTTCGTCCTCGGGCGCGAGCTGGACCTGTTCCAGCGCGATCGCACTCTATCCCCCAAGGGCGAAGAGGGCATCCGCCTGAGCGGCGTGCGGGGAGACCGGCTGGACGTGGCGCGGCTGGACATCCGCACCGGCGAAATCGTCGGTTTCACCGGCTTGCCGGGGGAGGGCGCCAAGGAGCTGGCGCGTAGCCTGTTCGGCCTGGCACCGCTGCAGGCCGGGCAGATCGCCTTTGCACGCGAGGCGACGGCCCGCGTGCCGCAGACGCCTGATCAGGCCTTCGCCATGGGCATCGCCTATCTTTCCGACGACCGCCGTCGCGACGGTGTGGTGGGGCATCTGTCGATCCGTGAAAACATCGCGCTGTCCTCACTGCGTCAGCGCATCCGGCGCGGCCTGGTGGATCGTGGACAGGAGCAGCAGGTCTGTTCCTCCTACTTCACCCGCATGGGCATCAAGGCCGGCAGCGCTGACGAGGCCGTCAATACCCTCAGCGGCGGCAACCAGCAAAAGGTCTGCCTGGGGCGTGTGCTGGCGACCATGCCGCGCCTGCTGATCCTGGACGAGCCGACCCGTGGCATCGACGTGGGTGTCAAGCAGGATGTCCTGCGCATCCTCGATCAGCTGAGCCGGGCCGGCGTGAGCGTGATCATCGTCTCCACCGATGTCGATGAACTGGCCCGGGCAGCGGACCGCGTCTGCATCTTCCAGCGTGGGCGTATCGCCCACGTGGTCGAGGGCGACGACATCAGTACTGACAGGCTGCGTCAGCTTTCGCAATGAGCGCCGCCTGGAACAGACCATGACAAAAGGAGACACCCGCATGACAAGCGCAACAGAAATCGGCGCCACGCCCGGCGCCCCGCAGTCCGCCAGCGGACAACCTGGCCCACAAGGCAGGCCACAGGGCAGTTCATCACACCGGCCACGCCAGGTACTGGGCTGGGTACTGCGCAATGTGGTCTGGATCTGGCTGGTGGCCCTGGTGCTGGGCTTCGGCCTGTTCAGCCAGTTCTTCCTCAGCGTGATGAACCTGCAGAACATCCTGGTCCAGGCCACCGTGCTGGGCCTGCTGGCGCTGGCAGTGGCCCTGCCATTGCTGGTGGGCGAGATCGACCTGTCGCTGCCGGCCAACCTGGGCTTTTCCTCGGCCATCGGCGCCTGGCTGTATGCCAGCGTCGGCGGGCCATGGTGGATCACCATGCTGGCCGGCGTGGCGGTGGCCACCCTGATCGGCTGGTTCAACGGCCTGTGCATCACCCGACTGCGCATGGTCTCGCTGATCCAGACGCTGTCCATGATGATCGTGCTGCAGGGCGCCTTGCTGGCGCTGACCCAGGGCAAGACCATCACCAACCTCGACGATGGCTATATCTGGATCGGCTCGGCCACCCTGGGCGGCTGGCCGATCATGCCGGTGATCTTCGTGCTGGCTTTGCTGGCGATGTCGGTGCTGCTGCGCCGGACCGTGCTGGGCCGTTCCATCTACGCCGTGGGCGGCAATGCGCTGGCCTCGCATGCGGCCGGCATCCGGGTGCACCGGATCAAGATCATCTGCTACGCACTGGCCGGTTTCCTGGCGGGTGTTGCCGGTTATCTGCTGGCTTCCTGGCAGATCGCCATCACCTCCAACCAGGGCGCGAGCTATCTGCTGTATGCGATCGCCGCCCCCATCATCGGCGGTGTGAGCGTATTCGGCGGGCGTGGCAGCGTACTGGGCATCCTCGGTGGCGTGCTGTTGCTGACGGTGATCCAGGTCGGCCTGGCCATCACCAACGTGCCCTCGTTCTATGTCGGCATGATTGGCGGGGTGATGATCTTTATCGCCGTTGCCATCGACGCCATCCGCGTGCGCTTCTTCGTCCAGTGAACCCGACGATGGAAGCCTTGATCCGCAGTCTGCAGGACATCGTGGGCCCGCCCCACGTGCTGACCAGCGCCGCCGCCAAGCGTCGCTATTGCCGGGGCTATCGCTATGGCCAGGGTGACGCGGCCGCCGTGGTGCGCCCCGGCAGCCTGCGCCAGATGTGGCAGGTGCTGCAGGCCTGTCACGCGGCCGATACCATCGTCATCTGCCAGGCCGCCAACACCGGCCTGACGGGCGGCTCCAGCCCGGCCGAAGCGGGCTATGACCGGCCCGTGATCGTACTCAACACCTTGCGCCTGCGTCGGCTGGAACTGCTGGCACAGGGACAGCAGGTGCTGACCCAGCCCGGCGTCACGCTGGACCAGCTGGAACGCACCCTGAAACCGCTCGGGCGCGAGCCGCATTCGGTGATCGGATCCAGCTGCATGGGCGCCTCCGTCACCGGCGGCATCTGCAACAACTCCGGTGGCTCGCTGATACGCCGTGGTCCGGCCTACACCCAGTTGGCGCTGTATGCGCAGGTGGATGGCGACGGCCAACTGCGTCTGGTCAATCATCTGGGGCTGGAATTGGGAGAGACACCGGAAGAAATCCTCGACCGCCTGGACAGCGGCCAGTTGCCCAATACCAATGCAGGTGGCGCTAGTGCTGCTGCCGACTGCGACTGCGGTGGTCGCCATGCGTCCGATCATGAGTATGCCCAGCATGTGCGCGATGTCGACGCCGCCACGCCAGCCCGCTACAACGCCGACCCGCGCCGCCTCTATGAAGCCTCAGGCTCGGCCGGTCACGTGGTGGTATTCGCCCTGCGGCTGGACACCTTTGCGGCCGATGCTTCGTCCACCGTGTTCTACATCGGCAGCAACGACGCCGCCGAGCTGGAAGACATCCGGCGCGGACTGTTGCAACAGTCGCCGCATCTGCCGATTGCCGGCGAATACATGCACCGATCCGCCTTCGAGGCCAGCGAGCGCTACGGCAAGGACCTGTTCCTCTTCATCCATCACTTCGGCACGGAACGTCTGATGCAGGCCTTCGCCATGAAGAGCCGGGCCGACGCCTGGCTGGAGCGGCTGGGCCTGCGCCCCGGCTGCAGTGATCGCCTGCTGCAGCGGCTCTCCAGATGGTTGCCGCGACATTTGCCGGTGCGGCTGACGCAATATCGGGATCGTTATCAGCACCATCTGCTGCTGAAGATGAGCGAAGACGGCACAGACTTTGCGCGAGGCTTCCTGCAGGCACGCATGCCATCGGCGACGGGGGATTTCTTAGAATGTGATGCTGCCGAGGGCAGCGCGGCCTTCCTCAACCGCTTCGTGGTGGGCGCCGCCATCGTGCGCTATCGCGCCGTCCATGCGCAGGAAGTGGAAGACATCGTGGCGCTGGATATCGCGCTGCCGCGCAATACCCGCGACTGGTTCGAGCAATTGCCGCACGAGATCGCCGAGAAGATCCGCTTCACCATGTATTGCGGGCACTTCTTTTGCCACGTGATGCACCAGGAATACCTGGTCCGGAAGGGGGAAGACTGCGAGCAGGTCAAATCAGCCATCCTGGCCCTACTCGACGCCAAGGGCGCCAAGTACCCGGCCGAACATAACGTCGGCCATCAATACCGGGCCGAACCCGCACTGGAAGATTTCTATCGCAGGCTCGACCCGACCAACAGCTTCAACCCCGGTATCGGCAAGACCTCGCGGCTGAAGCACTGGCGCTAGACGAGCGGTTGCCGGGTCAGAAAGCGTCGCCCGGCACCCGCACCCAACCTTCCATCAGCACCCGGGCACTGCGGCTCATGATGGCCTTGGTGACGACCCACTGACCGTCTTCCAGCCTGGCCTCGGCGCCCACGCGCAAGGTGCCGGAGGGGTGGCCGAAGCGCACGCTGGTGCGTTCGCCACCACCGGCGGCCAGGTTGACCAGGGTGCCGGGGATGGCTGCGGCCGTGCCGATAGCCACCGCTGCGGTCCCCATCATGGCGTGGTGCAGCTTGCCCATGGACATGGCGCGCACCAGTACGTCGGTATCCTGCACGCCGACCGTCTTGCCGCTGGACGAGACATATTCCTTCGGCTTGGCCAGGAAGGCCACCTTGGGCGTGTGCTGGCGGGTGGCGGCTTCTTCTACCTTGGTGATCAAGCCCATGCGGATGGCGCCATGCGCGCGGATGGTCTCGAAACGGGCCAGCGCGGCCGGGTCGCTGTTGATGGCGTCCTGCAGCTCGGTGCCGGTGTAGCCGATCTCTTCCGCATTGAGGAAGATGGTCGGAATGCCGGCATTGATCATGGTGGCCTGGAAGCTGCCCACGCCGGGCACGTCCAGCGTGTCGACCACGTTCCCGGTGGGGAACATGGCACCGCCGGCGCCTTCTTCCTCGGCCGCCGGGTCCATGAATTCAAGTTGCACTTCGGCGGCCGGGAAGGTCACGCCGTCCAGTTCGAAGTCACCGGTTTCCTGCACCTGGCCGCCCCGGATCGGGACATGCGCCACGATGGTCTTGCCGATATTGGCTTGCCAGATGGTGATGACGGCTACGCCATCCTGCGGCAGCTTGGACGGATCGACCAGACCGGCGGCAATGGCAAACGGCCCGACGGCCGCCGACAGGTTGCCGCAATTGCCGCTCCAGTCCACGAAGTCCTTGTCGATGGAAACCTGGCCGAACAGATAGTCGACGTCATGGCCGGGACGGCTGCTGCGCGAGATGATGACCGTCTTGCTGGTGCTGGAGGTGGCGCCGCCCATGCCGTCGATCTGCTTGCCATAGGGATCGGGGCTGCCGATGACGCGCTGGAGCAGCTTGTCACGGGCGCGACCCGGTACGCGGGCGGCTTCGGGCAGGTCGTCCAGCTTGAAGAAGACGCCCTTGCTGGTGCCGCCACGCAGGTAGGTGGCGGGGATACGGATCTGGGGGACTTGGCTCATGCCTGTTCCTTTGCTTTCTGGCCGGCACTGGCGGAGGCTTCCAGGAAGTCCTGGGCGAAGCGTTGCAGCACGCCGCCGGCTTCATAGATCGAGACTTCTTCGGCGGTATCGAGACGGCAGGTCACCGGCACCTCGACGCGTTCGCCGTTCTTGCGATGGATGACCAGGGTCAGGTCCGCGCGCGGGCGGCGCTGGCCGATGACGTCATAGGTTTCGGTACCGTCGATGGCATAGGTGTTGCGATTCTCTCCAGCCTTGAACTCCAGCGGCAGCACGCCCATGCCGATCAGGTTGGTGCGGTGGATGCGTTCGAAGCCCTCGGCCACAATGGCTTCCACACCGGCCAGGCGCACGCCCTTGGCGGCCCAGTCGCGCGAAGAACCCTGGCCATAGTCGGCGCCGGCGATGATGATCAGCGGCTGCTTGCGTTCCATGTAGGCTTCGATGGTTTCCCACATGCGCATGACTTTGCCTTCCGGCTCCAGGCGCGCCAGCGAACCTTGCTGCACGCTGCCATCGGCTTTCTTCACCATCTCGTTGAATAGCTTGGGATTGGCGAAGGTGGCGCGCTGCGCGGTCAGGTGGTCGCCGCGGTGGGTGGCGTAGGAATTGAAGTCTTCTTCCGGCAGGCCCATCTTGGCGAGGTATTCGCCGGCGGCGCTGTCGAGCAGGATGGCGTTGGAGGGCGAGAGGTGGTCGGTGGTGATGTTGTCACCCAGTACGGCCAGGGGACGCATGCCCGAGAGCGTGCGCTCGCCGGCCAGCGCGCCTTCCCAGTAGGGCGGACGGCGGATGTAGGTGCTCTGCGCGCGCCAGTTGTACAGCGGGCTGACCGATTGGCTGCGATCCACGCGGGCCGAGAACATCGGGGTATAGACATTGCGGAACTGCTGCGGCTTGACGGCGCTGGCGACCACGGCGTCGATCTCCTCGTCGCTGGGCCAGATGTCCTTGAGGCGGATCTCGCGGCCGTCGGCGGCCTTGCCCAGCACGTCCTGCTCGATGTCGAAGCGGATGGTGCCGGCAATCGCATAGGCCACCACCAGCGGCGGCGAGGCCAGGAAGGCCTGTTTGGCATAAGGGTGGATGCGGCCGTCGAAGTTGCGGTTGCCGGACAGCACGGCAGTGCTATAGAGGTCGCGATCGATGATTTCCTGCTGGATCTTGGGGTCGAGCGCGCCGGACATGCCATTGCAGGTGGTGCAGGCGAAGGCCACGATGCCAAAGCCCAGTTTCTCCAGGTCGGCAGTCAGGCCGGCTTCGTCCAGGTACAGTTCGACCGCCTTGGAGCCAGGCGCCAGCGAGCTCTTGACCCAGGGCTTGCGTTCCAGCCCCAGTCGATTGGCGTTACGCGCCAGCAGCGCGGCCGCGATCACGTTGCGCGGGTTGCTGGTGTTGGTGCAGCTGGTGATGGCGGCGATGATGACGGCGCCGTCGGGCATCTTGCCCGGTTCGTTCTCGACCTTGCCGGCGATGCCTTGAGCTGCCAGCTCGGAGACCGGCAGTCGCTTGTGTGGGTTGCTGGGGCCGGCCAGGGTGCGCACCACGGTGGAAAGGTCGAAGCGCAGCACGCGCTCGTACTCGGCCTTGACCAGGGTGTCGGACCACAGGCCGGCTTCCTTGGCATAGGTTTCCACCAGCTTGACCTGCTCGTCTTCACGGCCGGTCAGCTTGAGATAGTCGATGGTCTGCTGGTCGATGGAGAACATGGCGGCGGTGGCGCCATATTCCGGGGCCATGTTGGAGATGGTGGCGCGGTCGCCGAGGGTCAGGCTGGCAGCGCCGTCGCCATAGAATTCCAGATAGGCGCCCACCACCTTCTGCTTGCGCAGGAACTCGGTCAGCGAGAGCACGATGTCGGTGGCGGTAATGCCGGGCTGGCGACGACCCGTCAGCTCCACACCGATGATGTCGGGCAGGCGCATCCAGGAGGCGCGGCCCAGCATGACGTTCTCGGCTTCCAGTCCACCCACGCCGATGGCGATGACGCCCAGCGCATCCACGTGCGGGGTATGGCTGTCGGTGCCGACCAGGGTGTCGGGGAAGGCCACGCCATCCTTGGCATGGATCACCGGCGACATCTTCTCCAGATTGATCTGGTGCATGATCCCGTTGCCAGGCGGGATCACGTCCACATTCTCGAAGGCCAGCTTGGTCCAGTCGATGAAGTGGAAACGGTCTTCATTGCGGCGATCCTCGATGGCACGGTTCTTCTCGAAGGCCTGCGGGTCGTCGCCGCCACATTCCACCGCCAGCGAATGGTCCACGATCAGTTGTACCGGCACCACGGGGTTGACCTTGGCCGGATCGCCACCCATGTCGGCAATCGCATCGCGCAGGCCGGCCAGGTCCACCAGCGCGGTCTGGCCAAGGATGTCATGGCACACCACGCGCGCCGGGAACCAGGGAAAGTCCAGTTCGCGCTTGCGCTCGATGAGCTGACGCAGCGAATCGGAGAGGGTGGCGGGGTCGCAGCGGCGCACCAGGTTCTCGGCCAGCACGCGGGAAGTGTAGGGCAGTCCCTCCCAGGCGCCGGCGCGGATGGCTTCCACCGCAGCGCGGGCGTCGAAGTAATCCAGGCGAGTGCCGGGCAGTGGCTTGCGGTATTGGGTATTCATGGCAGTTGGCTCGTGTCTCGTTGATGGAATTGGAATGATTGTGGGTTGGGCTGTTTCGTGGCGATGACTGCGCTCAGGCCTGATCGCGCCTGCTGTTCGCGCTGCTGCTCGCCCTTTGCGCGATCTGTTGTTCGATGTTGCGACGGGAGGCGCCGATGTGGCGCCGCATGAGCAGGTCGGCCAGTTCGCCGTCGCCGTCGGCCAGGGCATCGAGAATGCGGTGGTGTTCGGCAAAGGCCTGGCGCGGGCGGTTGGGGGTGGCGGAATACTGGATGCGGTACATGCGGGCCAGCTGGTACAGCTCGCCGCAGAGGATGCGGGTCAGGATCTGGTTGCCGCTGGCCTGGATGATCTTGTAATGGAAGTCGTAGTCGCCTTCCTGCTGGTAATAGCCGCGTCCGGCCTGGAAGGCTTCATCCTTCTCGTGGGTTTCCAGCACCCGGCGCAGTTCGTCCAATTCGGCGCGGCTCATGCGTTGGGCGGCCAGGCGGCAGGCCATGCCTTCCAGGGATTCGCGGATCTGGAACAGTTCCACCAGCCCCTCCAGCGTCAGCGAGACCACCCGGGCCCCCACATGCGGTACCCGGACCAGCAGGTTCTGGCCCTCCAGCCGGTGGATGGCTTCGCGTAATGGTCCACGGCTGATGCCATAGGTGCGGGCCAGTTCGGGTTCGGAAATCTTGCTGCCGGGCGCGATTTCGCCCTGCACGATGGCGCTCTGGATCTTGCGGAAAACGTGTTCGGACAGTGTTTCTCCTTCACGTTCGGCACTGGGCAACGCAATCAGCTCGCTCATCTCATTTTTACCGTGTCGACAATCTTTGGGAATTGATGCGTTTAATCATAGCACTTTGATTAAAAAAGGGAAGAAGTGTCGACACCATAACAATTTAAGCACTAGGCAGTTAAAAAATAGCATGAGGAAATTTTCGTTACAGGTGAGAAAATTCACCCGCCGCTTGGGAATACGTGAAAAGTCCTTTCAAATTTTTTCAAATTTTTTCCCTATATGCGGGAATCGTTCACCTAGAGTGAGAATTTAACCTTATATTTCCGTCATGGACTCTCCACAAACCTCTACCATTGTTGACCGCGTACTCCACGTCCTCGCCGGCGTGGCTCGTGCCGGCAAGCCCGTGAGCGCCAAGCAGATTGCTGCGATGGTGCAACAGCCGGTCAGTACCGTCTATCGCCACCTGGCCTCGCTGAAGAAGTGGGGGTTGCTGCAGGAGCATATGAACTCGGGCACCTTCGAGCCTGGTCCGACCGGCGTGCAACTGGCCTGGGGCTTCGACCAGAATTCCAACCTGATCAGCCAGAGCCGGGAAGAGATCATCTCCCTGGTCCAGCGCAGCGGTGAGAGCGTGGGCCTGCTGGTGCCGATCAATGGTCAGATGGTGTGCATCGCCATGGAAGAAAGCGACCAGCCGCTGCGCTGTTCCTTCACCAAGGGCCGGGCGCATCCGCTGCTCAAGGGCGCTTCGGCCAAGAGCCTGCTGGCCTTCATGCCGCGCAAGCTGCAACAGAAACTGGTGGCCGACCAGCTCGTGGACAAGCCGGAAGAGGTCGCCGTGCTGGAAGCCCAGCTCGATGAAATCCGTCGCCGCGGCTACTGCATCAGCGAGAGTGAAGTCGACCTGGGCGTGTGGGGCGTCTCCGTTCCCATCATGACCTCCAATGGTCGCCTGGAAGGCACCATCACCCTGATGGCACCGGCGCTGCGCGTGGGCAACCGCGAGCAGGAACTGGTGCGCATGACGGTGGAAGCGGCACAGCGCATCTGTAATCGTTTTTGAGCCTGTCCGGTCACGCCGTCCTCGGGCCGTGACCGGCGGGATGCCCTAGGATTTTGCAGTCCATCGCGCCGGAATGCTCCGGCGTCCAGTCCATGTTGTCGTTTCTATTGAGGAACTCATGATGAAGATTTCCAAGCTTCTTTGCGCCTTCACCGCCAGCATCGCCATGCTGACTGCCGTCATGCCGGCCGCCCATGCCGCCGACAACGTGATCCGTGTGGGTACCGACGCCACGTTCCCGCCGATGGAATTCGTCAAGGATGGCAAGCGCACCGGCTTCGACATCGAACTCATCGAAGCCCTGGCCAAGACCATGGGCAAGAAGGTCCAGTGGGTCGATATCGATTTCAAGGGCCTCATTCCCGGCCTGATCTCCAACCGTTTCGACATCGCCGCATCGGCCATCTACATGACCGACGAGCGCCGCAAGGTGGTCAACTTCAGCGATCCCTACTACCGTGGCGGCCTGGCCGTGCTGGTGCGTCGTGACGACACCAGCATCAAGGTGCCGGACGACCTGAACAAGGGCAAGCGCGTCTCGGTCCAGGTGGGCACCAAGTCGGTCAGCTACCTGAAGGACAACTACCCGGGCGTGGAGCGCGTGGAAGTGGAAAAGAACCAGGCCATGTTCGACCTGCTGGCCACCGGTCGCGTCAATGCGGTGGTGACCGGCCGTCCCGCGGCGGTGGAATATGCCCGTACCCAGCCGCTGGTACGTGTGCTGGACAAGGGCCTGACCACCGAACTCTATGGTTACGCCATGCGCAAGGGCGATACCGAGCTGGCCGAGCAACTCAACAAGGCCCTGCAGACCCTGCGCGTCAATGGCACCTATACCGCATTGACCGACAAGTGGTTCGGCAAGAGCGAGTAAGCTACGCTTCAAGCACCGGCTTCGGCCGGGCCAGCGGCCGGCGTGAGCCGGTGAGGCCGACGGCCGCTGCCTTACGTGCATACTTTCCTGCATTTTTTCACGCAGTTTCACGCATCTTCCTTCCTTGAGACCGCACAAGGCCCGGCCCGTTGACGATCCGACCGGGAACGGGACCTCTTTTGCCGGAGCATTTCATGAATCTGGATTTTTCAGGCGTCTGGGACAGTTGGCCGGCGCTCCTCCACGGCACCCTGATCACGGTGGAAATCACCGCCGCCTCGCTGGTGCTGGGCTGCGTGCTGGGCCTGCTGGTGGGCCTGGGTCGTCTCAACCCGCAGCGACGCTTCATCTATGGCATCTGTACCGTCTACCTGACCCTGGTCCGGGGCACACCGCTGCTGGTACAGCTGTTCCTCTGGTTCTTCGGGCTGCCGCACCTGGGCCTGCTGCTGCCGGCCTATGTCTGCGGCATTCTCGGGCTGGGCATCTATAGCGGGGCCTATGTCTCCGAGATCGTGCGCGGTTCCATCCAGTCCATCGAGCGCGGCCAGATGGAAGCGGCTCGCTCGCTGGGCCTGCCTTACCGCATGGCCATGCGCCGGGTGATCCTGCCGCAGGCCTTCGTGCGCATGATCCCGCCACTGGGCAATGAATTCATCGCGCTGATCAAGAACTCGGCCCTGGTGTCGCTGCTGACCATCGCCGACCTGATGCACGAGGGCGAGAAGATCATCAGCGTCACCTACCGGTCGCTGGAAACCTATCTGGCCATCGCCGTCATCTATCTGGTTCTCACCAGCGCCACCACCCTGGTGTTGCGCCGGATCGAGAAAGTATTGCGTTCGGAAGGGAGGGTCTGATGTCGCAGCCCATCGTCGAAATCAAGGGATTGCAGAAATCCTTTGGCAGTCATGTCGTCCTCAAGAACATCGACTTTTCGGTTCAACCCAGCCAGGTGGTGGTCATCATCGGTCCCAGTGGCAGTGGCAAGAGTACCTTCCTGCGCTGCCTGAACGGCCTGGAGACCGCCGAAGGCGGCACCGTGGTGGTCAGCGGCCATCCGGTGGTGGAGGGCGGTCGGATGATGCCCGAAACCAAGCTCGACGCCTTGCGCGCCGAAGTGGGCATGGTGTTCCAGTCCTTCAACCTGTTCCCCCACCTGAGCGTGCTGGACAACATCACCCTGGCCCCCACCTGCCTGCGTGGCGTACCGCGCAAGGAGGCACAGGAGCAGGGCCTGCGGCTGTTGAAGAAGGTCGGCCTGGAACACAAGGCCAAGGACTTCCCCGGCACGCTGTCCGGTGGCCAGAAGCAGCGCGTGGCGATCGCCCGTGCGCTGGCCATGGACCCCAAGGTCATGCTGTTCGACGAACCGACCTCGGCGCTCGACCCGGAGCTGGTCGGCGAAGTGCTGCAGGTGATGAAGGACCTGGCGGCCGAAGGCATGACCATGCTCATCGTCACCCATGAAATGGGCTTTGCCCGCGAAGTGGCCGATGTGGTGGTGGTGATGGACCACGGCAGCATCGTCGAATCCGGCCCGCCCTCGGCCATCTTCACTGCGCCGCGCGAAGCCCGCACCCGCAGCTTCCTGCAGACCATGCTGGCACGCGAGGTCGCCCATGGCGCTTGACCTGAGCCAGGCACAGGCCCCGACCCCGGCCCCGGCACGCACGGAAAAACACGCCAGCGCCATCCAGTTCGTCGGCGAACTGGGCCGCATTGACGCCGTCCCCTGGAAGAACGAGGGCGGGCAGACGCGTGAGCTCTGCGTGGAGCCACCGCAGTCGGATTTCGCCGGTTTCCTGTGGCGGGTCAGCGTGGCCGACGTGGGTGCCGATGGCGCGTTCTCGACCTTCAACGGCATCGACCGCACCATCGTCTTGCTCGAAGGTGGCGGCTTTGGCATGTATACCGACGGTGAGCGCGTCCACGACCTGGCAGAATGCTTCGTACCGCATGAGTTCCCAGGTGAACAGGCCATCAGCGTCCAGTTGCATGGCGCGCCGACGCTGGACTTCAACCTGATGGTCCGGCGCGAACGCGCAAGCGGCCAGGTGCTGGTCTTGCGCGAGCAGAATTCCCGTTGCCTGCCGGCTGATACGGCATTGCTGTATGTGGCGCGTGGCGCGGCCTGCCTGTCGGACGAAAGCGGTCTGCAGCAAGCCCTGCGTTGCGGTGAATTCGCCCGCCTGCGTGATGGCCGCGGTGCGCGCCTGCCTGACCTGCTGTGCACGCCCGGCAGTGTGGTGCTGGCAGTCTGCATCCGCCCCAACCCTGAAGGAACGCAGAGCTAGTACCTCAAGTGCCGGCATGGTCATCTTCCACCCGCTGCAAGCGGTATGGCCTTGCCCGGCATCCATTTTCAAGAAACGCCCATAATAAAGGTGAGCACATGGCATCGCCTCGCGAACAAGACCCTCAACCCCTCATCCCCGCTGCCGGCGGCACGATATTCTGCCCGCTGGCCCTGCTGCCGGAAGGCTGGCGCCGCGATGTCATGCTGCGCTGGGACGAGACCGGTGCGCTCATCGAAGCGCGCCCCGACCAGGCCCCCG
Organism: Herbaspirillum sp. BH-1; assembly: GCF_002870055.1. NCBI lineage: Bacteria > Pseudomonadati > Pseudomonadota > Betaproteobacteria > Burkholderiales > Oxalobacteraceae > Herbaspirillum > Herbaspirillum sp. BH-1. Next base: position 258,064 of record NZ_PKOI01000005.1, on the reverse strand, counting down.
GGCAAGCTGCTGTCGCCAGCGGCCCGGTGATCGCCGGCATGCCCAATCTGCACTCGCATGCCTTCCAGCGCGCCATGGCCGGGCTGACCGAAGTCATGGGCAGCCCCTCCGACTCCTTCTGGAGCTGGCGCAAGCTGATGTACCGCTTCGCCCAGCGCCTGCAACCGGAACATCTGGAAGCCATCGCCCGCCATCTCTACATCGAGATGCTCAAGGCAGGCTATACCTCGGTCTGCGAATTCCATTACCTGCACCACGCCCCCGGCGGCGCGGCCTATGCCGATCCGGCCGAACTGGGGCTGCGGGTGATGCAGGCCGCTGGCGACGTCGGCATCGGCATGACCTTGCTGCCGGTGCTGTACCAGTATGGTGGCTTCGGCAGCCAGCCGACCTCGGCCGAGCAGGCGCGCTTCATCGGCACGGCACAGAGCCTGCTGGCCCTGCGCGAGCGTCTGCTGCACGCCTTGCCGGAAAATCCCATGCGCCGCTATGGCGTGGCACCGCATTCGCTGCGGGCAGTATCGCCGGCAGGACTGGAGGAACTGGTCAGCGGCTTGCGGCACCAGTCCGGCGGACAGGATGCCCCGGTGCATATTCATATCGCCGAACAGGAACGTGAAGTCCAGGACTGCCTGGCCTGGTGCGGCCAGCGACCGGTGCAGTTGCTGCACTCGCTGCAGGCCATCGACGCACGCTGGTGCCTGGTGCATGCCACCCACATGGATGCTGCCGAATACCAGGCCGTCGCCGCCAGTGGTGCTGTCGTGGGGCTATGCCCGACGACCGAAGCCAATCTGGGCGACGGTATCATCGATGCGGCCCGCCTGCTGGAGTCCGATACGCGCTGGGGTATCGGCTCGGACAGCAATATCGCCATCAACCTGCGCTCCGAACTGCGCCTGCTGGAGTATGGGCAGCGCCTGCACCATCGCCGCCGCAACGTGCTGGCTTCCGAAGCCGAGCCCATCGTCGGCGAGCGCCTGTATGCCCGTGCCGTGGCGGGTGGTGCCGCTGCCAGCGGACGCCCTGTGGCAGGGCTGGCCGTGGGCCAGCGTGCCGATTTCATCGTCCTCGACGGCGAGGACATCAACCTGGCCGACCGCAGCCCGGAGCAATTGCTGTCGGCGCTGGTCTTCTGCGAACATGACGGCCAACCCATACGCGATGTCTACGTCGGCGGCCGCCAGGTGGTCGCGGCCGGTCATCATGCGCTGGAAGACAGCGCCCGTCGCGCCTATCGCAGCGCCGTTGCCGAACTATTGAAGGACTGAGGAAGAAACCATGTCGAACGATATCTACCAGTTGCATCAGGGCAGCACCCCCTTGCTGATTTCCATGCCGCACGTCGGCACGCAATTGCCGCAGGACCTGCAATCGTCCTTCAGCGAGACCGGCCTGCAGGTTGACGATACCGACTGGCACATCGCCGAGCTCTATGACTTCGCCAGTACCCTGGGCGTTTCGGTGCTGCGACCTTTCCACTCGCGCTACACCATCGACCTGAACCGCCCGGCCGATGGGCAGAGCCTGTATCCGGGGCAGAACACCACGGGCCTGTGCCCCTTGACCACCTTCGACAACGTCGCCCTGTATCGTCCCGGCTGCGAGCCGGATGAGGCCGAGATCGCGCGCCGCCTGCAGATCTACTGGCATCCCTATCACGCCGCCCTGCAGGGCGAGCTGGCGCGGCTCAAGGCCATCCATGGTTATGCCTTGCTGTGGGATGCGCATTCGATCCGTTCGCTCATCCCGCACCTGTTTGAGGGCGAACTGCCGGTCTTCAATTTCGGCAACGCCAGTGGTGCGGCCTGCGCGCCGGGCCTGGGCGAGGATCTGCTGGCGCTGGCGCAGCAACTGGCACCGCACTATCCGGCGGTGCTCAATGGCCGCTTCAAGGGCGGCTATATCACGCGCCACTATGGACAGCCGGCGCAGCAGGTCCACGCCATGCAGCTGGAACTGGCCCAGCGCAGCTATATGCAGGAAGAGGCCCCGTACGCCCTGGATGACACCCTGGCCGGCCAGCTCAAGCCGGTGCTGCAGCGACTGGTAGAGCGTTTCCTGGCATTTCGTCCGACATAGACGAGCGCCCTGGATGCCAGCGGACGGCCTGCCATTGCGCAGGCCGTTTTTGCATCCGCAGCTCCCGGGCAGGGCGCCGTTTGATCCAGCGCAAATGCGCGCACGACGGGCCTGGCGAGCCCGTGGCGCTTGATGCATGTCAAGTCGCTTCAGATGGCGCGGCCTTAGTATGCAGTCATACGAGCTCGACGCAATACGCAATACGCAATACGCAATACGCAATACGCAATACGCCGCAATACGCAATACGCAATACGCAATACGCAAGGCGAAATGCACAACGAGTCCGACGTCATTCCTGTCACCCCCTGAGGTCATCATGTTCAAGAACATACTGCTGGCAACCGATGGTTCCCGTCTGTGTAACGAGTCCGTGAAGGCGGCCATCGCACTGGCGAAAAGCTGCGGCAGCAATCTGGTGGGGCTGTCGGTGGCCGGCAATCTGCGAGCACTGTCCATCCCCGAAGTCAGCGTAGGCGTAGATGTGGCCCGTACCGACGAAGCCGGCCGCGCACGTGCCATGGCCAGCGTGGAAATGATCACTGAAATGGCGCGCGAGCAGGGCGTTCCCTGCTCGGTGCAGGTGGCCCAGGGCGGCCGCCCCTACGAGGAAATCATGCGCGTGGCCGAACGCGAACACTGCGACGCCATCTTCATGGCCTCCAAGGCGCGCTCGACGCTGGGTCGGCTGCTCATGGGCAGCCAGACGCAGAAGCTGCTGGCGCGCAGCAAGGTGCCGGTCCTGGTGTTCCGTTGATCCATCAAGGCGCGTCCCTGTAGCGGGGCGCCCCGTATAAGGTTTGTGGTGTGGAGGGTCGGGCCGTTCCTGTGGAGAGGGACGGCCCTTTTTTTTGTTCATTTTGTTTGTTCCTGATGTACCGGTGGGAGCCGTCCCCGCCATCGTCAAGACTTGGAGAATGGTCGCTGCCTTGTTACAGTCTGGCCTGGTTCATGAAACGACAACAAGGAGCAGCCATTGGCCCACACCCCTCACCAATCCCAGGGCGGTAACGCCTTTACCCGATTCTTCGCGCATGAAGCGGCCGGTGGCATCGTGCTCGCCATTGCCGCCGTACTGGCGTTGGTGGTCAGCAACAGCGGCTGGCGTCAGGCTTACGAGGGTTTCACGCGGATTCAGGGGACAGTCGATATCGGCGGGCTGGTGGTCTTGTCCAAGCCCTTGCTGCTGTGGGTCAATGATTTGTGGATGGCGGTGTTCTTCTTCCTGGTCGGGCTGGAGATCAAGCGCGAATTCGTGGAAGGCGAACTGGCCTCGCGCAAGAAGGCCATCCTGCCCGCTGCCGCGGCCCTGGGCGGCATGGTCGTGCCGGCCGCGATCTATGCCCTGATCAATCTCGGCGACCCGGTCGCCTTGCGCGGCTGGGCCATCCCGGCCGCCACCGATATCGCGTTTGCCATCGGCATCGTCATGCTGCTGGGCTCACGGGTACCGACTTCGCTCAAGGTGTTCCTGACGGCCGTGGCCATCATCGACGATCTGGGCGCCATCGTGGTCATCGCCCTGTTCTATACCGACAACCTCTCACTGGGCATGCTGGCCGGCGCCGGCGTGGGCACGCTGGTGCTGGTGCTGCTCAATCGCAGCGGCGTGCGCCGCGCCAACGTCTATCTGCTGGTGGGCCTGGTGATCTGGGTCTGCGTACTCAAGTCTGGCATCCATGCCACGCTGGCCGGGGTGGTGACAGCGCTGGCCATTCCCATGCGCGATGCCGACGAGCAGCCGCTGGCCGGCGCACTGGAACACGGGCTCCACCCTTGGGTGGCGTTCCTGGTGTTGCCGATGTTCGCCTTTGCCAATGCCGGCGTTTCGCTGCAGGGGATGTCGCTGGGCAGCCTGTTCGAGCCGATTCCGCTGGGGATTGCCGCCGGCCTTGTGCTGGGCAAGACCATCGGCGTCTTCGGCGCCGCCTGGCTGATGGTGCGCAGCGGCCTGGCCGATGCACCGGCCGGCGCCAGCACGGGCCAGTTCATCGGCGTGTGCATGCTGTGCGGGATCGGTTTCACCATGAGCCTGTTCATCGGTGGCCTGGCCTTCCAGGGCCTGGGCGCCGATTTCGAAGCCAAGCTCAAGCTCGGCGTGTTGGGCGGCTCCATCCTGGCGGGCCTGTGCGGAACGCTGGTGTTGTGGCGCAAGATATAAGCGGTGTGAACATCAGGTCATCGTGACATGTCGGGGCGGCAAGCAGGGCGGATGCCGCCTAAAAGCATCCCAATCCCGCATAAAATTCGCATCACGTCGTCGTTTGGCGACTATTCCACAACTTTCGGTTTTGCAACGCAAAAGATTGATCAAAAATTAAGTTTTTGCACACCGTTAGTGCATATCCGCCCTGCAATGGGCTTATGTGCTCATCCGTGAGAATGCGCACTATTGCTTGGTTCCATTGATGCAGGGCAGGGCGGGCGCCAAATGCTGCTGCGCGGAATAATGGATTCTTTACATCATCATTTGGCAGTAGGAAGATATTTGCACGGGCCTTTATCGGCGCGGCGTGGAAGGGCGCCGGGCCGTTTTCGGGTGACAGCAAGGCCCGCAGCAAGTGGGGGATGTTGTTGTTTCGACATTTTCATCCCTTGGGACGATAAGCTGCGCGAATAACAGCGCAGCAGTCATATCAGAGGAGACAGACATGAACCTGATGGAAATGTTGATGGCCTATGGTGGCCAGATGCTGGCGTGGTATGCCTTGTATGTGGTGATCGGCAGTTGCGCCTTTGGTGCTTACGTCTGGCGCCGTACCCATTTCGGTCACTGATCCTCGTACAGGATTGCCAGGGCGCGCGCCGGCCTCGATCCGGTGCGGCGCAGTCGGCGGGTTGCGTGCAACATGCAGCACCCGCCTGAAACGCAGACGCGAGTGTAAAACCAGTCGCCGGCCTGAAGCATGTCGTCTTCCATCCCGGGCAGGGGCCTGGACATGGGGACGGTGCTGCGCTGGTCACCGCTCGGCTGCCTGAATTTCGTATCTGCAGTTCCTCCGTACTTTCATCACGGCGGGAGGTGCCATGCCGGCGCTTCCCGCCGTATGCATTGGCCCTCCGACTGCGCTCCAACTGCGCGCAGGGCCACGCTGGGTGAGGTATCCAGCCCTTCCTCGACCTTCCGTTGTCGTCCCCGCAAAATGAAAAAAAAAGCTGCACTGCAGCTTTATTTTCTTATTTTGCGGTGCTATTCTCCAACTCGCGCAAACGTTTGCGCAACGATAACGGCGTCTATCTTCTAGGAAACGCCGGCAACATCAATACTGGAGACCCAGATGAACAAATTCACCCGCCGCCATTTCGCCATTGCTACCCTGGCTTGTGCAGTCCTCCCCGGCGCCGCCCTGGCGCAGACCCCGGCCAAGCCCAAGGTGGCACTGGTCATGAAGTCGCTGGCCAACGAGTTCTTCCTGAACATGGAAAACGGCGCCCGCGAATACCAGAAGGCCAATGCCGGCAAGTTCGACCTGATCGCCAACGGCATCAAGGATGAGCAGGACACCGCCAACCAGATCAAGATCGTCGAGCAGATGATCGTCTCCAAGGTCAACGCCCTGGTCATCGCCCCGGCCGACTCGAAGGCCCTGGTCCCGGTGGTCAAGAAAGCCATCGACGCCGGCATCATCGTGGTCAACATCGATAACAAGCTTGATGACGCGGCGCTGAAGGAAAAGGGCATCACCGTGCCTTTCGTCGGCCCGGACAACCGCAAGGGCGCCAAGCTGGCCGGCGATTTCCTGGGCAAGCAACTGCAGAAGGGTGACAAGGTCGCCATCATCGAAGGCGTCTCCACCACCTTCAACGCGCAGCAGCGCACCCTGGGCTTCCAGGATGCCATGAAAGACGTCGGCGCCAACGTGGTGACCGTGCAGTCCGGCCAATGGGAAATCGACCAGGGTAACAAGGTCGCCGCCTCCATCCTGAACGCCCATCCGGACATCAAGGCCATCCTGGCCGGCAACGACAACATGGCGCTGGGCGCCGTGGCCGCCATCCGCGCCGCCGGCAAGACCGGCAAGGTGCAACTGGTCGGCTACGACAACATCAACGCCATCAAGCCGATGTTGAAGGATGGCCGCGTGCTGGCCACTGTCGACCAGTTCGCCCAGCAGCAGGCCGTGTTCGGCATCGAAACCGCCCTGAAGGCGGTTTCCGAGAAGAAGCCGCAAAGCGCCCTGGGTGGCGTGGTCGAGACCAAGGTCTCGCTGGTCACCAAGTAAGCTGGCGGCAAGCGCGGCGCAGGCCTGCACTGGTGCGCTAGTGCAGCCCCCCGCGCCTCACTTGCAAGGTACCTGCGCCCGTTCTGCGGCGCAGGCCTTTGCTTTCTCATCGTCCTTTCTGCCGCCGCTCCATGCGCGCCAAAGACCCATGCAGCCCAACGACTCCCCCTCCCGAACCGCCGCCTTGCTGACCCTGTCCGGCATCGGCAAGAGCTATGCCGCACCGGTACTGGACGGCATCGACCTGGATCTGCATCCAGGCCAGGTGCTGGCCCTGACCGGCGAAAACGGTGCCGGCAAGAGTACGCTGTCCAAGATCATCTGCGGCCTGGTCGATGCCAGTGCCGGCCAGATGACCCTGGATGGCCAAGCCTATCAACCGGTGTCGCGCACCCAGGCCGAGGCGCTGGGCATCCGCATGGTGATGCAGGAACTGAACCTGATCCCCACGCTGTCGATTGCCGAAAACCTGTTCCTGGAAAAGCTGCCGCGTCGCTTCGGCTGGATCGACCGCAAGAAGCTGGCCGAGGCCGCCCGTACCCAGATGGAAGTGGTCGGCCTGGGCGAACTGGACCCGTGGACGCCGGTCGGCGACCTGGGTCTGGGCCATCAGCAGATGGTCGAGATCGCCCGCAACCTGATCGGCAGCTGCCGTTGCCTGATCCTGGACGAACCCACGGCCATGCTGACCAACCGCGAGGTGGAACTGCTGTTCTGGCGCATCGAGCGCCTGCGCGCCGAAGGCGTGGCCATCATCTACATCTCGCACCGGCTGGAAGAACTGAAACGCATCGCCGACCGTATCGTGGTGCTGCGTGACGGCAAGCTGGTCTGCAATGACGACATCGGCCGTTACTCCACCGAGCAACTGGTGCAACTGATGGCCGGCGAACTGACCAAGGTCGATCTGGACGCCGGCCATCGCCGCATCGGCGCGCCCCTGCTGCGCGTGCGCGGGCTGGGTCGGGCCGGCGTGGTACAGCCGGCCAGCTTTGCCCTGCATGCCGGCGAGGTGCTGGGCGTCGCCGGGCTGATCGGCTCGGGCCGCACCGAACTGCTGCGCCTGATCTTCGGCGCCGATCGCGCCGACCAGGGTGAAGTCTTCATCGGCGACGGCCAGCAACCGGCCCGCATCCGCAGTCCCAAGGACGCGGTCAAGGCCGGCATCGCCATGGTCACCGAAGACCGCAAAGGGCAGGGCCTGCTGCTGCCGCAAGCCATCAGCGTGAATACGTCGCTGGCCCACCTGGGCCGGGTCAGCCGGGGTGGCATGCTGGATCACGCGGCCGAAGCCGACGTCGCCCGCGACTATGTGAAGAAACTGCGCATCCGCAGTGCCGGCGTGGCGCAGGCTGCCGGTGAACTCTCCGGTGGCAACCAGCAGAAGGTGGTGATCGCACGCTGGCTGTACCGCGATTGCCCGATCATGCTCTTCGACGAGCCCACCCGGGGCATCGACATCGGCGCCAAGTCCGATATCTACCGCCTCTTCGCCGAACTGGCGGCACAGGGCAAGGGCCTGCTGGTGGTCTCCAGCGACCTGCGCGAACTGATGCAGATCTGCGACCGCATCGCCGTCATGAGCGCCGGCCGCATCGCCGACACCTTCAGCCGTGACGACTGGTCGCAGGAGCGCATCCTGGCGGCTGCCTTCAGTGGCTATGTCGGACGCCAGGAAGCCGCCGAAGCGGCCCATGTGGCCGGCAACACGGCCTGAGCGGGCCGCCTGCGCCCAGCCAGAACTTCAACTGCCAAGAATTGACGAGACAGATGCAAACTTCCTCTACCTCCACTCCTGCCGCCAGCCGGCAAGCGGCCTACCTGGCCGGTTTCAAGAACTACCTGGGCCTCATCGCCGCGCTGTTGGCGATGTGCGTGATGTTCGCCTTCCTGAGCGAAAACTTCCTCAGTGCGGCCACCTTCATCACGCTCTCCAATGACATCCCGCCGCTGGTGGTGATGTCGGTGGGCATGACCTTCATCCTCATCATCGGCGGTATCGACCTGTCGGTCGGCTCGGTGATGGCGCTGGCGGCCTCCATGCTGTCCATGGCCATGGTGCGCTGGGGCTGGCCGCTGTACGCCGCCGCCCCCCTGGGCGTGGTGGTAGCGGCCCTGTGCGGCACGCTGACCGGGCTGGTGTCGGTGCACTGGCGCATTCCGTCCTTCATCGTTTCGCTGGGCGTGCTGGAAATCGCCCGCGGCCTGGCCTACCAGGTCACCAACTCGCGCACCGAATACATCGGCAGCGCCGTGGACGTGATCAGCTCGCCAGTGCTGTTTGGCATGTCGCCGGCCTTCCTCTCGGCCATCGCCATCGTCATCATTGCGCAACTGGTGCTCACGCGGACCGTGCTGGGGCGTTACTGGATCGGTATCGGCACCAACGAAGAAGCGGTGCGCCTGTCGGGGGTCAATCCCAACCCCAGCAAGATCCTGGCCTTCGCCCTGATGGGCGGGCTGGCCGGCATCGCGGCGCTGTTCCAGGTGTCGCGCCTGGAAGCGGCCGATCCCAACGGCGGCGTGGGCATGGAGCTGCAGGTGATCGCCGCCGTGGTCATCGGCGGCACCAGCCTCATGGGCGGGCGTGGCTCCATCGTCAGCACCTTCATCGGCGTGCTGATCATTTCGGTACTGGAAGCCGGCCTGGCGCAGGTAGGCGTGAGCGAGCCGATGAAGCGCATCATCACCGGCGCGGTCATCGTGGTGGCCGTGATCCTGGACACCTATCGTCGTCGTGGCCAGCGCCACGCTCGCTGACGGCAGCACCCACGCCATGTCTACCATCAAGGATGTCGCCAGGCTGGCCGGGGTGTCCTACACCACGGTCTCGCACGTGCTCAACCAGACCCGCCCGGTCAGTCCGGAGGCCAAGGAGCGCGTGCTGGCCGCGGTCAAGGAACTGGACTACGTGCCCAGTGCGCTGGCGCGTTCGCTGCGCAGCAAGGTCACCGGCAGTATCGGCCTGATCATCCCCAACAACACCAACCCGTACTTTTCGGAGCTGGCGCGGGGCATCGAGGATCACTGCTATGGCGCCGGCTACAGCGTCATCCTGTGCAATTCCGACGATGACCCGGCCAAGCAGCGCGACTATCTGCTGGTCTTGCAGACCAAGCGCTGCGACGGCCTCATCCTCGCCACGCTGAACCAGTCCGACCTGAACCCGGCCGGCAAGCTGGACATCCCCACCGTGCTGCTGGACCGAGCGCCGAGGGAACTGGACATCGATCTGGTCAGCACCGACAACGCCCTCGGCGGCAGCCTGGCAGCCCGTCATCTGCTGGACCTGAAGCGGCGCCACGTGGCCTGCATCGCCGGCCCGCAGGGGCTGGACCTGTCCGACGAGCGAGTGCAGGGTTTCCGCCAGACGCTGGAAGAGGGCGGTGGCAAGCTTGCGCCCAATGACCTGCTGCATGCCGACTTCAGCGGCATCGGCGGCTACCAGGCGGCCATGCGACTGCTGCAGGAGCGTCCCGCCGATGCGCGTCCCGACGCCATCTTCTGCTGCAACGACATGATGGCCATCGGCGTGCTGCGTGCCGCGGGCGAATTGCAGATCGACGTGCCGGGCCAGCTTTCGGTGGTCGGCTTCGATGACATCGAACTGGCCCAGTTCGTTCATCCGCCCCTGACCACGGTGGCCCAGAACACCCGCAGGCTGGGCAACCTGACGGCGCAGTTCCTGCTGGAACGCATCGCCGACCCTGACCTGCCGGCGCGCCGCGAGACGGTGGCGCCACAATTGCAACTGCGGGGCTCGACCGCCCCGTTCGACAACAAGATCAAGAGATAAGAGAAAGCACATGATCGTCATCATCGGCAGCGTCAACATGGACCTGGTTTTACGCGTGCCCCGCATGCCCATGCCGGGAGAAACCCTGGCGGGCGACAAATTCATGACCATCCCCGGCGGCAAAGGCGCCAACCAGGCCGTGGCCTGCGCCCGCCTGGCCGCACCCGGTACCGCCGTGGCCATGGTGGCCTGCGTGGGCGACGATGCCTTCGGCGCCCAGATGCGCCAGTCCATTACCGCCTGCGGCATCGATGACCGCTACCTCGACGAGGTGGCAGGCGAAGCCACCGGCATTGCCTCCATCATGGTCGATGCCAACGCTCAGAACAGCATCGTCATCGCCGCCGGCGCCAATGGCCGCCTGGACGTGGAACGCATCGAACGCGCCCGCCCGTTGATCGAACAGGCCTCCATCGTGCTGCTGCAACTGGAAGTCCCCATCCCCACCGTGATCCACGCCATCGAGCTGGCCCACTCCCTGGGCAAGACCGTGGTGCTGAACCCGGCGCCGGCCCAGGCACTGCCTCGCGAACTGCTGCAGAAGGTCGATTACCTGATCCTCAATGAGATCGAAGCCGCCATGTTGGCCGAAGAGCGTACCGTGGCCAACTCCGACGACATCCCGCAACTGGCCGCGCGCCTGCATGCGCTGGGCGCCCGCAATGTGGTGGTCACCCTGGGTGAGAAGGGCGTCTACGGCGCCTTCGCCGATGGCCGGCTAGACCATCTGCCGGCGCGCAAGGTGCAGGCGGTCGATACCACGGCTGCAGGCGATACCTTCATCGGCGGCTTCATCGGCGCCATCGCCCAGGGGCGCGACCCGTTCGACGCCATCGCCTACGCCCAGGCCGCTGCTGCCCTGAGCGTGACGCGCATCGGTGCCCAGACCTCCATCCCGACACGCGACGAAGTCGTGCTCTGATCATTTGATTTCTCTGCCAGGAATGCCATGAAAAAGACCGCCTTGCTCAACGCCGCCATCTCCCAGCTGATTGCCACCATGGGCCATGGCGACACCCTGGTCATCGGCGACGTCGGCTTGCCGGCACCGGCCGGCGTCCCTGTGATCGACCTTGCGGTCACGCGCGGCGTGCCGGACTTCATGACCGTGCTGCAGACGGTGCTGAGCGAACTGCAGGTCGAATTCCACGTCGTCGCCGACGAAATGCAGACCGTCAGTCCCGCTCTGGCCGCCCAGGTCGAAGCGCTGGGACTGGCCGGCAGGCGCAGCGTCCCGCATGAAGACTTCAAGCGCCAGAGTGCCCGCGCCAAGGCCTTGATCCGCACCGGCGAATGCACCCCCTACGCCAACATCATCCTGGGTTCCGGCGTGGTGTTCTGAGCCCTGGGCCTGCCATCCCTCTGACAAGCGGCCGGCCGCTTCTCCTATAGCCAGCAACGGTCCTACAGCTGATACTGTCGCGTTTGGATGAAACCTAAGCGGTCAGGACAGAACCATGCAAAGTGAAGGAGGGCGGAGATGCGCGTGCACCCGGTAAGGCTGCCTGGAAGGCCAATGCTGGCCAGGCTGGGCCGCCTGCTGACCTGGTGCGTGACCGCGCTGGTGGCGCTGGCCGCCTTGCTGGCCCTGCTGGTGGCGCTGTTCGACTGGAACCTGGCCAAGCCCTGGATCAGTCGCCAGCTCTCCACCATGCTGGCCCGGGAAATACGGGTCGATGGCCCGATCAGCCTGTCCTGGTCGCTGGCCCCGGCCACACCCCAAAGCGACAGATCCTGGCTGCCGCAACTGCACTTTACCGCGCGCGACCTGCAGATCGGGAACCCGGACTGGGCGCAGAGCGCCGATCATCTGGTCCGGGCCAGTCTGCTGGACCTGCATTTTTCCCCGCTCCCGCTGTTGCATTGGCACTGGCATATCACCGACATGCATGTGACCGGCCTGGACCTGGTCATGGAACGGGCCGACGAGCGCCGCAAGAACTGGCGCTTCTCCGACCAGCCACGTTCGCGCTGGAGCTTCGACATCCACCAGATCGTCTTCGACCATGCCCAGATCCGCTATGTGGACCAGCCGCTGGACCTGGACCTGCGCTTCGACGCCCGCCCCCTGAGTGCGGCCGCCATGCGCACCGCCGAGGGCAGCGACAGCCCGCCTGGACTGGTCCTGCAGGCAGCGGTATCGGGCCGCTACGGTGAGGCTGACATACAGGGCCAATTGCGCGGCGGCCCCTTGCCCGACCTGCTCAACGAGGGCAGCGTCTATCCCCTGCAGGCGCAGGGCGACGTGGGCGAAGTCCACACCGTGATCAGCGGCAATCTCGTCAATCCTCATCAACTGCGGCGTGCCGACCTGCAGATCCGCCTGAGTGGCGACAGCCTCGACCGGCTCTATGCCGCCAGCGGCGTTCCCCTGCCGGCCACGCGTGCGTTCAGCACCCAGGGCAGCCTGACCATCCAGCGGGCTGAGGCCGCGGGCGCGGGCAGAACCGATCGTGATAACGCCACCAAGGCCTGGGACTGGCGCTATGAACGCTTCACCGGCAAGGTCGGTGAGAGTGATTTCGCCGGGGACGCCCATTACTACCGCGGTCCGCCCAAGAACCACCTGAGCGTGACCGCGCACGCCGATCTGTTGCGGCTGGAGGATTACGTGCCGGCCGCCGGTGCCAAGCAGAAAGAGGGCAAAAAAGAGGGTAAAAGCGAAGGCAAGCGCCAGGATCGTGTGCTGCCCGAACGCCCGGCGCAGCCGCAGCGCTGGGCCAGGCTGGATGCCGACATCGAACTCAAGGCCAGTCGCGTGCAATTGCATGGTGGGCTGGACTGGCAGGACGCCAGCACCACCCTGCGGCTGAAGGACCAAGTGCTAACCGTCGCGCCCCTGCAATTTGCCATGGCCGGTGGCAAGGGGGACGGCGAAGTCACGCTCGATGGCCGCCAGAACGACATCCGTTCAAGCTTGCAAGTGAACCTGCATGGGGTGCAGGTGCGCCAGCTGTTTCCGAAACTGGCCAGGATCGACGCCAGCTTCGGCAAGCTGGACGGCCAGGCCAGCCTCAACGGCAGCGGCAACTCGGTCGCCGCCATGCTGGCCAGCGCCGACGGGCGGATCAAGGCCGATCTGAGCCAGGGCACCATCAGCCAGTTCATCCTGGAAGCTGCCGGTCTGAACCTGGCCAACGCAGTCTTTGCCAAGATGTACCGCGACCAGCAGGTCAAACTGCTGTGCGGCGCCGCCGACGTGACGATCAAGGAGGGCGTGGCGCAGGTCCTGCACGGCATCCTCAATACCGAGGACGCGGCCATCGACATCACCGGCCAAGTCGATCTGGGACAGGAAAAGCTGGCACTGAACGTCTATCCGCGCACCAAGCAGGTTCGCATCCTGTCGCTGCGCACCCCCTTGTATGTGCGGGGCAGTTTCGCCAAGCCCGACATCGGTGCCAGCAAGGAAGGCCTGGCTGCACGGGCCGGCGCGGCCGCCGCCCTGGCGCTGGTGGCACCGGTGGCAGCGGTGATTCCGCTGATCACCCCCGGCGAGAAGATACCCGACGATTGCGCCCCGCATGCTGCGGCCGACGCACGTTAGCCTGCAACTGCGCTAGGCCTGGAATTCGAACAGCGCCTGGAATGCCGGCAGGGCCACCACCAGCCGTTGCGGCTCCTGGTGCAGCGGCAGCCCCAGGGCTTGGGCCCCAGCGCTGATGCGCGCGAGGTCGCCGCCTGCAAAGCGCAGCGCCGCGAAAGCCGCCGGGCGCTGCGGTGCATAGGCGGCCAGCGCACCGAAGCGCGCCTGCAAGCCAGCGGCATCGGCAAATTCGAGTGCGAAGCCGTCTTCCCATTCCCCCAGGCGGGCATAGGCGGCCCGGGTTGCTTCGGGATCGGCATCGGTCACCAGCATGCTGGTGAGGCCCTGCACGCCATTGGCATGGCCCATCCATTCAGGGCGCCACACCAGTTCCGGCGTGAAGTGATGGCAGGCGTAGACACGGCCTGCGGCGAACTGGCCGGGAATCAGGCGCACGGTGGAAAAACGGGCATCGGTGGCAACCCCGTCCAGCAGCACCGGCCGCGAGAAGTGTTGCACCGGCTGCACCGCCAGGCCCAGTGCCTGCCAGGCGTCGTGGCAGGCCGGCACGTCGGCCACCGCATAGACCAGGCCGTCGAGGCCCAGCGGGCTGTCCAGGATTTCCTGGCGCACCTTGTCGCTGTCGCGGGGCTGGCCGATCAACTCCAGGTAGCCGCCGGGGAACATCACCAGATGGTTGACCGAGCCCAGTGTGTGATAGCCGCGCGGGGTGAGCGTAAAGCCCAGCGCCTGCAGTTGGGCATGGGCCACGTCGATGTCGTAGTGGGTATTGAGGACGAGGTGATCCAGCCGCGCGGGAATATTTTGCGCCAGCGGGAGCGTTTCGGGCAGACCTTGAGTCATAGAAGCCAATCAACAAGAATGAATCTGCCAGGAAGCGGCAGGCTGCCATTTTACGTGCGGCAAGCTGGCCTGTCATGGCAGGGGATTTGTCTCGGAAAGTGGCCGCGACGCCAAGCTTTCCGATAAGCTTGCCACCAAGCTCTACCGTGGCGGCGCAAGTGGGTGGACGCAGGCAGTCAATCGACCCGTACGAAGGCAAGTACGAATACAGTACGAAGACAGTACGATCAGGAAGGGCATTATTTTGGATCAGCAACCGGCAATGGAGGGGAACAGCCCCCTCAGCAGTGCCTATCGTCACGCCTTGCTGGAGGCTATCGATGATGGTTTTTGCATCATCGAGTTCATCGATGGGCCGGATGGCCCCTTGAGCGATTATGTCCACATCGAGGCCAACTCCGGCTATTACCGTCATACCGGCATCGAGGGCATCGTCGGCAAGCGCCTGCGTGAAATCGAGCCCGAGAATGCCCAGGTCTGGCTGGATGTGTATGGACAGGTCCTGCTGACCGGCCAGCCGCTGCGTTTCGAGCAGGAATTCAAGGCTGTCGGTCGTCATATCGAGGTCTCCGCCACGCGCGTGGGCCCGGTGGAAATGCGCCAGGTCTCGGTCCTGTTCCGGGACGTGACGGCGCGTCGCCGGACCGAGGCTGCCTTGCGCGAAAACGTCCAGCGCGTGCAACTGGCCCTGGAAGCCGGCGCCATCATCGGCACCTGGATCTGGGACATCCCCTCGGACCGCCTGAACGTCGACGAGGGCTTTGCCGTGGCTTTCGGCCTGGCGCCGGAGCGCGACCTGTCGCGCCTGTGCATCGCCGATGTCATGGAGGCGGTGCACCCCGACGACCGCGAGCTGCTGTCGGCCCGCATCCGCGAAACCCTGGCCCGGGGCGGCACCTACGCCCACCAGTACCGCACGCGTCGACGCGATGGCCGCTATTACTGGCTGGAAGCCAACGGCCGCGTCGAACTCACCCCGGATGGCGTGCCCAGCACCTTCCCCGGCGTGTTGATGGATATCGAAGGCCGGCGCGCCGTCGAAGCCGAGCGCGACCGCGCCCTGGCCGCCTTGCGCGCGCTCAATGAGACCCTGGAACAGCGTGTCCAGGAACGCACCACCGCCTTGCTGGAGGCCGAGGAAGCCCTGCGCCAGGCGCAGAAGATGGAAGCGGTGGGGCAACTGACCGGTGGCCTGGCGCACGACTTCAACAATATCCTGGCCGGCATCAGCGGCAGCCTGGAGCTGATGAAGGTACGCATGGCCCAGGGCCGCATCAGCGACATCGAACGTCACCTCAACGGCGCCCAGTCCGCCGTCAAGCGTGCTGCCGCGCTGACCCAGCGCCTGTTGGCGTTTTCGCGACGCCAGACGCTGGACCCCAAGCCCGCCGATCTCAATCGCATCGTGGCCGACATGCACGAACTGATCGGCCGCAGCGTCGGCCCGGCCATCACGGTGGAAACCATTGCCGCCGGCGGGCTCTGGCATACCTTCGTGGACGTCGGTCAACTGGAAAACGCCTTGCTCAACCTCTGCATCAATGCCCGCGACGCCATGCCGCATGGGGGCCGCCTCACCATCGAGACCGCCAACCGCTGGCTGGACGACATGGCGGCCATGCAGCGCGGTGTGACGCCGGGCCAGTATGTGTCCCTATGCGTGAGCGATACCGGCACCGGCATGTCGCCGGACGTGGTGGCGCGTGCCTTTGATCCCTTCTTCACCACCAAGCCCACGGGGCAGGGGACGGGGTTGGGCCTGTCCATGGTGTATGGCTTTGCCGGCCAGTCGGGCGGTGCGGTACGCATCTATTCCGAACTGGGCCAGGGCGCCACGATCTGCATCTACCTGCCGCGGCACCACGGCCAGGCGGGCGAAGAAGACCTGCTCATGCCGGACGAAGCCGGTGCCACGGCAGCGCCAGGCAGCAAGACCATCCTGGTGGTGGACGATGAACCGCTGGTGCGCATGGTGACCGTGGAGGTCCTGTCCGACCTGGGCTACAGCGTGCTGGAGGCCGAAGACGGCCCGACGGCCCTGAAGCTGCTGCAAGCCTATCCGGAGCTGGACCTGCTGATCACCGACGTCGGCCTGCCCAATGGCATGAATGGCCGCCAACTGGCCGACGCCATCCGCGCGCCGCGACCGGATTTGCCGGTGCTGTTCGTGACCGGTTATGCCGAGAACGCGGTGCTCAACCACGGCCACCTGGAACGGGGCATGCAGGTATTGACCAAGCCGTTCGCAGCCGATGTGCTGGCGCGGCGGGTGCGGGAGCTGGTGGGGGAGGAAAGGTAGTCCGCGAGCCCCAGTCGAGTTCCTGAAGGCAGTAGTCTGAACGGTGGAGGCACGGCTGCTCCCGTTGGCAGCATTTCAGGCAAGGCAATCTGCATCTGGTCGCATGACGCTGGCGACGCGTGGGCACAGCCGTGACAATCGGGTCCATCGTTTTACCGGAAACCGCCATGTCCCCGACCCCCATCGTCACCCTACACCTGAGTGCTGCGCTGTGTGCCGCGGCAATCGGTCCGCTCGCCCTCTGGACCCGCCTGGGGCGCACGGTACGTCCGCGCTGGCATCGCGTCCTCGGTTATGGCTGGCTGGGCTGCATGGTCAGCACCGCGCTGTCAGCGCTCTTCATCCGTTCGCATGACTTGCCCAATGTCGGCGGATTTTCGCTCCTGCATCTGTTGGTGCCGTTGACCGGGGTGGGGCTCTATCGCGCCATCACCGCAGCCAGGCGCGGAGACATCGTCCAGCATCGGCGCACCATGCAGGGCATCTATGTCGGCGCCTGTCTGGTGGCGGGGCTCTTCACACTGCTGCCCTCACGCTATCTGGGGCGACTGGTCTGGGGGCAATGGCTGGGCTGGCTGTGACCGAGCTGGCCCGTCTAGACAGCCGCGCCAAAGAATGAACCGATGGCCGCTGTGCTGGCCATGGCCAGCGAGCTCCACAGGCTGACTCGCAAGGCACCCTTCCAGAGGTTGGCGCCCCCGGTCCGGGCCGCGACCGCGCCCAGCACCGCCAGCGACAACAGGGCAGCGATCACGATCGCCTCCAGCAGCACGCCTGCAGGGGCCAGCCATACCACGGCCAGCGGCAGGGCTGCGCCCACCGCGAAACTCAGCGCCGAGACCAGCGCAGCCTGTACCGGACGCGCGGTGGTGGTTTCGGAGATGCCCAGCTCATCGCGGGCATGGGCGTCCAGGGCGTCGTGGGCCATCAACTGGGTCGCTACCTGGTGCGCGGTTTCCTGCTTCAGGCCACGACGCATGTAGATCGCCATCAACTCGCGATGTTCGCCCTCGGGGTCGGTCGCCAGTTCTTCCTTTTCCTGGCTCAAGGCCGCCTTTTCGCCATCGGCCTGGGAATGCACGGAGACATATTCGCCGGTGGCCATGGACATGGCTCCAGCCACCAGGCCAGCCACGCCCGTCAGCAATACGTTTTCGTGGCTGGCGTTGGCGGCCACCACGCCCACCAGCAGGCTGGCAGTAGAGACGATGCCGTCATTGGCACCCAGGACGGCGGCACGCAGCCAGGAAATGGCATCGACCTTGTGATGTTCGAGATGGAATCTGGGCATGGCAGTGCAGTAGGCGAGGTGTCGGAATGGCGCAGATTCTAGGGGTGGGGCGGCGAGAATGCCATGACAATTAGCGAAAATGAGGGCAATTCGCATTTGTTTGACGCTTGGTGAAGGAACTGACAGGCGCTGACTTCCTGCAATCCCACGAGGATGACAGACGGGATGATGGGCCGCTCGCGGTAGTGGCCGATGCCGCAGGTTTTAGCGCTCTGCTAGTCTGGGCTGCAGGATCGCCTATTCGTTTCCGCTGACACAGCAAAGGCTGCAGAGCCTGACATAGCACCATCACCAGAAGGAGAACATCATGTCCGATCGCAAGCCCAAGACTGCCATCGCAATCGTTGCCGCCATTGCGGTGGTGGCACTTATCGGTGGCGTTTCCTTGCTGGGGATGTTCCAGGCCGCTGGCCACAGTTGACCGGCAGCGACACGACGCCGCGGCAGGCCGGGTGCAAATCCCGCAGAGGGCATGAACCTCTACGTTTAGCCCTGACTGCCGTGGCGTGACCTGCTCTCCAGCCATCGGAACAGCACCATCCCGGCCAGCATCGCGACCACGAAGACCATCCCTTTCCGTTCTCCCTCACCCAGCAGCACCAGTGCCGGGCCCGGGCAGATGCCGGCGATTCCCCAGCCGACCCCAAATAGCAGACTGCCCAGAATCAGGCGCCGGACAATGCGCGTGGCAGCGGGCAGTTGCATGGGCTGTCCCAGCAGCGATTGCTGCATCTTGCGGGCGCGCGCGAAGGCGATCACACCGACCCCGATCGCTCCACCCATCACGAAGGCCAGCGAAGGATCCCACGCCCCCGCCAGATCAAGGAAGCCGAGTACCTTGGCCGGATCGGCCATGCCGGAGACGATCAGTCCCAGGCCGAACAGGAGGCCGGCTACCCCTGCAGCGAGCGCAGCGAGCATCTCTTTGTTATTCATCTTTGCATCCATGGAGGGTGAACTCAGAATCCGGCCAGGTGGCGCAGCAGGTAGACGCTGACGAAGCCGGCGCCCATGAAGCTGGCAGTGGCAACTGCCGACCGCGGAGAAAAGCGGGACAAGCCACAGACGCCATGTCCGCTGGTGCAGCCGGCACCGTAGCGCGTGCCCACCCCCACCAGCAAGCCGGCCAGCGCGACCTGCGGGTGGCCGGCGTCGATGCGCACCGCGGGCAGAGCAGTGATGGCGCCATAGAGCAGCGGCGCCAGCAACAGTCCCAGCACGAACAGGACGCGCCAGCCGGTGTCGCGCGAGGGGGGCTGCAGCAGCCCGGCCACGATGCCGCTGATACCGGCAATGCGGCCAGTGAAAAGCACCAGCAGGGCGGCAGCGGCCCCGATCAGCATACCGCCCACCAGCGCCCCGCCGGGGGTAAAACTGTTCCACGCAATGTGCATGTTCATTCCTTCGGGCAGTAGAGTTGGTACATCAGCTCGAGCATCGCCAGCAGCCGTTCATCGGCCACACGGTAGTAGACGCGCTTGCCGTCGCGGCGGGTAGCAACCACGCCCTCGTTGCGTAGCACGCCCAATTGTTGCGACAGGGTGGGCTGCCGGATATCAAGCGCTTCCTCCAGTTCGCTGACGCACATCTCCTGCTGCGACAGTTGGCACATCAGCAGCAGGCGGTCTTCGTTGGCAAGGACTTTCAGGGCGGTCACCGCTTCACCGGCGGCCTGGCGCATCTGATCGGCGCGTAGCGGGGTTACGTTGCTCATGCGCTTTCAATATCAAAAAAGATAATATATTAAAATATATAATAATGGCCGCAAGCGGACAACGCAAGGATTTCAGGAAAGGGGCCAGAAAGAGGCGGGACTGCAGGCGGGAGGGTGGGCAGGACTGCTGCAGAGGTCGCACAAGGAGGCAGCGGGCGGACCGGTGTTGGCGCGGTCCTCGCCCGGATGATTCAGGATGCAGCGTGCAGCAGATCGATCATCCGACAACTGGCCTGTCTGGCGGCCGCCATGGCTTCTTCGGCAAACGCGAAAGGCGCGTCTTGTCCGCAAAACTGCAGTTCGCCATTGATGTAGAGATCCCAGGTCCAGCCACCGACACCGGTTCTTCCATTGCCGCCTGTAGCGCCGCCGTCTGGGCTGGCCGGACATTTGAGCTCGATCCGGACCAGCTCGTTGCGATACCTGAAAAGTGCCTTTCTCATCTTCCCCGCCGCGTTCTTATCGTGGAGCAGGTGGCTTTGACAAAGCTCATCCTGAACTGCCCCAGTGTACGCTATTACCCCAATGACAACAGTGCTATTGAGCCACATGCATGAAATGCAATCATTGCCAATACAGCAATAGCAGTCATCTATGGATTTTCACTTGGCGGAGGTACGCTTCCTGCCTCGCGCGGCCCAGGCCCGGGGCCGAGCAGCTTGTCTAGCCATTCGGCGTGATGATGGTGGGGCGTGGTGATGGCATAGAAGCTTTCGACCAGTTCACTGGTCTGCCCGGCCACGACCAGGGTGCCGTTGCGCAGTTCATCCTGCACCACCACTTCCGGCAGGACGGTCAGCCAGCCGCTGTCGCGGGCGATCAGTCGCAGCATGGCCATGTCGTCGACTTCGGCGCGCATGCGGGGGCGCACGTCGTTGGAAATGCACAGGGCGTCGAACTGCATGCGCAGTGCGTGGCGCGGCCCGGGTAGGGCCATATCCACGCCTTCCAGATCTTGCGGGATACGCAGGCTGCGGCTTTCCCAGCGCTGCGCCGGGCCCACCACCGATACTGCCTGGCTGCCCAGGAAACGGCAGTGCAGCGGACGATCCGGGTCGGAGGGCACCGTCTCGTTGGCCAGGACCACGTCCAGCTGGTGTTGCACCAGGCGCTCCAGCAGGCCCTCCAGCAAGCCCGATTCCAGGGTCAGCGACACGCTGGCGTCCGACATGATCGGCCTCAGCCAGTTTTCCTGATAGTTACGCGACAGCGTCGCCACGCTGCCCACCCGCAGCCGGGTGATGCCGGCGGAGCGGCCTTCCAGGCGGCCCAGCATTTCCTGGCTCAGGCCGAAGATATTGTCGGCATAGGTGAAGACCAGTTGACCGGTATCGGTCAGGCTCAGTCGACGGCCCTCGCGGATGAAGAGATCTTCTTCCAGCTGCTTTTCCAGCTGACGAATCTGGGCCGACACCGCCGATTGCGAGGTATGGAGCTCTTCCGCCGCGCGGGTCAAATGGCCGAGCTTGGCGACGCGCCAGAAATAGCGCAGATGATGGAAATTAAGCTGTTCTAGTCGCATCGTTCTTTTTTATCGATTGATTTGTTCATATAAATGTAATTTACAGAACGATCGTTGACAAGCATCATCCGGCCATCGCACTGCATGAGGCTTCCTGTCATGACCACCATTTCCGTACTTTCCTGCGCGGCCTGGGTAGCCCCGGGGCTGATGTTCGCCATGGCCACCCTGGCGGCCGCCACCTCGTTGCCACCCATGCGTCTGTGGCGTTGTTACCAGGCCCTGTCAGGCCTGGCGCTGTTGCTGGCATTGTCGCTGGCCGTAGCGGCCTTGTTCTTCGACCGCCATGCTGCTCCTTGGCCCGGGGTTCTGGGCACGTCCACCCTCGGTCTGGTGCTGGCGCTGCTGGTGCAGGGCCTGGGTACGGTGATCGGCAGCTTTTCGGCTCGCTACCTGCAGGGGGAGGGCGGTCAGCGCCCCTACATCGCGGCCCTGTCGGTGGTGCTGATGGCCGTGCACCTCTTGCAGCTGGCGGACCACTGGCTGGTGCTCATCGCCGCCTGGGCGCTGGTCGGTCTGGCGCTGGAAAAGCTGCTGTGCTTCTACCCGGACCGGCCCTTTGCGCGCCTGGCGGCATACAAGAAACGCATCGCCGACCGCCTGGCCGATGTGCTGCTGGTCGCAGCGGCCGCACTGGCGTGGTCGGCGGTCGGCAGCGGTTCGTTGCCGGCGCTTTGGTCTCACCTGGCTCACCTGCCTCACGCGGAGCAACATGGCATGTCCCCGGGCCTGCAGCTGAGCGCACTCTGCCTGGTGCTGGCGGTGATCCTGCGTACCGCCTTGCTGCCGGTGCATGGCTGGCTGATCCAGGTGATGGAGGCGCCCACGCCGGTCTCGGCCCTGCTGCATGCAGGCGTGGTCAACCTGGGCGGCTTCGTGCTGGTGCGCTTTGCACCGCTGCTGGAGCAGGCCGTGGCCGCGCGCAGCGTGCTGCTGGTGGTCAGTGGCGGGACGGTGCTGCTGGCCGGGCTGGTCATGCTCACACGCATCAGCATCAAGGTGAAGCTGGCGTGGTCCACCGTGGCGCAGATGGGTTTCATGCTGCTCGAATGCGCTGCCGGCCTGTACATGTTCGCGGCCCTGCATCTGATCGGTCATTCACTGTACAAGGCGCATGCCTTCCTGTCCGCGTCGTCGGTGGTGCGGGACACCCGGCTGCAAGCCCTGCATGCGCCGGCCCTGCCATCCACGGCCAGCGTGGTCGCAGCACCACTGCTCAGCGCTGCGTTGGTCCTGGCCCTGCAAAACGTCAGTCCCCATGCGGCCTGGCCGTGGTGGTGGAGCGGGGTGCTGGCCCTGGCCTGGGCACCCTTGTTGTGGCTGCCGCAGCGGCCGGAAGGGTCACGCCTGCGCAGCGTCGGCCTGGGGTTGGGTGGCGCCGCCGGCCTGACGCTGGCCGCCCTCGCGGCGCACTGGTTGCCGCTCCAGATCGTCGATTTCCCCCGCACCGGCTACGGCGTGCTGGCGCTGCTGACCATGCTGGCCCTGTATGTCTGCATGGGCTTGCTGCAGCTTCGCCCGCAAGCCATGGCGGCATGGCGTCGCCGCAGTTACGCCGGCTTCTACCTGGATGAGGCCTACACCCGCCTGGCCTTGACCCTGTGGCCATCCGACTGGGCGCCCAAAGCGCGCCGTGCGGCCGCAAATCAACAGACTAATCAGGGTACAACGCAGACCGCGCCCAGCTTGCTGGGCGATGCCCGGCATTGAGCCAGCCAGATCCGGATCACAAGGAGAACACCCATGAATGCCTTCCATCAGAATGCCCAGACAGCGCTGGCCAGCGCGCCGGTGCAGGCACAGGCCTGGGCCGGGCAACAGGACCGCCTGCTCGAACAAGCCTGCCAGGACGCCTGCGGCGCTATTGCCCCGGCCTGGCCACTGGATCGCGCCATTGCCGTCAATCCCCACTGGACCCGCGTGGGTATGCCGCTGCGCCAGGTTGCTGCCCGCATGCTGCTGCTGGGCGGGATCCAGGTCTTCCCGCCGCAGGAGCAGTTACGCCAGGCCTGGGAGCAGGGCCGCGTCACCCGCGACGACTTGCGCTATGCGCTGCAACAGTCGCAGGAAGCGGCTGACCGTGGCATCGACGAGGCCCATTGCCTGGCGATGCTGGCCTCGCCCACCCAGGTGCAGCGGCTGCCCTTGCTGATCGACGTCCTGGACAATGATCCGCAGCGCCATACCCGGCTGTCCTGGCGGCAGGCCATCACGCACCAGGTCAGCCAGACCTGCGCCGCCTATTTCGACCGTCACCAGGCCGATTGGCAGCCGCAGCGCGGCATGGGCCTCTACGCCTTCTGGCGCGAGACGCTGGAGCATGACCACGGCATCGGCCTGTTGATGGGCCTGCCACACATCGCCGACGGGATCCGCGCCTTGCCGCCCAGCGCCCACGAGGCCGAGCGCTGGGTCATGCAGCACCTGGGTCTGCCCAGCGAAGTCTGGGCCGATTATCTGGAAGCAGTGCTGCTGACAGTCAATGGCTGGGCCTCCTGGTGCGCGTATCTAGGCTGGCAGGCGCGCCTGGAACAGGGTGAGGACCAGCACCTGCGCGAGCTGCTGGCCATCCGCATGGCCTGGGGCGCCTTGCTGCTGGAGTGCAAGGACGATGCCGCGACCGGTCACGCTTTCCACACCGTCCAGCAGGCCTGGGCGCGTTCGCCGGAACGGTTGCAACAGGCGCAGCACGATCTGCTGGTGGACGAACTCTGGCAGGTGGCCCTGGAGGCCGGCTATCAGCGCCGCCTGGCCCAGCAGCTGCAGCGCCAGGGCGAGCCCACCGCGAGCGCTGCCCCCACGATCGAGGTGCAAGCCGCCTTCTGCATCGACGTGCGCAGCGAGCCCTTGCGCCGCGCCCTGGAAAACGTACATCCGGGCACGCAGACCCTGGGCTTTGCCGGTTTCTTCGGCCTGCCGGTGGCCTATACCCCGCTGGCCAGCGAAGCCAGTCGACCGCAATTGCCTGGCCTGCTGGCACCGGCCTACCAGGTGCGCGATACCATCCAGCCAGCCGGCGCCGCCCGGCCCAGCAGTGTGCTGACCGATGCCGTGGGCCGCAGCCGGCGCCAGACCCTGGCCACCCAGGAACAGTGGCAGGGCAATACCCGCTGGCCGGGGTCGGCGTTTTCCTTCCTCGAGGTGGCCGGCGTGACGGCGCTGGGGGGCTTGTGGAAGTGGTTGCGCCCCGGACAGGCCGAACGCGCGCGGGACGACCTGCACGGCTTGCCGCGCCGTTACCGCCAGCTCTGCCGTCCGCAACTGAACGCCATCTCGCTCCCCGACAAGATCACCCTGGCCGCGCGGGTGCTGCACGCCATGGGACTGGATAGGCAGATCGCGCCGCTGGTGCTGCTGGTGGGCCATGGCAGCCAGTCGGCCAACAATGCGCATGCAGCCGCCCTGGATTGCGGCGCCTGCTGCGGCCAGACCGGCGAGGTCAATGCCCGTACGCTGGCACAGCTGCTCAACGAGAGCGAGGTGCGGCGCGGCCTGCTGGAGCGGGGGATCCTCATGCCCGAGGACAGCCGCTTCCTGGCCGTCCTGCACAACACCACCACCGACGAGGTGGAGGCCTTCGATCTGGACCTCTTGCCGACGAACGCCCGCCAGCGCTGGGAAGCCCTGCAGCCGACCCTGGCCGAGGCCAGCGACCGGGTGCGCCGTGAACGCGCCGGCCGGCTCGGCCTGCAGGCCACGCTGACGCCACCGGCCCTGTTGAAGGCATTGCGCCGGCGCGCCAATGACGGCGCCGAGACCCGTCCGGAATGGGGGCTCACCGGCAATGCCGCCTTCCTGATTGCGCCCCGCGCGCGCAGCCGTGGGCTGGATCTGGGCGGTCGCTGCTTCCTGCACGATTACGACGCCAGTCAGGACACCGACGGCAGCGTGCTGGAACTGCTGATGACCGCGCCCATGCTGGTGACCCACTGGATCAACTGGCAGTACCACGCCTCCACCAGCGACCCGGTGCGGCTGGGCAGCGGCAACAAGCTGCTGCACAACGTGGTGGGCGGTACCATCGGCGTATTCGAAGGCAATGGCGGCGATCTGCGCATCGGGTTGTCGCGCCAGTCACTGCATGACGGCCAGCAGTGGGTGCATGAGCCCTTGCGGCTGACGGTGGTGGTGGACGCCCCGCAGGCGGCCATCGACGACATCGTCGCCCGCCATGCCATCGTGCGGCAGTTGCTGGAGCATGGATGGCTGCACCTGTGGCGCTTTGCCGGCAGCGGCCTGGTGCAGTGGAAGCAGGGCGGCTGGCAGGGTCTGGCTCTTTGAAAACCCCGGGACGCCCGGTATTTGAGGTAGCATGGTCGCCGTTTTGCCTACCCTGATCGCCGGAGAACCCATGAAATCCACCCAGCCCGCCCTCGGCCCCTTGCCCGGACCTGGCCTGTCGCACCGGTCGCTCCGGTCGATTGGCGGAGGGTGGCACCACCTCGCCATGCTGTGCCTGGGGCTGGCGCTATCGGGCTGTGCCACCGAAGCCTATCGCGCCACCGAAAGCCAGTGTGCACCGGCGGCCTACGCGCAATACCCGGTGATCAACCAGACCCGCATGGAGATGCGGACCCGCCCCATCCAGGTGCCGACCGGGCAGACCCGCTGCAGCTCGGTCACCAACGGCAACCGTACCGATACTGTCTGCCAGGACATCACCCGTACCGAGTACCAGCAATACCCGGTCTACGTCACGGTCGACATCAACGAATACGGCCGCGACCAGGTCATCGCCGCCTGCACCCGCAGCCAGTGCCTGCGCACGCACGGCAATCCGGACTGCAAATAGACTGAGAGACTGATTGGCTGAGGACGGAGCCGTTCAGACCGCGTCCAGCGGAATCTTCAGGTAGCGCACGCCGTTGTCCTCAGGCGGCGGCAACTGGCCAGCGCGCATGTTCACTTGCACCGAAGGCAGCAGCAATACCGGCATACCCAGGGTGGCATCACGGGCGCTGCGCATGGTGACGAATTCTTCTTCACTTATACCGTCGCGCACATGAATGTTGTTCTGGCGCTCCTCGGCGACGGTGGTCTCGAATTGCAGGGCGCGGCCATTGGGCTGGTAGTCGTGGCACAGATAGATCCGGGTGTGCGCCGGCAGACTCAATACCTCATGGATGGAGCGGAACAGGGTGCGCGCATTCCCGCCAGGGAAGTCGCAGCGGGCGGTGCCGTAGTCGGGCATGAACAGGGTATCGCCGACGAAGGCCGCGACCTCGCCGGCTTCTTCCACGACATAGGTGATACAGGCCGGCGTATGGCCCGGTGTATGCATCACGCGGGCATGAAGCTCACCGATCTGGAACCGTTCGCCATCGGCAAACAGGTGATCGAACTGGCTGCCGTCCCGGGCAAAGTCACCACCCGCATTGAACAACTTGCCGAACACACCCTGCACCTGGCGAATGTGTTCGCCGATGGCGATACGCCCGCCCAGCTTGCGCTTGAGATAGGGAGCCGCCGACAGGTGGTCGGCGTGGGCATGGGTTTCCAGGATCCACTGGACCGAGGCGCCCAGTTCCCCGACGCGCCGGATCAGCAGATCGGCGCTGGCCGTCGCGGTACGTCCGGACTTGGGGTCGTAGTCCAGCACGCTGTCCAGCAGCGCGCATTGTCCGGTGGAGCGATCCAGCACGATATAGCTGACGGTACTGGTGGCGGGGTCGAAATGCCCTTCGATGTGCAGCTTGTTCATGTGGATTCCTTCCATGTCGGTGAGCACTCTCTATCAAGATGCATGCCAGCCAATGTTTTCCAAAGACGCCAGTTTGCCACTGTCGGCATGCTTGCGGCAGCGTGTTGCGTCAAAATGCCGGCCTTAACTGTCTGGCGCATCGATTGCGGGTGAAGGCAAAGGCTTGGCCGGCAGCAAGCGCTCCAGCATGTCGCGATGATAGGGATCATGCGAATCCACGTAGCGCGAGGCCGAGCTGATGTTCTTCCAACCGACATATTCCATCAGTGCGCGCAGCTCCCACCCATTGGCGCTGGCCCAGCTGGCAAAGCCGCGGCGCAACGAGTGCGCGCTGTACAGATGAACATCGGCAATGCCGGCCGCGCCCAGGATGCGGCGGAGCAAAGGAATGATGCTGGCGGCATGGATGGCGTCCTCGCTGATGCGGCCCCAGCGATCGATGCCGCGCAATACCGGACCGCTGCGCACGCCGCTCACCGCCAGCCAGTCAAGATAGGCCGCCACCGGGCAAAGCCGCGACAGCGCCGGCGTCAGATAGGTGCTGCCCTTGAGACTGCGGTCGGTCTTGGTGCGCGGCAGCTGGATGCGCATGCCCTGGCCGGCCACCGCTTCGATGCGCTCCACTTCCAGGCGTGCCAGTTCATCACTCCGAAAGCCCCGCCAGAAACCGATCAGCAACAAGGCCTTGTCGCGGGCAGGCCGTAGCAGATCGGCAGAGCGGCCCTGCTGGCGAGCCAGGTCCTGTTGCTGCTCCAGCCAGCCCACCGCCTGCTCCAACGCATCCAGTTGCAGCGGGCGGGCACGCCTTTCCTGGGCGGGATGCACTTCCTGGATGCCGCGCAGCATCTTGCGGACCACCGGCGCCTTGGTCGGGTCGGGAAAGCCCTGGTCGACGTGCCACTGACCCAGCGCGGAGACCCGCTGCTTGAGCGTGTTGTGCGCCAGCACGCCGGCATAGCGGGCCAGGTAACGCAGAATCCTCTCCGCCGTGGCCGGCAGGAAGCCACCCCATTCCTCCTCGAAGTGCTTTACGGCGGCGCGGTAGCTGCGACGGGTGTTCTCGCGGGTGGCAGCGTGCAGGTAGTCGTCAATGGCAATCATGGCGAGTCGCGCGCATCAGGCGCAAAAGAGGAAGAGCAGGGCTGAAAAGCGGCATTTTAGCCGATGGGAACAGATAATCAGCCAATATCCAACCTCAATATTAAGATTATATTTGGCCACATCTCTTCATTTGTATTACGTAATTACGTATTATGTAATACATCATCAAATAACAGGATGCGATCATGGCCCGGACCGGCTTGTACAAATCGGAAGTGAAGAAAGCCCGCGACAGCTTGCTGGCGCTGGGCCGGCACCCCTCCGTGGATGCAGTACGCGTGGAGTTGGGCAATACCGGGTCCAAGACCACCATCCACAAATATCTGAAGGAATTGGAAGAAGAGGAGGGCATCGGACAGCAGCCTCGCAGCATCAGCGCGGCCCTGCAGGAGATGGTGGAGCGCCTGGCGTCCCAGCTGCAGGCCGAGGCCGATGAGCGCGTGAGCGCCGCCAGGGAAGAGGTGAGGGCAGTCACAGCCCGGATGGAGCAGGCCCTGGCCGAGGCCAACGCGGCCAATGCGGAGTTGTCGACCCGGCTGGACCTGGCCGGAAAAGCCCTGATCGCTGCCCGTGCCGCCCACGAAAGCAGCCGGGAGGAATGCCAGCAACAGGCCGTCGCCCTGCGCGCACTGGAGGTGCGCACCACCGCCTTGCAGGAACGCCTGGAGGAAAACGAACAGCATCGGCTCTCCCTCGAAGACAAGCACCAGCACGCCCGCGCTGCCCTGGACCACTACCGCAGCGCCGCCAAGGAACAGCGCGAGCAGGATCAGCGGCAGCATGAGCAGCAACTCCAGACGGTGCAGGCCGAACTGCGTCAACTGCGCCAGGAGCTCATCGTCAAGCAGACGGAAATCACCCGCGTCAACCAGGAGGGGGTGCGCCTGGTGGCCGACCTCTCGCCTGCGCGGCAAGCCCTGGTGGAGCAACAGGCACTGGCGGATCGGCGCGAGCAGCAGCTGGAATCGCTGCAGCAGGTGGCGGCCGGCAAGCTTGTGCTGGAGGCGCAACTGGCCGACAGGAATGCAGCGCTGGCAAGCCTGCAGGCCAGCCGGGCCCAGACCGAGGAAGCCCTGGCCGGCGCCCGCAAGCAATTACAGGAGACGGAAATAGAACTGGCGGCCGCCCGCGCCAGGCTGGAAACCCACGAAGCGCTGACGCTGGCATGGCGCCAGCAGAGAAATCATGAAGGAGAGGGTGATCAGCAGGCGCCGTCTTCAGGGCCAGAAGATGCCTGCTTGAACCGGTGACCGGCAGCGTCGAGCCGGTTGCATCGTTAGCCGTTTCAAAGACCGCCATGCCGCGGATCAACAGCCCCTAACAGCCCCTAAGCCCCTAAGGCGTGATCTTCCGCTTGCGCCGGGGCTGACGAACGCTTCCGCCCGGTTCATGACGGCCAGCCGGTGCGATATCGGCCAGTTCCAGTTGTACCGCAATGAAATCCACGAAGGCCCGGATCCGGTTGGACATCTGATGACGTTGGGAGTAGACGGCATAGATATCGGCATTGGGTGACTGCCAGCCGGGCAGGACCCGAACCAGCCGCCCATCCTCCAGATAGCCCCGCACATCCCATTCCGCGCGCAGCAGGATCCCATGCCCTTCCAGGGCCCATTTCACCGCGATCTCGCCATCGTTGGTGGTCAGGTTGCCGCGAATCTTCACTGCCTCCGTCTTGGAAGAGGCGCCGCTTCCGGCGGTGAGCCGCCATAGCCCGTAGGCTTCGTCCCCTTGTCGGATTCCCACGCAGTTGTGCTTGGTCAGGTCGTGTGGCGTGACGGGCATGCCGCGTCGCGCCAGGTATTGGGGCGCGGCACACAGCAACCTTGCGTTCGGCGCCAGACGCCTGGCCACGACCCGCGTATCAGGCGGCTCGCCAAAGCGGATGCAGACATCGAAGCTGTCGTCGGTCAACGGCGGGGGCATCACGGATAGCTGCAGCTGCACCGCGACCTGCGGATACTCGGCGACGAATTTCGAGATCACCGGCGCCACATGGCTGCGTCCGAAACCCAGGGTGGCATTGACACGCAGCAAGCCCTCCGGACGCCGCTTGGAACTCCCCAGCAGTTCGGACAGTTCGTCGATTTCATCCAGGATACGACGGGCGTGTTCCAGATAAAGCTCCCCCTCCGGGGTGAGGGTCATGCGGCGGGTAGTCCGGTTGACCAGCGGCACGCCGGCGCGGCTCTCCATCTGGCTCAGGTGCTTGCTCACCGCCGCCGTCGTCAGGCCCAGCTCACGGGCCGCCGCCGACAGGCTGCCGGCCATCGCCAGCACCGAGAAGAAGCGTAAATCCGAAGGAAGAACCACGTCTTGCATACGCGATTGTTAAATTGAAGTTAAGGATGCTTTGAGTTTAGCACCGGTTTTTGTAGAGCGAACGCCAGTAGAGTGCCACTCACCAAAACATTTTATGAAAGGCCGGAGACATGAAGACTTATCGCATCGCAACCATTCCGGGTGACGGCATCGGCAAGGAAGTCGTACCAGCGGGTCGCCAGGTGCTGGAGGCGCTGGCCGCCACCAGCAGCACATTCAAGTTCGACTTCGAGGACTTCGACTGGGGTGGCGACTACTACCGCAAGACCGGCGCCATGATGCCGGCGGACGGGCTGGACGCGCTGCGCGACAAGGATGCCATCCTGTTCGGCTCGGCCGGCGACCCGCACATTGCCGACCACATCACCCTGTGGGGCCTGCGCCTGAAGATCTGCCAGGGCTTCGATCAATATGCCAACGTGCGCCCGACCCGCATCCTGCCGGGTATCGACGCGCCCCTGAAGCGCTGCAAGGCAGAAGACCTGAACTGGGTCATCGTCCGCGAAAACTCCGAAGGCGAATATGCCGGCGTGGGCGGGCGTGTTCACCAGGGCCATCCGATCGAGGCCGCCACCGACGTGTCGATGATGACCCGTGCCGGCGTCGAGCGCATCATGCGTTTCGCCTTCAAGCTGGCGCAGTCGCGCCCCCGCAAGCTGCTGACCGTCATCACCAAGAGCAATGCCCAGCGCCATGCGATGGTGATGTGGGATGAAATCGCCGTGCAGATTGCCAAGGAATTCCCGGATGTGAAGTGGGACAAGGAATTGGTCGATGCCGCCACTGCCCGCATGGTCAACCGTCCTGCCACGCTGGACACCATCGTGGCCACCAACCTGCACGCCGACATCCTGTCCGACCTGGCCGCCGCGCTGGCCGGCAGCCTGGGCATCGCCCCCACCGGCAACATCGATCCGGAGCGCCGCTATCCCTCGATGTTCGAGCCCATCCACGGTTCGGCATTCGACATCATGGGCCGTGGCCTGGCCAACCCGGTGGGCACCTTCTGGTCGGTGGTGATGATGCTGGAACACCTGGGCGAGCACGAAGCGGCGGCACAGGTCATGCAGGCCGTGGAAGCCGTGACCGCCGACCCGTCGCTGCATACCGGTGACCTGGGTGGCAAGGCCACCACGGCGCAGGTCACCGCAGCCGTCTGCGCCTTCGTCAGCAAGGCGGCGCACACCCGGAAGGCGGCGTAAGCCATTCTTCAGCGGTCCGAACGGACCGCCTCTGCCGACAAGCGTGCTCCCTCCCGGCCCCGGTTTCGGGTGCCGGCGGGGTGGCCTCGCGCTAAAAAAACAATCGAAGACAGGCACATCAAGCCTGCCATTGCCGGAGACGCAATGCCCACTGCCCAACCACCGTCCGAGCGGGCCCGGATCGACGCCTTGCTGGAAGGCATGTTCGATGCGGCGATTGCCATCGCCCAGCCGGCCGTACGTATTCCCCAATTCCTGCCCGAGGCGCCGCATGGGCGCCTGATCGTCATCGGTGCCGGCAAAGCCTCCGCCGCCATGGCGCGCGCGTTCGAAGACCACTGGCCGGGCAAGCTCGAAGGCCTGGTGGTGACCCGCTACGGTTACGCAGTGCCGTGCGAGCGCATCGAGATTGTGCAGGCAGCCCATCCGGTACCGGATGAAAACGGTCTGGCCGCCGCCACGCGCCTCATGGACATGGTCAGCAAGCTCAGCGAAGACGATCTGGTGGTCTGCCTCATCTCGGGCGGCGGCTCCGCCTTGTTGCCCATGCCGATGCCCGGACTGACGCTGCTTGACAAGCAACGCATCAACCAGGCGCTGCTGGACTCGGGGGCCTCCATTTCCGAGATGAATTG
The DNA here is from genome assembly GCF_002870055.1 of Herbaspirillum sp. BH-1. Taxonomy (NCBI): domain Bacteria; kingdom Pseudomonadati; phylum Pseudomonadota; class Betaproteobacteria; order Burkholderiales; family Oxalobacteraceae; genus Herbaspirillum; species Herbaspirillum sp. BH-1. The sequence goes on along the minus strand of NZ_PKOI01000005.1, from coordinate 225,786 downwards.
CGTGCGCCGCCATCTTTCCGCGATCAAGGGCGGCCGGCTTGCGGCGGCCTGCCATCCCGCGCGGGTACTGAACCTGCTCATTTCCGATGTGCCTGCCGACGGCGTGCATGACATTGCCTCCGGTCCCACGGTGGCCGACCCGACGAGCTGTGCCGATGCACTGGCCATCGTCGACCGCTATGAGATCGAGCTGCCGCCGCAGGCACGCGCCATCCTCTCCAACAGCAGCAATGAGACCCCGAAGCCCGGCGACCCGCGTCTGGCCAGGGTGGAAACACACCTGATCGCCACCCCGCGGATGGCGCTGGAAGCCGCTGCCGATTTCGCGGCCCGGCATGCTGTACCGGCCCACATCCTGTCCGATGCCATCGAAGGCGAGGCGCGCGAGGTGGGCAAGGTGATGGCGGCCATCGCACGGCAGGTGGCACGTGGTGACCAGCCCTTCAGCAGTCCCTGCGTCATCCTCTCCGGCGGCGAGACCACCGTGACCGTGCGCGGTACCGGACGGGGCGGGCGCAATGTCGAATTCCTCCTCTCTCTGGGTATCGCCCTGAACGGCGAGAAGCACGTCTATGCGCTGGCCGGCGACACGGACGGTGTCGATGGCAGGGAGGAAATCGCCGGCGCGCTGCTGCGCCCGGACACCCTGGAACGCGCCCGTCGGGAGGGGCGCCCCCCGATGACCTGCCTGGAAAACAACGACGCCCACGGTTTCTTCCAGGTGCTTGGAGATTCGGTCATCACCGGACCGACGATGACCAACGTCAACGACTTCCGCGCCATCTACGTCAGCGCATCGGACAAGCCGTCAGCGATGACGAATGACAAATGAAACATGGAGATTCCTATGCGCCGTCTGCGCAATGCAAAGATCGTTGCCACGCTGGGACCGTCGCCTACACCACCTCTGGCTATTCGGCGCTGCGCCTGGCACAGATCGCCTGAAGCGGGCAGGGCAGATGCCCTAGCAGGGAAGAGGAGCAGAACCAGAACAGAAACTGCCTGCCGGCCGCGCTGTAGCGCCAGGCAGGCACACAACAACGTGTAACAGGAATCACCCTCGAACAACGTAAAGAAGGAGACAAGCATGCAAACCGAAATCGAAAAGCGCACCTTGCGGCGCATCACCTGGCGCATCGTGCCATTCATCATGTTGCTGTACTTCATCGCCTACATCGACCGGGTCAACATTGGTTTCGCGGCGCTGACGATGAAGCAGGACCTGGGCTTCAGCGCCTCGGTCCTGGGCTTTGGCGCCGGCATCTTCTTCTGGGGCTACTTCATGTTCGAAGTCCCCTCCAACATCATCCTGCACAAGGTCGGGGCGCGCCTCTGGATTGCCCGGGTGATGGTGACCTGGGGGATGATCTCCGGTGCCATGGCCTTCGTCGATGGCGCAACGAGTTTCTATGTCATGCGCTTCCTGCTGGGTGCGGCCGAGGCCGGATTCTTCCCCGGCATCATTCTCTACCTGAGCTACTGGTTCCCGGCCCGCCATCGCGCAGGCGTGACGGCTTTCTTCATGGCAGCCGCACCGCTGTCCACGGCGATCGGCTCGCCGATCTCGGCGGCGCTGCTGGAGATGGACGGCGTCATGAATCTCCATGGCTGGCAATGGATGTTCATCCTGGAAGCCATTCCGGCGCTATTGCTCGGTGTTGTGGTCCTGGGCTTCATGACCGACAAGCCGGAAAAGGCAAAGTGGCTCAAGGAAGACGAACGCGCCTGGCTCATCAAGACCATGGCCGACGAGAATGCGCAGAAAGACAAGTCGGGCAAGCACGGCATCCTCCGTGGCCTGGCCGATCCCCGCGTGCTGGGGCTGGCGCTGATCTACTTCGGCACCTCGGCAGGGCTGTACACGCTGGGCATCTGGGCGCCGCAGATCATCAAGGGACTGGGGGTCTCGTCCATGGCGGTGGGCTTCCTCAATGCAATTCCACCCATCGTGTCAGTGGTGGCCATGGTGCTCTGGTCGCGTCATTCCGACCGGACTGGTGAACGTACCTGGCACGTCATCATCGCCTGCGTTGCCGCGGCGGTGGGGCTGGTGATCGCAGCCGGTGCCAATAGCGTGGTAGGGCTGATCGCGGCCTTGACGCTGGTGAATGTGGGCATCAGTTGCGCCAAGCCGCCGCTGTGGAGCATGCCGACCATGTTCCTCTCCGGCACGGCCGCGGCCACCGGCATTGCTACCATCAACTCCATCGGCAACCTTGGCGGCTTCGTGGCGCCCAGCGTGATCGGCTGGATCAAGGACTCGAGCGGCAGCTATGCCGGTGGCCTGTATTTCGTGGCGGGGCTGCTGGTGTTTTCGGCGGTGCTTACGCTGATCATGTCGCGCTTCCAGGCCAGGGAGCGGAATGCGCACGTCTATCAGAAAGTGTAAGAAGATCCAAGTTCGAGAAGAGGCAGGATAGTCGAGTTGCGCCAGCGTCGCCAGTGCCCCCCGGACCCTCTTGATCAATCTAGGAGCGCGGAAATTGGTGCGTTTGCGCGGCGCTCTAGCGCAATGGTTTCAATGTGTCGATCCCGGTGCTGGCGTCCGTTTCGGGAGGGGGAGGGGGAACTTGTCGATCACGGTACGATGGAAGGTCGGGTGCGGAAACCGGGGCCGGTCGTGACTCCAGCCGCGCAATGAGCTCCTTCATCTGTGTGATTTCGCGGATCTGTGCGTCGATGATGCCGTCGGCCAGCTTGCGCACCTGCGGATCCTTGATGTGCGCGCGTTCGCTGGTCATGATGGCGATAGAATGGTGCGGAATCATGGCTTTCATGTAACTGATGTCATCCACCGTTTCCTGGCTGCGAACCAGCCAGAGTGCGCCGGCAAAAGCGATGATGCTACCGACGAAAATGGCGATATTGACGCGCCTGCTTTTGTACATCGAAGCCATGAAAGCGAGCATGATGAACGCCATGCTGGCCCCCATGAGCAGGGCCATCCACATCCGCGTCTGGCTATATTCGATATGGCTGAGCACGTAGGTGTTGAGGTACATCAGCCCATACATCACCGCCGTAGAGCTCGCGATCATTGCCCAAAACCGGCCATATCCCATCTTCATGGAGGCGTCATCTGCCATGGTGTTCTCCTGGTGAATGGGTGACTTGCGTTGATTTGATCCGGACCCTTCGCATCGGTATGCAACACGAAGTACGTCAGGACGGAAGAGCCTGGGGTGCATGAGATATCTCTCCTACGAGATCGCCGCCAGAGGTATCTCATGAGGGACAGGGGTGATTATTGAAAGTTGCAGCGAGGTGGGAGAACGGCCGTGCCTGCGAAGCTTGGTGATGTTGGTGGGTTCGTTGAGATTGAGTCGGCATTCCTGGCCGCTTCGAATGCAATCTCGCGCATATGTTATTTTACATAATACAAATTATGCGAAGTTTTAGACATTCCAGCTCAGGCTGAAATGAAGCCTTCTTCCGGCCGCAACGTCAACACCTGCACGCCTTTCTTGGTCACCGCCACAGTATGTTCAAACTGCGCCGACAGCTTGCCGTCGGCCGTCACCACGGTCCAGCCGTCGTCTTCCGTGCGGCAGGCATGGTGGCCCTGGTTCAGCATTGGCTCGATGGTGAATACCATGCCTTCCTGCAGGACCATCCCCGTCTTCGGTCGTCCCCAATGCAATACCTCCGGCGGCTCGTGCATTTCCCGGCCGATGCCATGGCCGCAGAACTCGCGGACCACCGAAAACCCGTGACGTTGCGCGTGGCGTTGAATGGCGTAGCCAATATCGCCAAGCTGGGCGCCTGGTCGCACGGCATGGATGCCTTTCCACATGGCTTCGTAGGTAATCTGCACCAGATGGCTGGCTTCCGACGTGACCGCTCCGATCAGGTAGGTCTTGCTGGAGTCGGCGATGTAGCCGTTCTTCTCCAGCGTAATGTCGAAGTTGACGATGTCGCCGTCCCTGAGGATCTCCGTTTCCGACGGCACACCATGACAGATCACGTTGTTGCGCGATGAATTGAGGGCGAACGCGTAGCCATACTGGCCTTTGCTGGCCGGCCGCGCGTGCAGCTCCTCGACGATAAAGCGGTCAACCCAGTCGTTGACCTGCATGGTAGACATGCCGGCAAGCTCCAGCTGATCCAGCCCGCTGAATACGCTGGCCAGCAGCCTGCCTGATTCGGCCATCAGAGAGATTTCTTCGGGGCGCTTCTTCATGTCGCCGTCACTCTGACACTGGGCGTGACTACCCCAGCCTCCTGCAATTCGCGGGCGATGATCTCGTTGAAGGAAAGCGTTGGATTGGTCTCGGCCAGAACGCCGATCTTGATCCAGAAAGCCGCCTGCGCATTGATGGAGCGGCAGGATACGGCCGTGGCCTTGCGGATCTGGTCGTGCAAGTCGTCGTCGATGTTCACAATACCCATGATTGACCTGTATATATATGATTCATATACGAAGTATATATTCATATCAAAAAACAGGTCAACCACCCGGTCAGTCCATCCCGGCGCCGGTGTTCAGGCGTCCACGGCTTCTGCGATGTCCCGATACTGCCCGCGAAAATACAGCAATGGCTGTGCGCTTGCCGGCTTTTGCTGGCCCATGGCAAGTACCTCGCCGATGACGATGAGATGATCGCCGGCGACATGTTCAGCATGAATCTGACAATCCAGCCAGTGCAGACTGCCGGTAATGATCGGGTTGCCTAGCGGCGACGCCTGCCAATCCACACCCTGCCACTTGTCTTGGCCACGGCGGGCGAACTGGCTGGAAATATGCGCTTGATCGGCGGCCAGGATATTGACCGCAAAGCGCCCTGCTCGCCTGATCGCCGGATAGCTGCCCGAACTGGCCATGACGCTGAAGGACACCAGCGGCGGGTTCATCGACACGCTGTAGAAGGACTGGCAGGTGAAGCCGATCGGCGTGGCGTCCACCAGCGAGGTGATCACCGTGATGCCGGAGGCGTAATACCCGAGCGCGTCGCGAAAACGCGATGGGTCGATGCTTGTGCTGGTCAATGACATGATGGAACAGGAATGCGGCTTGGGATCGCAACTACCCAAACGGATATGAAAACTCAGCATCAGCCTGGACGGCCACCGCGCACTGCTGGCGGCGCCCGTCCAAGCAGGTATGCCTACGCTTACCTGGCCAGTTCCTGGCGGATGATCTCCGCACCGGCAGCAAGTGCGTTGAGCTTGCCTCGGGCGACGTCACGCGCCAGGGGTGCCATGCCGCAGTTGGTGCAAGGATAGAGCTTGTCGGCATCGACGAACTGCAGCGCCTTGCGCAGGGTGTCGGCGACCTCCTCCGGGGTTTCGATGGTATTGCTGGCCACATCGATGGCGCCGACCATTACCTTCTTGCCACGGATGAGTTCAATCAGATCCATGGGAACGCGCGAATTGTGGCACTCCAGCGAGACGATATCGATGCCGGACTGTTGCAGCTTCGGGAATGCTTCCTCGTATTGTCGCCACTCCGATCCCAGGGTCTTCTTCCAGTCGGTGTTGGCCTTGATGCCGTAGCCGTAGCAGATATGGACGGCGGTTTCGCACTTCAGTCCTTCGATGGCGCGTTCCAGCGTGGCCACGCCCCAGTCGTTGACTTCGTCGAAGAAGACATTGAAGGCAGGCTCATCGAACTGGATGATGTCTACGCCGGCCGCTTCCAGCTCCCGGGCTTCCTGATTGAGGATCTTGGCGAATTCCCAGGCCAGTTTTTCGCGACTCTTGTAGTGGGCGTCATAGAGCGTGTCGATCATGGTCATGGGGCCGGGCAGCGCCCATTTGATGGTTTGCCCGGTCTGCTGGCGCAGGAACCTGGCGTCTTCCACGAAGACCGGTTTCTGGCGTGAGACGGCGCCGACCACGGTGGGCACGCTGGCATCGTAGCGGTCGCGGATGCGCACGGTCTCGCGCTTCTCGAAATCAACCCCGTCCAGATGTTCGATGAAGGTCGTCACGAAATGCTGGCGCGTCTGTTCGCCATCACTGACGATATCGATGCCGGCATGGACCTGTTCCTGCAGGGACAGGCGCAAGGCATCGCGCTTGCCGTCACGCAGTTCTTCACCTTGCAGTTTCCAGGGCGACCAGAGCTTCTCGGGTTCGGCGAGCCAGGAAGGTTTCGGCAGGCTGCCGGCGGTGGAGGTAGGTAAGAGTTTTTTCACGTTGGATGACCTGTTCTGTTGTATGAATCCGTGCGGATAATCAGTGGGCGTAATGGGCGGACCACTGCGCCAGGACCGCCTGGTAAGGCTTGATGAAGTGTTCTTCGGCAAACCTGCCCTGCTCCACCGCCAGCCGGCTGCGTTCTTCGCGGTCGTAGACGATGCGGGTCAGGGAATAATCCTGGTGCTTCAGGCTGGGCCGATAGGACTTGCCGGCAGCCGAATTGGCGTTGTAGATCTCGGGCCGGTAGATCTTCTGGAAGGTCTCCATCGTGCTGATGGTGCTGATCAGTTCCAGATTGGTGTAGTCGCCCAGCAGATCGCCGGAGAAATAGAACGCTAGCGGCGCGGCGCTGTCGGGCGGCATGAAGTAGCGTACCTGCATGCCCATCTTGCCGAAGTATTCATCGGTCAGCGAATACTCGTCCTGCAAATATTCCACACCCAATACCGGATGCCGGTTCTCGGTGCGCCGGTAGGTCCGGCTGCTGGAGACACTGAGGCAGATGACCGGCGGCTTGCCGAAATGCGCGCGGTACACGTCCGACTCGACGAAGGACTTGAACAGCCGTCCATGCAGGTCACCAAAATCCTCGGGGGCGCTGAAGACAGGCTGGTTGCGGTTGCGCTCCAGCAGGACCACGCTGAAATCGTAATCGCGTACATAGGAGGAAAAGTTATTGCCCACGATGCCGGCAGTGCGTTCGCCCGTCTGCTGATCGATGACTGTCGTCTGCAATATCTCGATCAATGGAAGTGCCGGACCGCTGCGCTCGCCGGCAATCTTCATCTCGACCGAGATGATCTCCAACTCGACGTGATAGCGCTCGCCTGTCGGATTATCCCAATGCGCCAGGGCATTGAAGCGGTTGTCGATCATGCGGAAGGTGTTGCGCAGGTTCTCCTGGCGGCTTTCGCCCCGGGCAAGATTGGCGAAGTTGGTGGTGATGCGCGTGTTCTCGGAAGGACGATAGTCCTCGTCGAAGCAGATGCTCTTGATGGCAAACGTAAATTCTTTGGTCATGGTGATTCAGCCTCTGGCCGTCCTGGTGATGACGATGTTCGAAGCGAATCTTAAGCGCAGTCATCCATGAAAAAAAGTGAAATGATCTCATTAATCCATTAGATCGGCTCATAGACCCGCGCAAAGTCTCCACTCCCGCAGACCCGCCGCATGATAGGCATGCGTTTTCCAAGGAAGCACATGCGGAATGCTTCGTTCAGGCCAGCACAGCGCTTTGGTCTAATAGCGCGACGTTGCTGAACCAGCACTTCTTCACCCTCTCACCATATGGCCGCGCAGCTTCAAGAGCCGGCGCGAACCGGCACAGGGCGTACAGAAAGAAGCCCGCCCGACCGCAACACCACACCGACAACAGGGGAAACCATGCTACACACCAGACTCCTGCGCTCCCTGCTGGGCGCAGCCACATTGCTCATCGCCGGCGCTGCTGCAACCGCTCCTGCGACGGCCGCCGCCCCCACACCGGGCGGGACTCTCACCACCATCATCCAGCCCGAACCGGTGATCCTGACCTCGGCCCTGAACACAGCCGCACCGACCGGCTTCTTCAGTGCCAACGTCTTCGATGGCCTGGTCGAATACGACAACGATTTCAAGTTGAAACCGGCCCTGGCCGAGCGCTGGGAGTTTTCCAAGGACGGCAAGACCCTGACCTTCTACCTGCGCCGTGGCGTCAAGTGGCACGACGGCAAGCCCTTCACCTCGGCCGACGTGAAATGGACCCTGGAAAACGTCTGGAAGAAGATCCACCCGCGTAACCAGATCCTCTACGGCAAGGTCACCTCCACCGATACGCCCGACGACTACACCGTGGTGATCCACTTCAGCGAGCCTTCGCTGGCCGTGCTCAGTTCGCTCAACAGCAACGGCGCCCAGGTCCTGCCCAAGCACTTGTATGAGGGGACCGACATCCTCAACAACCCCTACAACAACAAGCCCATCGGCACCGGCCCCTTCGTCTTCAAGGAATGGAGCCGTGGCAACTACATCACCCTGGAACGCAATCCGGAATACTGGGACAAGGGCAAGCCCTACCTGGACAAGATCGTCTTCAAGGTCGTGCCTGATGCCGGTGCCCGCGCTGCCGCGCTGGAAAAGGGTGAAGCCCAGTACGCCCCGTTCTCCCCGGTGCCGCTCAAGGACGCCGAGCGCCTGGCCAAGCTGCCCAGCCTGAAGCTGGAGACACGCGGCTATGAATGGCTCTCGCCCTGGCTGTTCGTGGATATCAATCTCGACCGCCCCTACTTCAAGGACCTGCGCGTGCGCCAGGCGCTGGCCTACGCGATCGACCGCAATGCCTTCAACAAGGTGGTGTGGTACGGCTTCGGCAAGCCGGCCGACAGCCCGGTGGTCTCCACCCTCAAGCAATTCCACACCAGCGACGTGCCGCAATACGGCTTCGACCCCAAGAAGGCCGAAGCCCTGCTGGATGAAGCCGGCCTCAAGCGCGGTGCCGACGGCACCCGCCTGAAGATCAACCTGGATTACCTGCCCTACGGCGACGACTTCAAGCGCAGCGGCGAATTCATCCGCAATTCCCTGAAGCGCGTGGGCATCGAGGTCAACGTGCGGGCGCAGGACACGCCGACCTACACCAAGCGTGTCTATGGCGACCGTGACTACGACCTGTCGGTGGTCTGGTTCGCCGGCTTTGCGGATCCGCTGGTCGGTGTCACCCGCGCCTACTGGAGCGATTCGGTCGGCAAGAACATCCCCTGGAGCAATGGTTCCGGCTACCGCAGCGCCGAGGCCGACAAGCTGATCTCGCAGGCCCAGGGTTCGGCCAGCCAGAGCGAACGCATCGCCCTGTTCAAGAAGCTGCAGCAGCAGGTGCAGACCGATCTGCCTTCGTTGCCGCTGCTGGAAATGCACTTCTTCACGGTGCAATCCTCCAACCTCAAGGATGCCGTGGCCGGCGTCGACCAGGTCTATGGATCGCTGAAGAACGCGTGGTTCGACAGCGGCGCCAAGGTGGCCGCCAATCCTGCCGCGCCGCAACGCTAAGGACCGCGAATGAGCCTGAGCCTGGAGACCACGGCCTCCTCCGAGCCTTCCCAGCCTTCCCAGCACACCCAGCCACCCCTGTCACGCCGGGGCAGGCTATGGCAGGCCACCGTGCGCCGCCTGCTGCAATTGCTGGCCGTGGTGCTGGGCGTGGCGGTCATCAATTTCTTCCTGCTGCGCCTGGCGCCGGGTGATGCCGCCCAGGTGCTGGCCGGGGAAGCCGGTGCGGCCACTCCCGAATACCTGGCAACACTGCGCGCCCAGTTCGGGCTGGACCAGCCGTTGCTGGTGCAGTTCGGCAAATACCTGCTGCATCTGCTGCAGTTCGACCTCGGTTATTCCTTCCGTCACGGCATGCCGGTGGCGCAGCTGATTGCCGAGCGCGTACCGGCCACCTTGCTGCTGATGGGCGCCAGCATCCTGCTGGCGGCAGTGGGCGGCGTGGTGCTCGGCAGCCTGGCGGCCTACCGCGCCGGCAAGCTGGTCGACCTGCTGGTGTCCTTGCTGGCGCTGGTGTTCTTCGCCACGCCGCTGTTCTGGATCGGCCTCATGCTGGTGGTGGTCTTCTCGGTCTGGCTGGACTGGCTGCCGGTGGGCGGCATGATCACGGTCGAAGCCGGCTATACCGGTTTGGCCCACGTACTGGACGTGGCACGCCACCTGGTGTTGCCGGCCCTGACGCTGGGCCTGTTCTACATGGCGGTCTATACGCGTCTCATGCGCGCCACCATGATCGAGGTGCGGCGCCAGGATTTCGTGCGCACCGCCGTGGCCAAGGGGGCGCCCGCGCGTCGGGTGCTGGTGGTGCATGTGCTGCGCAATGCCTTGCTGCCGCTGGTCACCATGCTGGGCGTGCAGGCCAGCGCCATCGTCGGCGGCGCGGTGCTGGTGGAGACCGTGTTCTCCTGGCCCGGCCTGGGCCGGCTGGCCTTCGAGGCGCTGTTCCAGCGCGACTTCAACCTGCTGCTGGGCATCCTGCTGTGCAGTTCGACCGTGGTGGTGCTGGTCAACTGGATCGTCGATGCCCTCTATGTGCGGCTGGATCCACGCATCCGCCTGCAATGAAAAGACCGACATGAGCACCCTCACCCTCCCCCATCCTTATCCCTCGGCTGCGCGCAGCGTTCTAGCCCGCCTGCGGCGCTCGCCCTCGGCGCTGGCCGGCAGCCTGCTGTTGCTGCTGGTGCTGTTCATGGCAGCCTCGGCCGGCTGGCTGTTCCCCGGCGATCCGCTGGACATGGTGGCCGAACCCTTCCTGCGGCCCGGCGTGGACCTCGCCTATCCGCTGGGCAGCGACATGCTGGGGCGTGACCTGCTGGCCGGCATCTTCCATGGCGCGCGGGTGTCGCTGCTGATCGCCGCCGTCTCCACCGCCATCGCGTTGCTGCTGGGCGTGAGCGGCGGCCTGCTGGCCGGCTACTACGGTGGCTGGCTGGATGCGGCATTGATGCGGGTGACCGAGTTCTTCCAGACCATTCCCTCTTTCCTGTTCTCACTGGCCATCGTGGCGGTGATCCAGCCTACCGTGTGGACCATCGCCCTGGCCATCGGCGTCACCGCCTGGCCCAGCCTGGCGCGGCTGGTACGGGCCGAGGCCCTGAAACTGCGGCACGGCGAGATGGTGCGCGCCAGCATCGCCCTGGGTGCCAGCGATGCCCGCATCCTGTTGCGCGACATCCTGACCAATGCCGCCACCCCGATCCTGGTATCGGCCTCGCTGATGGTGGCCAGCGCCATCCTCACCGAATCCAGCCTGGCCTTCCTCGGCCTGGGCGACCCCAATGCCGCCAGTTGGGGCAACATGGTCGGCGCCGGCCGCGAAGTGCTGCGCACCGACTGGTACATCACCACCATCCCGGGCCTGGCCATCGTCTTCACGGTGCTGGCCCTCAATCTCTTGGGCGACGGACTGGCCGATGTGCTCGATCCGCGCGAACGCAAATAGGACTTTTCCATGGCACGTGTCTCTACCCTGCTCTCTCACCAACTGCCGGCCGGCGAAGCCCGCCGCATCTTCGAAAAAGTCGAGAACGAATACGGCGCCTTCGGCAACATGCTGGGCGTGATGGCGCACAAGCCGGCCTCCATCGAACATCTCTACGGCCTGCTGCTGGGTTTCGCCGCCGAGGGCAATCTCTCGCGCCTGCACCTGGAAATCGTGCTGGTGACCGCATCGCGGGCCAACGAATGTACCTACTGCGTCTCGCACCATGCCCCGAAGCTGCAGGCCGAACAGGTCAGCGCCGAGACGGTGGAGCGCATCCTGGAGCCCGACGTCCCCGGCCTGGGCCCGGTGGAACTGCTGGTGCGCGACTATGCCCTGGCCGTCACCCGCCAGCGCGTGGGTGATTCGCTGGTCGCGCGCCTGCGCGAACATTTCGATGAATCCCAGATCGTCGAGCTGACGCTGCGTGCAGCGCTGTGCGCCTTCTTTGCGCGCTTCAACGAAGCGCTGGACGTGCAACTGGAACCGCAATACCAGAGCGCCGTACTGGCTGCCTGAACCAAGGAAACCATGATGTCTTCCCTGCTGGAACTGCGCGATCTGAAGGTTGCCTTCGGCGCGCACCAGGCCGTGCGTGGGCTGGACCTGTCGATTGCCGCCGGCGAAACGGTGGCCCTGGTCGGCGAGTCCGGCTGCGGCAAGTCCACCACGGCCCTGTCGATATTGCGCCTGCTGGATGGCTCGGCCAAGGTCAGCGGTCAGGTACTGTTCGAAGGGCGTGACCTGCTGCGTCTGCCGGAACCCGAACTGGTCGCCCTGCGCGGCCAGGGCATCGCCATGATCTTCCAGGAGCCGATGACCTCGCTCAATCCGGTGCTCTCCATCGGCCAGCAACTGGTGGAGGCGATCCGCCTGCATCAGCCGCTGGACGGTGCGGCTGCGCGGGCGCGCGCACTGGAATTGCTGGCCCAGGTCCGCATCCCCGATCCCGCCAGACGCATCGATGATTACCCGCACCAGCTCTCCGGTGGTCAGCGCCAGCGCGTCATGATCGCCATGGCCATCGCCAACCGTCCGCGCCTGCTGATTGCCGACGAACCGACCACCGCGCTGGATGTGACGGTGCAGGCGCAGATCCTGGAACTGCTGGGCCAGCTGCGGCGCGAGCTGGGCATGGCCGTACTGCTCATCACCCATGACCTGGGCGTGGTGGAGCAATGGGCCGACCGCGTGGCCGTCATGTTCGCCGGCGAGAAGGTGGAAGAAGCCACGACCGCGCAACTCTTTGCCGCGCCCCGTCATGCCTATACGCAGGGCTTGCTGGGGGCGTCCTTGCGACTGGAGCAGGAACTGCACTACCGCCGGCAGCGTCTCCCCGAAATCCGCAATGACATCGATGCAGACGGCCAATGGCGTTTCAGCCTGACCGATACGGCACTGAGGCAAGTCATCCAGCCGCTGGCTGCCGGCGCTGCGCCCCTGCTGTCGGTACAGGACCTGCATGTGGATTACCTGACGCCCAAGGGCAGCGTGCACGCGGTGCGCGGCGTCAGCCTGGACATCGCCGCTGGCGAGACCGTGGGCCTGGTGGGCGAATCGGGGTGTGGCAAGTCCACCCTCTCGCGCAGCATCATCCGCCTGGAAGACAGCCGCAGCGGCCGTATCCTGCTGGACGGCCAGGACATCGCCAGGCTGGACCGCAAGGCCCTGCGCCCCTTGCGCAGGCGGGTACAGATGGTGTTCCAGGACCCGTATGCCTCACTCAATCCGCGCCATAGCGTGCGCGACATCCTGGATACGGCCCTTCAGATCCATGAAATCCGGGACCGCAACGAGCGCCAGCGGCGCGTCAGTCAGATCATCGATCTGGTCGGCCTGCCGCAGGCCGCCCTGGGCCGCTACGCCCACCAGTTCTCGGGCGGCCAGCGCCAGCGTATCGGGATCGCCCGGGCGCTGGTGCTCAAGCCTGCGCTGGTGATCTGCGACGAACCGGTCTCGGCGCTGGACGTCTCGGTGCAGGCACAGATCCTGAACCTGCTGGTCGATCTGAAGCAGGAGTTCGGCCTGGCCTACCTGTTCATCTCGCACGATCTGTCGGTGGTGCGCTACATCGCCGACCGCGTACTGGTGATGCAGGGCGGGCGCATCGTCGAGGAAGGCGATCATCGTTCCATCTGGCAGGCGCCGCAGCATCCCTATACCCGTACCCTGCTGACGGCGGCACCAGGCAATGCCTATGGGCGTAGCGTCGCGGCACAGCCGGAGCGGCTCATCGCCTGAGCCGCACGCCAGCTTGCCGAGGCTGGGGATCCTGCAAAATCCATTCAATCTGCAAGATGCGAGGATTGAATGTGAACAGGCCCTAGCCTCGCTAGCTTGCGGAAGCTAGCTCTCACAGACCTTTCCATCGACTGCGCTGCTGCTCGCGGACGTTGATGCATGATGCCGGGCGCAGCCAGGCTGCCTTCATTGAGCAGCCATCGTTCAGCTGCGCTGACGCATCGGCAGCGCATAAGGACATACGAATTCATTCGTTTTCCGGCGCGATCCTCCCTTCCTATACTGGCCGCAGACAGTTCGTCCTCCACGACGATTCTCCCTCCCGCGCCCAGAAAGGACCCACCATGCCACAGGACCGCCGTAGCGTCCTCAAACAACTTGCCGCCGGCGGTGCCGCGCTGCTGACGCTGCCGCTGCAGAGTGCTTCTGCCGCCAATGCAGGTGCCAAGCCCACCACCATCCGCATCGGCGTGGCCCAGCCAGGCATCGGCAACCCGCCGGTGTTCTCGGGCAGCTCGGCCGCCGTGGCCCATGCCAAGGGATGGGTGGAGGAAGAGTTCAAGGCCGACGACATCAAGGTCGAATGGTTCTTCTTCAAGGGCGCGGGGCCGGCGGTCAATGAGGCGCTGACCAACCAGCAGCTGGACTTTGCCTTCCAGGGCGACCTGCCAGCCATCGTGGCGCGTGCCGCTGGCCTCAAGACCAAGCTGGTGCTGGCCACCGGCGTGCGATCCAACATCTACCTGGCGGTGCCACCGGATTCGCCCATCCAGTCGGTCAAGGACTTGCGCGGCAAGCGCGTGGCCATCTTCAAGGGCACCAATGCGCAGTTGCCGATCAACCGCGTGCTGGAAGCCAATGGCCTGCAGGAGCGCGACCTGCGTTCGATCAACCTGGATCAGGCCACCACCCTGGCAGCGCTCTCCACCAAGGACATCGATGCCGCCTTCGGCAACATCAACCTGCTGCGCCTGCGCGACAAGAATGCGGCGCGCATCGTCTACTCCAGCAAGGGCGGCTCGCCCATCTTCACCACCCAGTCGCACGTGCTGGTGACCGAGCAGTTCGCCCAGCAATACCCCGAAGCCACCGCGCGCGTGGTCAAGACCTTCGTCAAGGCGGCCAAGTGGGCCTCGGACGAGGTCAACCGCGACGAGGTGCTCCATCTCTGGGCCAAGGCCGGCACGCCCTACGAACACTGGCGCGAGGACTACGATGGCCAGCCGCTGCGGGTGCGCATCAACCCCAATTTCGATCCCTTCCTGATCGCCCGCTACAAGGATTCGGTGGAACAGGCCTATCGTTTCAAGCTCAGCCGCGCCCGGGTCGATGTGGATCAATGGATAGACCAGCGTTATCTGCAGGCGGCCCTGAAGGACCTGAGCCTGGAAAACTATTGGCCGGTGTTCCAGGCCAACGGCAAGATCCTGGGAGCCTGAGCGATGTCCACACCCTCCGGCGTCCTGGACGCCTCCGCCAGCTCCCCTGCGGCCCCGACCTTGGCGGCTGGCCGCGCACCGCGCAGTGCCTATGCCGCCTTCTTCGGCCGCTGGGCCGGCAGCTGGCTGGCGCTGCCCTTCCCGCTGGGCTTGCTGCTGCTGTGGGGCATCTCGGCCCACTTCGGCTGGGTGGCGCCGCAGGTACTGCCGTCTCCGCTCGCGGTGCTGCATACCTTCATCGACCTGGCGCAATCGGGCGAGCTGTGGGACAACCTGTGGATCAGCCTGTTGCGCGTGCTGGCCGGCTTTGGCGTGGGGGTGGTCGGGGGCCTGCTGCTGGGCGTGGCCATGGGGCTGTCGCCGCTGTTCAAGGATTACGTCTATCCCTTTTTCAAGGCCTTCAGCCAGGTACCGGTGCTGGGCTGGTTGCCCTTGCTGATGCTGCTGGTGGGCATCGACGAGGCGCTCAAGGTCATCCTCATCGCCAAGGCCGCCCTGGTCCCCATCGCCGTCAACACCTACAAGGGCATCGAGAACGTGCCGGCACGCTATGTGGAAGTGGCGCGCGTGCTGCAGTTCTCGCGTTGGCAATTGCTGTGGCGGGTGGTGTTCCCGGCCGCCTTGCCACCGGTCTGGAATGGCGTGCGCTACGGCTTCACGCACGCCTGGCTGGCGCTGGTGGTGGTGGAGTTGCTGGCTTCCTCCGAAGGCCTGGGCTACATGATCGTGTTCGGCCGGCAGCTGTTCCAGCTGGACGTGGTCATCGCCGCCGTGGCCGTGGTCGGTGTGGTGGGCTATCTGGGCGACCGCGTGCTGGCCCGCATCGAAGTGGTCCTGCTCGGCTGGCGCCGTAGCGGTTTCTGAGGAGGTCCGCATGATGCCCTTTTACCGTCGCTCGCATGAACCACGCGCACGGCGCGACCGCCACCCGGTGCCGCCCGTGCTGCGGGGCTGGGTTCTGCCCATCGTCCTGGTACTGCTGTGGTGGCTGGCCGCGCGCCTGCACTGGTCGGATTCGCCGCTGCTGGTACCTCCCGGCAAGGTGTGGGACACCGCCGTGCAGCAACTGCTCAGTGGCGAACTGGTGAGCGCCCTGGCCGCCAGCCTGCGGCGTGACCTGATCGGCCTGGCCATTGGCGTGAGCGCCGGCCTGGTCTTCGGGATTGCCTTCGGCCTGTCGCGCCTGTTCGAAAAGATGATCGGCCCGACCTTCCATACCCTCAAGCAGATTTCGCTATTCGCCTGGATTCCCCTGCTGTCGGTGTGGTTCGGCCTGGGGGATGCGGCCAAGGTGGCGTTCCTGTCGCTGGCGGCGTTCTTCCCGGTGGTGTTGAACACCTTCGAAGGTATCCGCAGCGTGCCGGGTGAACTCATCGAGGCCGCCCGCGTATTGAAATTCACGCGCCGCCAGTGGCTGACCAAGCTGGTGCTGCCGGCGGCGGCACCGTCCATCCTGGCGGGCATCCACCTGGCCCTGGTCTATGCCTGGCTGGCTACCCTGGGGGCCGAATACCTGCTGGTCTCGGGCCAGGGCATCGGCAACACCATGATCGACGGCCGTGAACTGTTCCTGATGGACCTGGTGATCTTTGGCGTCATCGTGGTGGGTCTGGTGGGCTTTGCCCTGAACTGGCTGGCCGCGCGCATCGAGCATCGCCTGCTGGCCTGGCGCGGGCGCTCGGTGGCGCAATTCTGAAACGACAAGAACAAGGAGTGATGATGGCGCAAGCCGGTACGCTGGAAATCCAGCATCTGAGTAAATCCTATGCCGTCAAGGACGGCGATCTGGCGGTGCTGGAAGATGTGACCCTGCACATCGCCCCCGGTGAATTCGTCAGCATCGTCGGCACCAGCGGTTGCGGCAAATCGACCCTGCTGCGCCTGATCGTGGGCCTGGAAGATCAATACCAGGGCGAGGTCCTGCTGGATGGCCAACGCATCGTCGGCACCAGCCTGCAACGCGGCATCGTGTTCCAGGAACACCGGCTCTTTCCCTGGCTGACGGTGGAAGGCAACATCGAACTGGGCCTGCTCAACGCACCCGGCAGCCCGGCGCAAAAGCGCGAGGCAGTGCGCGAACACATCGCCCTGGTGGGCTTGCAGGGTTTCGAAAAGTCCTATCCGCACCAGCTCTCCGGTGGCATGGCGCAGCGCGTGGCGATTGCCCGCGCCCTGGTCAGCAAGCCGGAAATCCTGCTGCTGGACGAACCCTTCGGCGCCCTCGACGCCATGACGCGTGCCTATCTGCAGCAGGAACTGCACCGAGTCTGGCAGGCCGAGGGCATCACCATGATCCTGGTCACCCATGACGTGGAGGAAGCCGTCTATCTCGGCGACAAGGTGGTGGTGATGGAGCCGCGACCGGGCCGGGTGCGGCGCATCGTGCCGGTGCAATTGGCGCATCCGCGTGAACGGGGCGATGCCGGCTTTGCCGCCGTCAAGCAGCGCGTGCTGGACGAGTTTTCGCACGACGGCGCCAGCCTGGCCGAAGCACCGCTCAAGCCCGAGGCGCCAGTTTCGGCGCAACTGCCGGCGGCGCTGTGGCAGTTCGCGGTATGAGCAAACCGGCAGCACTGCAGCGCCGCCGCAATTTCCTGCGCGCCGGCAGCGCGCTGGCGGGCGCTGCACTGGGCTCGGCCGCCTCAGCCGCTCTGGGCGCCAATGGCACGGTGGCCGGGCAGGCCCAGCCGCTGGAGGTGGCGCCCTGGAGCAAGACGCCGGGCGAGCCGGCGCTCTGGCATCCCTATGGCCAGCCCTCGCCCTTCGAAGACAAGGTGGTGCGCCGCTCGCGCGGCGCGGCGCCCTTCCCCGGTGCCAATTCCTCGATGACGCCGCTGCAGGACCTGTTCGGCATCATCACGCCGACCGGGCTGGTGTTCGAACGCCACCACGCCGGCATCCCCCTGATCGACCCGGCCCAGCACCGGCTGGCAGTGCATGGACTGGTGGCGCGACCGACGCTGTTTACCATGGACGACCTGGTGCGCCTGCCGTCGGTCTCGCGCATCCATTTCCTGGAGTGTTCCGGCAATACCGGCCGCGAATGGAAAGGACCTGGCACGGCCTCACTGCAGTTCAGCCACGGCCTGCTGTCCTGCTGCGAATGGACCGGGGTGCCGCTGGCGGTGCTGCTGGAAGAGGTCGGCATGGATCCGCAGGCGGCCTGGATCCTGGCCGAGGGGGCCGATGCGGCGGGTATGACGCGCAGCATTCCGCTCTCCAAGGCGCTCGATGACGCGTTGCTGGTCTATGCCCAGAACGGTGAACGCCTGCGGCCTGAGCATGGCTATCCGCTGCGCCTGTTCCTGCCCGGCTTCGAGGGCAACATGAGTGTGAAGTGGCTACGCCGGCTCAAGGTCGGACGCGAACCCTTCATGTCCCGCGAAGAGACCGCCAAGTACACCGATTCCCTGCCCGACGGCACGGCGCGGCAATTCACCTTCCTGATGGAGACCAAGTCGGTCATCACCTTCCCGGCGCCGGATCACCGCTTGCGCGAACCCGGCTTCTACCAGATCGCCGGGCTGGCCTGGACCGGGCGTGGGCGCATCAAACGGGTCGATGTCTCCACCGACGGCGGACGCAACTGGACCGAAGCGCGCCTGCAGGAACCGGTGCTGGACCGCGCGCTGACGCGCTTCACCCTGCCCTGGCGCTGGGATGGCGCGCCGACCGTGCTGCAAAGCCGTGCCATCGACGAGGGCGGCTATGTGCAGCCGACCGGGCGGCAGCTGGTGCAGGCACGCGGGCTGGAATCGAATTATCACTTCAATGCAATCCAGAGCTGGAAGGTGGGCGCAGATGGTGTCATCAGCAATGTCCAGGTATAGGCCGGGGCTGACGAGGCCGGCGCTGCTGGCCATGATCCTGGCGCTGGCAGGCCCGGCCATGGCCGCAGAGCGCCTGGGCCTGGGCCAGAGTCTGACGCCAGCGCAGCTGGTGACCTGGGACATCGATGTCGATGCCGCCGGACATGGACTGCCGCCCGGTAGCGGCAGCGTGGCCCAGGGACAACGGGTCTACGCCCAGACCTGCGCCGCCTGCCACGGCGACCGTGGTCAGGGCAACCCGGCCGATGCACTGGTGGGCGGACGTGGCAGCCTGGCCACGGCCAAGCCGCTCAAGACCATCGGCAGCTTCTGGCCGTATGCCACCACGGTATTCGACTTCATCAACCGCGCCATGCCCTACAACGCGCCCAAGAGCCTGACGGCCGATGAGGTCTACGCGGTGACGGCCTATCTGCTGCATCTCAACGGCATCGTCGCCGCCGACGCCGTGCTGGACGCCGTCAGCCTGCCCAAGGTACGCATGCCCAATCGCGATGGCTTCATCGGTGATACCCGGCCTGATACCAGCAATGTCGCCTGTCGGCATTGTCCGGCGCCGCCCCCTTCGCAGTGATTCCTGTCGTCCCCGCAGCACAGAGCCCGCAGTCCCATCCAACAAGGAGATTCGCCATGTCTGACACCCTGCTTGACATCCACCCGGTCGCCGGCCGCATCGGCGCCGAAGTGCGCAACATCCGCCTCTCGGCCGAGCTGGACCCGGCCACCTTTGCCGCCGTGCGCGCCGCGTTGCTGCGTTACAAGGTGCTGTTCTTCCGGGGCCAGCAACATCTGGACGATGCCGGCCAGGAAGCCTTCGGCAAGCTCTGGGGCGAACTGGTGGCGCATCCCACGGTGCCGGTGCGCGAGGGGACCGGCTATCTGCTGGAACTGGATTCGGAACATGGCGGTCGCGCCAACTCCTGGCACACCGACGTCACCTTCGATGTCGCCTATCCGCAGGCCTCCATCCTGCGCGGCGTGGTGATCCCCGCCGCCGGCGGCGACACGGTCTGGGCCAATACCGCGCAAGCCTACCTCGACCTGCCGGCGCCGCTGCGTGCGCTGGCCGACCAGCTGTGGGCGCTGCATACCAATGAATACGACTACGCCTCGCGCTTCAATACCACCGAGGCAGGCCTGAAACGCTATCGCGAAATCTTCACTTCCACCCTCTACGAGACCGAGCACCCGGTGGTGCGGGTGCATCCCGAGACCGGCGAGCGCACGCTGGTGCTGGGCCACTTCGTCAAGAAGCTGCTGGGCTACCCGAGCTCGGACTCCGACCATCTGCTGCGTCTGCTGGAGAGCTACGTCACGCGCCTGGAAAACACCGTGCGCTGGCGCTGGTCGGTGGGCGACGTGGTGATCTGGGATAACCGCGCGACCCAGCATTACGCCATCAACGACTATGGCGACCAGCACCGGGTAGTACGCCGGGTGACCGTGGCCGGGGACGTACCGGTCTCGGTGGATGGCCGCCATAGCGTCTCCCGCAACGTGCGCCGCCAGGCGGCCGACAGCCTGCGGGCCGATGAACACACCACGCAGCCGCAGACGGCGGTGCTGTCATGAGCACGCCGCGTCGACAGATCAAGCTGGGTGCCTTCGTGATGGCCACCGGCCACCATGTGGCGGGCTGGCGCCATCCCGGCGCGCAGCCGGACGCGGGACAGAACATCGCCCATTATCGCCAGATCGCCCAGGCCGCCGAGCGGGCCAAGTTCGATGCGCTGTTCCTGGCCGATGGCGTGGCCATCCGCGCACACGACCGGCAAACCTTGCACCGTACCGCCCGGGCGGCGTCGTTCGAGCCCTTGACCTTGCTCTCGGCGCTGTCGCAGGTGACCGAGCATATCGGCCTGGTGGCCACGGTCTCCACCACCTACAACGAGCCCTATCACGTAGCCCGCAAGTTCGCTTCGCTGGACCATCTCAGCAATGGCCGCGCCGGCTGGAACGTGGTGACTTCGTGGTCCGAGCACGAGGCGCAGAACTTCAACCTGGACAAGCACCCCGAGCACGGCGCCCGCTACCAGCGCGCGGAGGAATTCGTGGACGTGGTGCGCGGCCTGTGGGATAGCTGGGAGGACGACGCCTTCCTCTACGACCGCGAGGCCGGTCTGCTCTTCGATCCGGACAAGCTGCACACCCTGCATCATCACGGGCAGCACTTCTCGGTCAAGGGACCGCTCAACGTGGCGCGCCCGGTGCAGGGCCATCCGGTGATCGTGCAGGCCGGCTCTTCCGAGGCCGGGCAAGACCTGGCGGCGCGCACGGCAGAAGTGATCTTCACTGCCCAGCAGTCGCTGGCCGACGCCCAGGCCTTCTATACCAGCCTGAAATCGCGCATGGCCCGCCACGGGCGCGATCCGGACCAGCTCAAGATCATGCCGGGGGTGTTCCCGGTGGTTGGGCGCAGCCTGAGTGAAGCGCAGGAAAAGCATGAGGAGCTGCAATCGCTGATTCATCCCAGCGTGGGACTGTCGATGCTGCAGCAGCATCTGGGCGGCATCGACCTGTCCGCCTATCCGCTGGATGGCCCGCTGCCGGAAGACCTGCGCGAACCCAATGGTTCCAAGAGCCGCTTCCAGCTGGTGACGGCGCTGGCCCGGCGCGAAGGGCTGACGCTGCGCCAGCTCTACCTGCGGCTGGCCACGGCGCGTGGCCATTGGTCCCTGTATGGCACGCCGGAAAGCATCGTCGATGAACTGGAGGCCTGGTTCACCCAGGGCGGGGCCGATGGCTTCAACATCATGCCGCCGACCCTGCCTGGCGGGCTGGACGATTTCATTGCGCTGGTGTTGCCGGAACTGCGCCGGCGCGGATTGTTCCGGACCGAGTACGAGGGGCGGACCTTGCGCGAGAATCTGGGGCTGGCCAGGCCAGCGCATCAGAAGCCCGCCCTTCAGGAGAACGCGGGCGCCAAGGTCGCTTAGCCCGGGGATCAGGAAGGGCAGCTGCCATAGATGCCCTTCCCATCACGGGCGCGTTTGCGGCAGGCCTACACCACGACGATGTTGTCGATCACCCGCTCCACGCCGGGCGTATGTTGCGCTGCCCGGCAAGCTTCCTGCCGTTCGGCAAGTGAGCCGACCATGCCGGTAAGGGTGACCACCTTGTCGTTCACGCCCACATAGAGGGCCGTGGTCTGGATGTGCGCCCGCCGTTGCAAGGCTGTTTCGATGCTGTTCCTGATGTCGCGCGGGGCAGCGCTGGCTTGCACCGTGATCAGGTTGCTGATGCCGATCAGGCCGAAGAGATTGCGTAGCGACTGTTCGGTCGCTTCGCGCTGGTGGTCGAAACGGACTTGGCCCGACAGGGTGATCCAGCCGTGCTCCACCTTGATCTGGATGCCTTCCTTCGGCAACAGCACATTCCATTCGATGACGTGGCGGGCTGCGGCGGCAATCTCGCTGTCCGTCCTCTGGCTGGCACCGGGCAGGTGTACGTCGATCTCCACGGCCAGCCCCTTGACCCCGCCCACGCGCAAGGCGGCACGTTCGGCTGCGTACTTTTGGGCGTAGCTGTCGAGATGCCCGGTCAGCGTCACGATCCCGCTGACCACCTCCACCCCGATGCGGTTGTCGTCGAAGGCGCTATCCCAGGCCAGTTCGTCCATGACTTCCTGCCGCAATTGATGGTCGCTTTTCATCGCCATGCTCCCTTGAGAAGTTGCCCTTCAGCCGGCCTTGCTCCTGGCGACCTTGTTCGTGGTCTTGTCTGCTGGCTTGGCGCCAGCGGGTGCGCTGCTGGCGCCGGAGCTGGCACTGCTCAGAAAGCCGCCGTATTGGCCGTTCAAGCCCGTCATCCGCTCTTGCGTGGCGTGATTCAGCCTGGCACTGAGTTCGGCCAGCCACTCGACCAGCTGTCCGGCAAAGACGGCGCTTTCCTGCATCTCATTGCGCCAGCGTTCGGCCATCATCGAGGCCGCTTCCACCGGGGTTCTTGCTTCCACGCATTGCTTGGCCAGCAGGATTGCATTACCGGTCTCGCGGCGCAGGAAACTGGTATCCAGATCGTAGAGCTTGCTCATGCTTGCGAGGGTGGTGGCGCCGAGTTCGACGCTGGCTTCGATCTGTTGGCTGGCGTAGCCCAGCCAGAAGTCGGCGTAGTTGTCCATGTTGGGGAGGCGCATGGGATTTCCTTTCCAGAATCTGGCAATGCCTGATCGAGAACGCCAGAGGTCATTGCCTGCCTTTCCAGCGTCGCTTGCCGTGGCCTGGGCTGGATCATCAGGCACCGGCGTCCACAATGTTCAGTAAGTCTGATCCTTATATGAAGATTCTGCGCCAGACATCGGGTGCAAAACTGATGCAAGTCAAGTTCCTGTACTGACCCGACAAGGCCTCGCTGGCTGGCCTTGACTTACATCAGTAGGCCGGGCCAGGCCCTGGCGCACAGTTGCGCCATGCAATCCCGGTCAATGGGCATCGGGTGCAGTTCATGGAGTGAGCCATGCGACAGAGTTCCCCCACCCACTGGGTCCAGCCTGGCAGCCTGGATATGCAGGTACACGCCGCCCTGGCCCGCTCCAGCGGCTCGCTGTCGCTGATCTCCGGGATGCTGGCCGCCATCGACTGGGCCGCGCACCTGGCCGTCTCCCCCGGCAAACGCCTTGAATTACTATGCTTGGCCCTGCAGCAAGGCAACCGCCTGCTGCATTACATGGGCAGTGCCCACGCCCAGGCTTCCGACCTGCCGGTCGCGGACCGGCGCTTTGCCGCGCCGGACTGGCAGCGCTGGCCCTACAACCTGTGGCACCAGGGCTTCCTGCTGAACGAACAATGGTGGAATGCCGCCACGCGGGACGTCTGGGGTGTTGAAAAGCATCATGCCGATCTGGTCAATTTCGCTGCACGCCAGCTACTGGACATGTTCTCGCCCGGCAACTATCTGTTGACCAATCCGGAAGTGCTGCGTGTGAGCGTGGAACAAGGCGGCAACAATCTCCTGACCGGCCTGCAGAACTGCATGAACGACATGGTCGGTCTGCTGTTGGAACAGCCGGCGAACCCCGATCGCAGCTTCCTGCCCGGCAAGGATGTGGCGATCACGCCGGGCAAGGTGGTCCTGCGCAACGACATCATGGAATTGATCCAGTACGCCCCGGCCGGCGAGGCGGTGTATCCGGAGCCGCTGCTGATCATTCCGGCCTGGATCATGAAGTACTACATCCTCGACCTGTCACCGGCGAACTCACTGATCCGCTATCTGGTCGAGCGCGGTCACACGGTGTTCTGCGTCTCCTGGAAGAACCCCGGTCCCGAAGACCGCGACCTGGGCATGGACGACTACCTGAACGCCGGCCTGCATGCCGCCCTCGACACGGTCAACCGCATCGTCCCCGGTCAGAAAGTGCATGGCGCCGGTTACTGCCTGGGTGGCAGCCTGCTGGCCATTGCGGCGGCCGCGATGGCACGCGACGGCGACCCGCGCCTGGCATCGCTGACCTTGCTGGCGGCGCAGACCGACTTCAGCGAGCCGGGTGAATTGGGCCTGTTCATCGACGAAAGCCAGATCAGCCTGCTGGAGGCCCAGATGCAGGAGGCCGGCACGCTCAGCCAGACACAGATGGCAGCCGCCTTCCAGATGCTGCGCTCCTACGACCTGCTCTGGTCACGCGTGATCGGGCAATACCTGATGGGTACGCCGGCCCGCAACAGCGACCTGATGGAATGGAATGCGGACGCCACCCGCATGCCGGCACGCATGCATTCGCAGTACCTGCGCCGGCTGTTCCTGGATGACGATCTGAGCGAAGGCCGCTATCCCGTAGACGGCAAGCCGGTCGCGCTCAGTGACATCAATACCCCGGTATTCCTGGTGGGAACGGTCCGCGACCATGTCGCGCCCTGGCACTCGGTCTTCAAGCTGCACTATCTCTGCCCGGCGGAAATCACCTTCGTATTGGTCAGCGGTGGCCACAATGCCGGCATCGTCAGCCCGCCGGGGCATCCGCGCAGCCAGTTCCAGATGCGCACCCGGCCGGCCGGTGGTGCCTACTGCCCGCCAGATCAATGGGCCGCGGAGACTCCCGTCACCGAAGGCTCCTGGTGGCCCGCCTGGCAAACCTGGCTGGCGCAGCATTCGGGCGAGCCCACCGCTCCGCCCCGTCTGGGCGGCACAAAAGCCGAGCGGATGGACGATGCGCCCGGAACCTACATCATGGAGAAATAGCATGCTGCATCGTTCACCCTCTACCAACGCAGCCGACACCGCTAACACCGCTAACACGGGCAGCCCGCAGGACAAGCACGCCAGCGACGACCTGCTCGGCCTGATCCGCAACCGGGTCTACGCGGAAATCGCCATCGGTGACACTGCCACCATCACCCGCACGCTCACCTCGGCCGACATCCAGCTCTTCGCGGTCATCTCCGGTGACGCCAATCCCCAGCACCTGGATGCCGCCTTCGCCAAGGAAACCCGGTTCCACGGACTGATCGCACATGGCATGTTCGGCGGCGCACTGATCTCGGCGGTACTGGGGACCCGGCTGCCGGGGCCAGGCACGATCTATCTCGGCCAGACCCTGCGGTTCCTGCATCCGGTCCGCATCGGCGATACGCTGCAGACCAGCGTCACCGTGGTCGCACGTGACGAGGCCCGGCACCGGCTGACGCTCAAATGCGCCTGCGTCAATCAGGACAATGTCATCGTGATCGAAGGCGAGGCCGACGTCATCGCGCCCACCGAATCCATCGTGCGACGCCGGACCACCTTGCCGGAAGTCAGCATGAAGATGGGCAATGGCGAGCTGCAACAGTTGCTCGACCATACGCGCCAGCTGGGGCCGGTCAAGGTCGCCATCGTCCACCCCTGCGATGCGGCCAGCCTGTCGGCGGTCATCGACGCCCACGCCGCCGGCATCATCCTGCCGGTACTGGTGGCGCCCCGGGCCAAGCTGCTGGCCCTGGCGGCGCAGCAGAAGCTGGATATCTCCGCGTTCCCTATCGAAGACGTTCCCCACAGCCACGCGGCGGCCGCACGTGCGGTCGAACTGGCCAGCCAGGGACAGGTGGAGATGCTGATGAAAGGCAGCCTGCATACCGACGAATTCATGAGCGCCGTGGTGGCCAGCCCGGCCCTGCGCACCAAGCGCCGCATGAGCCATTGCTACCTGATGCAGACGCCCTCCTACCCGCGCCCCTTCATCATCACCGATGCAGCCGTGAACATCGAACCGACGCTGGAAGAAAAGGCCGACATCATCCGCAACGCCATCGACCTGGCCCAGGCCATCGGCGTCAAGCTGCCCAGGGTGGCCATCCTGGCGGCGGTGGAGACGGTCAATCCGAGGATGCCGGCCACGCTGGACGCCGCCGCGCTATGCAAGATGGCCGATCGCGGGCAGATCACCGGCGGCGTACTGGATGGCCCGCTGGCCTTCGACAATGCGGTCTCGCCGGTATCGGCACGGGTCAAGGGCATCGTCTCGGATGTGGCGGGACAGGCGGATATCCTGGTGGTCCCCGATCTGGAAAGCGGCAATCTGCTGGCCAAGCAACTGGAATATCTGGGTGGCGCCGTCAGCGCCGGCCTGGTGCTCGGCGCGCGCCTGCCGCTGGTGCTGACCAGCCGCGCCGATTCACGCGAAACAAGGCTGGCCTCCTGTGCCGTGGCGCGCCTGGTGGCGCAGCACTACACGACCACGCCACTCTGACCGGCATGCATGGTGACCTGTGCGGCTGCCGTGTGCTCCGGCCGCATATGACTGGCCCAAGCAAGCTAATGCGAAATGCGCAGTTTGGCTTGCCTGCCCGGGGCTCTATGATGTGCTCATCCCGGCCATCCGGCCTGCGGCATCCATTCTCCCGGACACCATCGACCTCATGAGCACACTTCCCTCCGACCTCCTGCAGCGCATTGCCGACGGCGCCGCCCAGCGCGATGCACAGCGTGAACAACCCTTTGCCCTGATCGAAGAAATCAAGGCCACCGGCTTCGGTGCAAGGCGGCTCGACGCCGATTACGGCGGCGGTGGCGCCACTTTCGTGCAGACCCTGGAGACCGCCATCGAACTGGGTGCGGCCGATCCCAATATCGCCCACATCTGGCGCAATCACCATGTGGCCCTGGAACGCGTGCTCAACGCACCACTGCAACATCCGGGCGTGGCCGCACTGCGCGAGCGCGTGCGTGCCGGCGACCTGATCGGCGCCTCCCATACCGAACTGGGACAGGCACAGATCGGCGGCACCGGTGTGCTGTCTACGCGTCTGGTCCGCCAGGGTGAGCACTATGTGCTCAACGGCCAGAAGTTCTATTCGACCGGTTCGCTCTTTGCCGACTGGCTGCATGTGACGGTGTCGGTGGAAGACGGCCGCCGCGCGGTGGTCCTGCTGCCCCGCCAGCGCGAAGGTGTGCAGACCGTGGATGACTGGTACGGCATGGGCCAGCGCCTGACCGGCAGCGGCACCACCAACTTCGAGAATGTCCTGGTGGCCCCGCACGAAGTGCTGCTGCCGGATCAGGTACCGGCGCGCCAGGCGGTGCTGGGCTCGACCATTGCGCAACTGTTCCTCACGGCGGTCATCGCCGGCGTGGTCAGCGCAGTGGCACGCGACGCCAGCGCACTGCTGTCCAAACGCAAGCGCAATTACTATTACGCCCCCACACCGGCGGCGGCCGATGACCCTATCCTGCTGAGCGCCCTGGGCGAACGCGATGCCGATGCCTTCGCCACCCGTGCCATCGTGCTGGCCGCCGCCAGCGAGGCCGACCGCGCCTATGCCGCCCTGAAGAGCAATGCAGCCGATGCCGACGACCGCCTGCAGGATGCCGCCGCTGCCGCCGCACGCGCCAAGGTGGTGGTGGATCGCATCGCCCATCACGCCGCCACGGCCCTGTTCGACATCGCCGGGGCCTCGGCCACCCTCACCTCGGCCAATCTGGATCGTCACTGGCGCAACATCCGCACCATCTCCACCCACAACCCGACCTCGCACAAGGCCTTTGCACTGGGCAACCTGAGCGCGAACCAGGTCCGCCTGCCGACCCAGGGATTCTTCTAAGAGCGCGGGGCGGACGCTACGCCCCGCGTTTCCCCCTTGCCCCGGCTGATCCCGACAAACCGACGTAGCTGGCAATGGCGGTAAATGTTCCAATTTGGTTTGATGTTCTATAAAGTAGACAAAAAACCAAATAAGGAACACATCGCTGTGGCAAACATGTCGGCCAGCA
Organism: Herbaspirillum sp. BH-1; assembly: GCF_002870055.1. Classification (NCBI taxonomy): domain Bacteria; kingdom Pseudomonadati; phylum Pseudomonadota; class Betaproteobacteria; order Burkholderiales; family Oxalobacteraceae; genus Herbaspirillum; species Herbaspirillum sp. BH-1. Next base: position 197,941 of record NZ_PKOI01000005.1, on the reverse strand, counting down.
ATCCGCCTGAGATACAGGCAAGGCAGCCGGGCCAGGGCGCGGCAGCGGGCGGGCGGCGCAAGGGGTGGCGTCCATGGCGCCTCCTGCTCCTGTTGTGCTGCCTGCTGACACTTTCCGAAGGCCAGACCAGGGTGCTGTCCGTCGGCGTCTACCAGAATCCGCCCAAGATCTTCTTCGACAGTGCCGGCACCGCCTCGGGCCTGCATATCGACCTGCTGCGCCAGATCGCCAGTCGCGAGGACTGGCAACTGCGTTTCGTGCCCTGCGAATGGCAGACCTGCCTGCAATGGGTGGAAAACGGGCAGATCGACATCCTTCCCGATGTGGCCTGGACCGAGCAGCGTGAAAAAGTGCTGCAATACTCCGCCGTGCCGGCGCTCTACAGCTGGTCCATCTTGTATCGCAACCGGGCCGTGGTGATCGATTCGGTGTTCGACCTCAAGGGCAAGAAGATCGGCCTGCTCGACAGCTCGGTGCAATCCGGTTATTTCCGGGCCTTGATGGACAATTCGGGGATCAAGCTCACCCTGGTGCCGTTGAAGAGCGTGGAAGAAGGCTTCCGCATGACTGCCGCCGGCCAGATCGATGGCATCATCGCCAGCCAGCAGGCCGGCGACATGCTGGCCGACCGCTATCACCTGGCCGACACCAGCATCGTGTTCCAGCCGGTCAAGCTGTTCTTCGTGAGCAGCAAGCAACAGCCCCCGGAGACCCTGGCGGCCATTGACCGCGCCCTGTCACAGTGGCAGGCCGATCCGCAATCCATCTACTTCGATATCCTGCGCAAGTGGGGCCGTGGCGCGACCTCGCTGCCGACGTATATGTGGTGGTTGCTGGGCGGTGCCCTGGCCCTGCTGGTCTGCGCCTTGCTCATCGCCGCCTACCTGCGCCGGGAAGTCGCCCGCCGCACCGCCAGGCTCAGGCAAAGCGAAGCCTCCCTGCGTATCGCGGCGGCGGCCTTCCATTCCTCGGAGGCGATCTGGGTCATGGGCGCCGATCGCAGCGTGCTCGATGTCAATGCCGCCTTCACCGAGCTGACCGGGTATCGACAGGGCGACCTCGACCTGGATGCCCAGGGGATGCCGCCCTGCCGGCTGGAGCAGGAGGACCGGGATTTCCGGACCAGCCTGTGGAGCCTGATCCAGAGCCAGGGGAAATGGCAGGGCGAGCTCTGCGTACAGCGTCGCGGTGGCGACGAATTCCATGCCGTGCTCACCCTGACCGCGGTGAATGACCCCGCCGGTGGTGTAAGTCACTATGTCGGGACACTGCTGGACATCAGCAGCCAGAAGCGCCTGCAGGAGGAAACCCGTCAACTGGCCTTCTACGACCCGCTCACCGGTCTGCCCAACCGCCGCCTGCTGCTGGAGAAGATCCAGCCCGCCAGCCATCCTGGCCAGCCGGCCACCAGCAGTCAAAGCGTAGGGGCATTGTTCTTTGTCGACGTCGACAACTTCAAGGACCTCAATGATGCCCTGGGCCACACCGTCGGCGACCAGCTTCTGCAGCAGGTGGCGCTGCGTCTGCAGAACCTGGTCGGCCGCACCGGCATGGTGGCGCGTCTGGGCGGAGACGAATTCGTGGTGCTGCTGGACGCACTGCCAGCACAACAGGCCCAGTTGCTGGCCAGCCAGTTCGCCCAGCGCATCATCGACGCCATGCAGGCGCGCTTCGACTTCCATGGCGTCGGCCATTTCGCGACCTGCTCGGTCGGCGTGGCATTGATGCAGGACCCGCATGCCAGCGTGCAGGACCTGCTGCGCCAGGGTGATCTGGCCATGTACGCGGCCAAGAAGGCGGGACGCAATACCTTCTGCCTGTTCAGCCAGGAAATGGAATCGGCCCTGCACTTCCGTACCGGCCTGGAGAACGACCTGCGCCGCGCCATCGAGAATGGGGAGTTCAGCCTGCACTACCAGCCACAGCGTGACCAGGCCGGTCGCCTGATTGGCGTGGAAGCCCTGGCGCGCTGGCACAGTCCGTTCCGGGGCCCGGTCTCGCCTGGTCTCTTCATTCCCGTGGCGGAGGCCTCGGGCCTGATCCTGCCACTGGGCCATTGGGTATTCGAGCAGGCCTGTCGCCAATCCGTGCGCTGGAACCGCAGCGACAACGGCAATCGGCCACCGGTGGTCATCGCGGTCAATGTGAGCGCGCTCCAGCTGCGTCAGCCGGATTTCGTGCAGGACATCCTGCGCACCATCGAAGAGACCGGCGCACAGGCTACCCACCTCAAGCTGGAGTTGACGGAGTCGGCCATGGTGGAGGACGTGCAAGCCACCATCGACAAGATGCTGGAATTGAAGCGCCATGGGCTGACGCTGGCGCTGGACGATTTCGGTACCGGCTATTCCTCGCTGTCGCTGCTCAAGCGTCTACCGCTGGACCAGCTCAAGATCGACCAGTCCTTCGTCCGTGAATTGCTGGCCACCCCCAGCGATGTCGCCATCGCCAGGAGCATCATCGCCCTGGCCGATGCGCTCGGTCTGGAAGTCATTGCCGAAGGCGTCGAGACCCGCGAGCAGCAGCAATTCCTGGCGGCCCTGGGCTGCACCCGCTACCAGGGCTACCTGTTTGGCAAGCCGGTACCGGCCGAGCAGTTCGACGGCAGCTATTGATCACACGGGATAGGCCATGACGGCCGGCGGCCGCCAGTGGCGACGTTCAGTGGGCGGCGCTGCGATCGGCCAGCATCAGGTATTCGGCATGCAGGTGAGCCGCTTCCAGCACCTTGCGGCATTTGTCCCGGTCGGCCGGGACGCCGGCGAGTTCATGCTGCAGCAGCTGTCCGATGATCTCGCTGGCCTCGGCCGCTTCGGTGCCGGCCGTCTGCATCGCCAGCAGGCAGTTCCTCACGGTGGCGCGCACCAGTTCGGCGACCGGTTCATCCTGTTCGGACATGTCGCACAGCCGGACGATGATGCCCAGATGGCGGCGTGCGATGCTCATGGCGTTGGTACACATGGTCCCCTCCTTATCGTGGATTCACGATAGACCGACGACCACGCGCACGCCATCAGGCGTTTCCTGATTGCAAGCCCGGCAACAGCCGCCGGGATTCAGAGCACCTGCAGCAGGACCCCGCCCAGCGCCAGGATCACCACCACCGCCAATGGCGGCAGACGCCAGGCCATCAGCAGCACCATGCCGGTCACGGCCAGCGCAAAATCGCGGGCATTGAACACTGCACTGGTCCACACCGGGTTGTAGAGCGCCCCCGCCAGCAGACCGACTACGGCGGCATTGGCCCCGCGCATGGCGGCCTGGGCCAGCGGCCGTTGCCGGAAGTCGTCCCAGAACGGCAGCGCGCCCAACAGCAGCAGGAAACCCGGCAGGAAGATCGCCAGCAGGCATAGCACGGCACCTGCCACGCCATTGGGGAAGGCTTGCATCACCGTGCCGAGATAGGCCGCAAAGGTAAAGAGCGGACCCGGCACCGCCTGCGCGGCACCATAGCCGGCCAGGAAGACATCGTTGGAGACCCAGCCGGGACCGACCACTTCGGCCTGCAGCAAGGGCAGCACCACATGTCCACCGCCGAAGACCAGTGAGGCCGACCGATAGAAGGCATCAAACACCGAAACAGCATGCAGCCCGGACCACGTCGCCACCAGCGGCAAGCCGGCCAGCAACAGCAGGAAGGCAGCCAGGCAGGCCAGGCCGACACCGCGCGACACGCCGAATCCCAGTTGTCCCCGGCGAGTCACGGCAAGGTCGCGACAGAACAACAAGCCGGCCACGGTACCAAACAGGATGGCGGCGATCTGGCCCACGGCGCTGCTGGCGCCGACCACGATCATCAACGCACCCAGCGCGATGCTGATGCGCTGGCGGTCAGGCGTGATGGTGCGCGCCATGCCCCAGACGGCCTGCGCCACCACGGCCACGGCCACGATCTTCAGACCGTGCAGCAGACCGGTACCGAGGACACCCGACATGCTCCCGGCGACCAGGCCAAAGACCAGCAGCAACAGCGCCGATGGCAAGGTGAATGCCGCCCAGGCTGCCAGGGCGCCCCACGGGCCGCCTCGCAACAGGCCCAGGGCGAAACCGACCTGGCTGGACGCCGGGCCGGGCAGGAACTGGCATAGCGCGACCAGATCGGCATAGCTGCTTTCACCAATCCAGCGGCGGCGCACCACGAGTTCTTCCCGGAAATATGCGAGGTGCGCCACCGGTCCGCCGAAGGAGGTCAGCCCCAGCTTGAGGAAAACACGCAGTACCTCGCCGGCACTGCCGCGTGCTGCGCGGTCATCCTGGGATATCGGGTCTTCGTCGAGCGTCATTACGCAAGAACTCACTTTCTGGATGTCGATGGCATCTGCCCCCCGCAGGCTGCGGTGTCGGCAGGCTGGCTATCATAATGCAGCCGCTCGAACCTACCAATGGCAACTGCAGGCGGCGGCTAGGCGGTGCCGTGTTTCGCCGCTCGGACTCCCTTCTAAACACAAACACTTCTCATTCGTCTATCAGAGAGCGCGCCATCCGGCACGCGCCAGCCCGGCTGGCGACCCCTCCTTGCGTATTTCGCTCTCGACCATGACCAACCGATATAACAACAAGCTCCCTTGCCCTACCCTGCGCCCGCGCCTGCTGGTGCAGTCCCTGCGACTGGCCCTGCTCGGGTTATCGGCAACCTCCTCCGCCTGGGCGCAGAACGACCCTGCCAGTACGGCCCTGCCACAGGTCACCGTCACCGCCACCGAAGAAGAAAAGGCCACCGGCCCGGTGCACGGCTTCGTCGCCCGGCGCAGCGCCACCGCGACCAAGACCGACACCGCCATCACCGAGACCCCGCAATCGATCTCGGTGGTGACGGCCGACCAGATCGCCACCCAGCAGGCGCGCACCGTGGCCGAGGCCCTGGGTTATACCAGTGGCGTGCAGGTGTCCACGGGGGCGTTCGCCATCGTCGATACCGCCTCGCTGCTGCGCGGCTTCGCGCTCAACAATGGCGGCTCCTTCTATCGCGATGGCATGCTGACCTCGTCCAACGCCAGCTACAGCCGCTATGCGCCCGAGCCCTATGGGCTGGAGCGCATCGAACTGCTGCATGGCCCGGCCTCGGTGATGTTCGGCCAGAATTCACCGGGCGGGCTGATCAACGTGGTCTCCAAGAAGCCGACCACCACCGCGCTGCACGAACTGCAGGTGCAAGTGGGCAGCTTCGACCGCAAGCAGGTGGCTGGCGATTTCGGCGGCGCCCTGGATGCCGCCGGCGTCTGGTCCTATCGCCTGACCGGCCTGGCGCGCGACGCCGGCACCCAGGTCGACGGGACCGTGGACCGCCGCCTGTTCCTGGCGCCGGCCATCACCTGGCGCCCGGACGAGCGTACCGAATGGACCGGCCGCTTCGAATACCAGCGCAGCGAGGGCCTGTCCAACAACCTGTTCCCGGCCAGCGGCACGGTCAGCCCCAATCCGAACGGCCAGATTCCCACCAGTACCGCGCTGGGACGCACCGGCGACAACAATGAGCGCTACGAGAACTGGTCGCTCAGTTCGCTGTTCTCGCACCAGTTCAACGAGGTCTGGAGCTTCCGCCAGAACCTGCGCTACACCGACTACAACGGTACCCGCAACAACCTGCGTTTCGCCGCCTTCTTCCCCGCCACGCAGTCGGCGGTGGCAGCGCTGCAGCGCTGGCGCCTGGGGACCGGCTCCAATACCTTCACCGCCGACCACCAGTTGCAGGCCGACTTCGGCACCGGCCCGCTCAGGCACAAGGTCTTGATGGGCCTGGACCTGCACCATACCGCCGGTACCGTGCGCGGCTACGTCAGCCCCAATACTGCGGCCGGTTATGTGTTCTCCAACATCTACACCACCAGCTACGGCAACCTGCCGGCGGTGGCCGAGAACTACAACCTGCGCACCCAGGATGACCAGATGGGGCTCTACCTGCAGGACCAGATCAGGATAGGCGAGCGCTGGATCCTCTCGGCCGGGCTGCGCCATGACCGCTCCGACCAGAAGGTGAGCAATGCCATCGCCCGTACCGTCACTGACCGCAGCGACCGCGCCAATACCCGCAACCTCGGCCTGGTGCATGAGATGGCGGGGGGCTTCTCGCCCTACCTGAGCTACACCGAGTCCTTCACGCCCACCACCGGCCTGAGCTATGGCGGTGACATGCTCAAGCCGGAACGGGCCAAGCAGTACGAGACCGGCATCAAGTACGTGCCACCGGGGACCAATGCGCTGTTCACCCTCGCGGTGTTCGACCTGCGCCGGCAGAACGTGGCTACCGCCGACCTGGCCCACGCCGGCTACTCGATCCAGACCGGCGAGGCACGCTCGCGCGGGGTGGAATTGGAAGGCAAGATGTCGCTCGCCGATGGGTTGAACCTGACCTCCAGCTACAGCTATACCGATGCCAAGGTCACCAGCAATACCTCCAGCAGCAGCGCCACCAGCACCGTGGGCAAGGCCTTGCCTGGGGCGGCCCGTCACAATGCCGGCGTACTGGTGGACTATGGCTTCCAGCGTGGCGCCATGGCCGGCGCCCATCTCTCGGCCGGGGTACGTTACATCGGTCGCTCCTATGGCAATGCCCTCAACACCTTCGAAACCCCGGCGGTCACCTTGCTGGACTTCGGAGCGAGGATGGACCTGGGTCGCATCAACAGCGAGTGGCGCAATATCGAGCTGGCGCTCAAGCTCAACAACGTGACCGACCGGGTCTACGCGTACTGCTCCGAACTGTGTGAATACGGCGCCCGTCGCACCGGACTGCTCCAGTTGACCACCCGATGGTAATGCGCCCCACCCTGGCCGGCCGGGCCAGCGCCTGGCTGTGCCGCCACGCACCTGGCCGCCACACGCTGGTCCTGTTGCATCGCTGGAACGGCCTGGCGCTGGCCCTGTTCCTGCTGGTGGCCAGCCTGACCGGTAGCCTGCTGGCCTTCGAAGACGAACTCGATCTGTGGCTGGCGCCGGAGTTGCGCCTGGCGCATCCGGCCCCGGGCCAGCCGGCCTCGGCCATGCTGGACCCGTACGCGTTGCGCGAGCGGGTGGCGCTGGCGCTGGGGCCACAGGCCGATGTCAGCCAGTTGATCCTGCATCCGCAAGCGGGTCGTACGGTACGTTTTCTGGTCGGCCCGGCCATCGACCGCGCCACCGGCCAGCCCTTCCGGCTGGGGTATGACGAAGTCCTGGTCAATCCCCATACCGGAGCGATCCAGGGGCTGCGAGACCGCCAGAGGATCAGCCTGGAACGGTCGGCACTGATGCCGCTGGTGTTCAACCTGCATCACTCGCTGGCCTTGCCGCGCGTGGCCGGGGCCTTGGTGATGGGGGTGGTGGCCACGCTGTGGACGCTGGACTGCCTGGTCGGGATGATCCTGACCTGGCCACGGGGTCGGCCTTTCCTGACGAAATGGAAGCCGGCCTGGCTGGTCAAGTGGCGGGCCGGTTTCTATCGCGTCAATCTCGACCTGCATCGCGCCTTCGGCCTGTGGTGTTGGGTGCTGCTGCTGATGCTGGCCTGGTCCAGTGTGATGTTCAACCTGCGCGACCAGATCTACCTGCCGGTGATGTCGCGTCTGCTGCCCTTCGATTACAGTTGGCGCCCCGCGCCGCCCCTGGCCCATGCGTCACCACTGACGGCGGGACCACCGATGTCCTGGCCGCAGGCGCATGCCATGGCACGCCGGGCCATGGCCGGTTTCGCCAGCCAACGCGGACTGCAGATCGACTTCGAGGAAAGACTGAGCTATGACCGCCGGCGCGGGGTGTATGCCTACATGGTCCACAGTAACGCCGACCTGCGCAGCGACGTCGGCAATACCGGCCTGCTGATCGATGCCGCCAGCGGCCAGATCCGTGGCCACTGGCTGCCGACAGGCGACCGCAGCGGCAATACCTTCAGCAACTGGCTCGGCGCGCTGCACATGGGCCATGTGTTCGGACTGCCCTGGCGTATCGCGCTGGCGTTGCTGGGATTGGCGGTGAGCCTGTTGACGGTGACCGGCGTGGTGGTCTGGTGGAAGAAGCGCGGCGCGCGTCAGCCACGCTCCCCGGGGGCGGGAATGAAGCCCAGTGCCAGCCACATGGTGCGGGCTTCGCGATAGGCGGCCAGATGGGCGGGGTCGGCTTGCAGCCATTGCTGCAGGGCCTGTTGTTCAGGCTGGCCGAGCCCGTCCTGTTCGTGCTCGCGCATCACCCAGGAGACGGCGGTCTGCCACGACAGGGAAGAAGCGGAAGGCTGGGACATGGAGGACGGATCGATGGAACGAGGCGCAAACACCGGAAAAAAACACGCCACCCAACAGGGCGGCACGAGTGCGCATCATAGCCTATCGCTCCGTCCCATGGCAGGTCGTGCCGGCTTGCAGCTGCGCGCGGCAACTGTCCATGGCGTCACGGATCAGGAAATTGACCAGCGTGGCCGATATCCCCAGTTCGGCGGCGATCTCGCGCTGGCTCATGCCGCTCAGCCGATACAGTTCGAACACCCGGCGCGTGCGCGGCGGCAGGCTGGCCAACGCCTGGCTGATCAGTGCCAGCGTCTGGCGGCTGATGGCGATGGCTTCCGGTCCCTGCGCTTCTTCGTGTACGGCCTGGCCCTCTTCCTCGACGGCGAAGACATCGCTCTCGAAGGCGCTGCGGCGATGACGATCGATGGCCAGGTTGCGCACGATGCGCAGCAGGTAGGCCGAGGGCTGGCGGATATCGAATCCGGCCGGGACTTCGCTGATCTTGAGGTAGGCATCCTGCACCACGTCCTCGGCGCGATGCGGGCAGCCCAGGATGCGCAGCGCCGCATCCCGCAGGCGCCGCCTTTGGCCGATGAAATGCTCGCGCAGGTCCGATGCCGCAGCGTCGTGGTGAGGTGTTGCCTGCCTGTCGTGCATGGTGGTCGGTCCCCTTTCCTCTGGCTACCAGCGATAGCGGGCGCTCAAGAGCGCCATCCGTTCTTCGGCCCAGAAGCAGGTCAGGGTCGGCTCGGCCAGGCAGGAGGTGCTCTGGCGGTTGGTCAGGTTGCTGATGTTGAGCGCATAGCGCCAATGCCCCTGGTCCAGCCGCAACATGGCGTCCAGCAGCAGCACGGCGGCATTGCGCACGCTGTTGTCGGCATTGGCGTAGTTGCGACCGACATAGCGCACGCCCCCTCCTATCCCCCAGCCGGACCACGCCGCGCCCGGGGTGTAGTCCAGCCACAGGCTGGCCGCATGACGTGGCACCAGCACCGGCGACTTGCCTTGCAGGGCGGGATCGACATGGCGCGTGTTGATGGCCTGGGTGTAGGCGTAGGCGGCCGCAATGTTGAGACCTGGGTGCAGCCTGCCCTTGGCCTCCAGTTCCACCCCGCGCGGGCGGACCTGGCTCTGGGTGAGATAGGCATTGGCGTGTTGCGGGTCGGCGGTGAGCACGTTGTCCTTGCTGACCTGGTAGAGGGCGGCGGTATAGAGCAGGTGCTGCCCCTGTGGCTGGAACTTGAGCCCGACTTCCAGTTGCCGTCCGTAGGCTGGTGCAAAGGGCTGGCCCGCGGCGTCCTGGCCGGCTTGCGGCAGGAAGGCGGTGCTGTAGTTCAGATAAGGCACCAGACCGGGCGAATGGGTCCAGGCCAGGCCCAGGCGATGGCTCCAGGCGTGGGCGCGGCTGTCCAGGCGGGACGGCCCGATGTCGTTGCGAGTGCTATCCGTGACGCGATCATGGCGACTGCCCAGGGTCCATACCCAGGCGCCATCGCGGATCTGGTCCTGGACATAGACGCCGGTCTGGCGCATCTCCTCGTGCAATTGCGCATAGAGGGTGGAGGCCAGCGCTATGGGCATGCCATAGACCGGCTGCGCCAGGTCCAGCGCGGGCGCCGTTCCCCGGTAGCGCTGCTCGTCCTGTCGCATCTGCATCAGGTCCAGCCCCAGCAGCACGGTATGGTCGAGCGGCCCCTGCTGCCAGCGGCCTTGCAGTCGGGTATCGAGCTGGGTACTGGTCAGTTGCGTCTGATAGCGGGCGCTGCTGCGTGAGAGCAGGCTACCGCTCACACTGACCGGGTTGAGGACCGAGTAGTCCGACTGCAGCGCCGCGTGGCGGAAATTCTGTTGCAGGCGCCAGCTCGCATCCAGCCGCTGGTCCAGCATCCAGCCCAGCGACCATTGCTCGCCCCTCTGATGATCCGTACCGGGGTCGCCTACCAGCGTATGGGTCAGGCTGCCGTCGGGACGTACCGCCGTCCAGCGGCCGCTGCCACTGCGGTCGCGCAGGTAGTCGGCCAGCAGGATCAGATGGCTGTCGCCGCTCAGCTGCAGTTTCAGCGAGGGTGCCAGGTACAGACGGTCGTTGGGCACGGCACTGCCATTGCCGTAGCTGAACTGGGTATTGCTGTCCAGCGCCAGGCCCACCAGGCGGCCCTGTACCCGGCCTGCATCGTCCAGGGTAGCGCTCAGGTCGGCCGCCAGCTGCCGCCGCTGGAAACTGCCGATACCGGCCTGTATCTCGTTGGGCGCATCGTCTCCGGCCACCTTGCTGATACGGTTGACCACCCCGCCCGGATCGGCCTGTCCGAAGCTGGCCGAGACGGCGCCGCGCAAGACTTCGACCCGTTCCAGCCCATACGCCTCGGTGCGGAACATGCCGAAGCCGGCCACCGGCTGACGCAGGCCATTGAGGTAGTTGCTGGTGTTCTGGGCATTGATGAAACCGCGCAGGTTGAAGTAGTCGTAGCCGCGCGGATCGACGCCATGCGTTTCGGTGTTGGCGCCGGGCATGTAGCGCAGCACGTCGAGGATGCTGTCGGCGCCGCGTGCTTCCATTTCGGCACGGGTGACGACCGACAGCGATTGGGCGATCTCTAGCAAGGGGGTGGCGGTGCGGGTGGCGCTCTGGCTGGCGGCAACGGCGTAGCCTTCGCTGCCCTCGGCGAACTCGGCCTGTTCGCCACGACCGTCGATGATGACGTCCTTCAGACGTTGCGTCTGCTGGCGCACCGGCATGGGCGCGCCGCCTTCGCCCATGCCGGTGCGCCATTGCAGGCCATAGCTGCCATTGGCCGCACGTACCGCCTGCAGGCCGCTACCGGCCAGCAACTGCGCCAGGCCATCCTCCACCGCCAGCGTAGCGGCCAGCGCCACTACCTGCCGGCCCTGCACCATGTCCGGCGCATACGACAGGGTGATGCCAGCCTGGCGGGCGAAGTGGTTCAGGGCCTGTTCCAGCGGTCCGGCGGCGATCTCATAATGGCGTCGGTCCTGCGCCATGACCCCGGCCGGCCACAAGCCCAGGCCGCCGAGGGCCAGCAGCAGCGCCATCAGCGCCATGCGCGTGATGCCGGCGGTGCGGGAGTTCAGGGACAGGAATGGAGTGGAGGGCATGCGCAAGCGGTTCGATTCGTCGGGCTACACTGGGATGCCGAACGAGTCCGCCAAAACCCGTAAGCGGAAGCGAAAAAAACTGGCCCGGCCCGATCAGCCCGCGCGGCGCACTGCCTGGCCCGCTGCCTGACTCACTAGCCGGCCGCCGCCAGCCTCGCCCAGAACCGCGTGCGTCGCTGCACGACCACCGGCAGTGTCCGGGTCAGCGAGTCCAGGGCCGCGTCGCTGTCCTGCAACTGGAAGACGCCGGACACCCGCAAGTCGGCCACCGCCGGATCGCACAGCAGCCAGCCATGGCGATAGCGGGCCATCTCGGCAAGCAGGTCGCCCAGCCGCATCTGGCGCGCCACCAGGGTCTGTTCCAGCCAGGCCGTGGGGTCCATGGCGGCCGTCACGATGGCCTGGCGCGCCAGTTGCCCCTGCGCATCGATCTCGACCATCTCGCCGGGGAGGATGAGCTCGCGCATGCCGCTGGCCGTCTGCACCGCCACCTGCCCCTCGATCACCGTGAGCCGGGTACTCTGCGCCTGCTGGCGCACATCGAAACGCGTTCCCAGTGCCTGCAGCAGCGCTTGCCCGGTCCTGACCCGCAAGGGTCGATATTGCGCGGCCTGGGCATCCTTGCCGGTATCGACGAAGATTTCGCCGTGGCGCAGCACCAGCAGCCGCTGCTCCTCGTCGAAACGGACCTGGATGTGGGAGTCAGTGTTGAGCGCCAGATGGGTGCCGTCACTCAGGCTGAGCCGACGCTGGGCGCCGGTGGCCGTGGTGTAGCCATCGGCCTGCAACAGGTCCGGCAGGTCCAGCAGGCCCGCCTGGCGCGCCGCCAGCGACGCCACGGCCAGTCCCCCCAGACCGAGTGCGACACCGCCCAGCCAGCGACGGCGTGACTGCCGCTGCTGGCGGCTGCGGGACAGTCGCTTGAGCGGTCCCTGCCATTGACCTGCCGGAACCGGCAGGGCCACCAGGCGCTGGAACTGTTCTTCAGCAGCCATCAGATCACGCCATACCTGCGCATGACAGGGGTCGGCGCGACACCAATGCTCTATCTGCGCCTGCAGGTGGGCATCCACACCATGGCGCCCGGCGTCAGCCCGCAAGCGGACCAGCCAGGCGATGGCCTGGTCGAGGACCAGGGGATCGACTGCGGGCGTGTTGGAGCTGGCTGGCGGCGAGGCAGGCATGGCGCGGGCACAAATGCAGGCGGCTAGCCCTGGAGCGACTGCCGCATCAGATAGCAATGGCGGATCGCGGCGGCCATGTATTTCTCCACGCTGCTCAGCGACACCCCCATGCGGGTGGCGATCTCGGGATAGCTCATCTGCTCCAGGCGCGACAGCAGGAAGGCTTCGCGCGCCCGGGCGCCCAGGCCTTCGAGCATGGCGTCGATGGCCGCCAGCAGTTCGATGAGCAGCATCCGCGCTTCCGGCGAGACCACCTCCGGCTCGGGCAGACTGGCGATGGCCTGCAGGCAGGCACGCTCGACCTCGTCACGGCGCACCTTGTCCACCACCAGCCCGTGTGCGATGCGGCTCAGCCAGGCACGCGGTTCCCGCACCTCATCGAGCGCACGTGGCTTGCCGAGCACGCGCAGGAAGGTGTCCTGGGCCAGGTCGGCGGCGTCGAAACTGCTGCCCACCCTGCCCCGCAACCATTGCTGCAGCCAGCGGTGATGCTCGCGATAAAGCATCTGGAAGCGCTCGGCATCGGCGAGGGGCGGGACGGACATGGCGGTGACAAGAATTGACTTAGATAATAATAATTCTCATTTTAATCTGGTATATGAAGTTTTACAACGCGCGCCAGGCCCGCTGCATGCGCTGCATGCGCTGCCTGCGCCGCCTGCGTCGTGCACTGCACGTACATCATCGATCTCCCTCTCCATTCCGACAGCGCATCATGCGGGTTTTGACAAATCGGCAGCAGTCGGACTGTCACAACATGCCGTTGCGACCGTGCAGAAAAAAATTCTGTGCGGTTTGCTCGCCCCACTTCGGAAGAAAGCTCGGCCATTGCTCCGTATGCTCAGGTTGTCGCACCTGTTTTCATCTGCAGTCATCTCTCCCCCCTCCCATCGCCACCTACTTTCTGGAGCAGGACATGTCTTTGCAGCACTTCAAGGTACTCACGTTTGATGTCGTCGGCACGCTTATCGATTTCGAGGGAGGCATGCTGGCCTACCTGCGCGAGGCGGTTCCCGACAGCAAGATCTCCGACGAAGATTTTCTGACGGCCTACCGCGCCGCGCGCAGTGACGGCAATACCGGTTGGTATCCGGACGACCTGGAGCGCTGCTGGCATGTCATTGCGCCCGGTCTGGGCCTGCCCGACAGCGCCGAACTGGCTCGCGGCCTGCGCGATTCGGTCGCGCGCTGGCCTGCCTTCCCCGATTCGGTACAGGCGCTGCAACGCCTGCGCAAGCATTTCAAGCTGGTCACCATGACCAATGCACAGCACTGGGCGCTCCAGCATTTCTCCCGCACCCTGGGGGAGCCCTTCGATCTGCTATTGAGCTGCGACGATGCCTTGTGCGAGAAGCCTGATCCGCAATATTTCGCCTATGCGCGTGGCCGCTTCGAAGGCCAATGGGGCTATCGCACGGCCGACAACCTGCATGTGGCGCAGAGCCAGTACCACGATATCGGCGTTTCCAAGCGTCTGGGCATCACCACCTGCTGGATCGAGCGTCGTCACGACAAATCAGGCCCGGGCGGCACGATAGCCTCCCAGCACACCGTTCCCGATTACCACTTCCATACCTTGGCCGAACTGGCCGATGCCGTCGACGCCGGCCGTTAAGCCGCGCCCTCTGGCCCAGCCAGAGGGCAGCAGTTCATCCGGGAACAGGCCAGCCGCTACGCGCGGCCGACCGATGTCCTCACGCTTCAACCACCAGGGAGTTGCACCATGGACGACAACAGCAAGAACAACAACGACCTTCTCCTCAGCGCCAGCGACACTGCCGGCCTGATGGAATGCATGAAACGCGGCGCCAGCCGACGCGACATCCTCAAGATGCTGCTGGCAGGCGGCATGCAGGCGACATTGGCGGGCGGCCTGGCCAGTAGCGCCATCACTGCCTATGCCCAGACGCCACGGCGTGGCGGCCGGCTGCGGGTTGGCGGCGATACCGCCTCGGTCAGCGATACGCTGGACCCGGCCAAGCAGTCCAACAAGACCGATTATTCGCGCGGCACCATGCTCTACAACGGCCTGACCGTACTGGATGCCACGCTCACGCCACAACCGGCGCTGGCCGAATCCTTCAGCAGCAAGGATGCCAAGGTATGGGTATTCAAGCTGCGTCGTGGCGTCACCTTCCACGACGGCAAGCCGCTGGCACCTGCCGACGTCGTGTTCTCGCTGATGCGTCACAAGGACCCGGCCACCGCCTCCAAGGCCAAGACTCTGGCCGACCAGATCGACAGCGTCAAGGAGACCGGCCCCAATGAAGTGACCGTTACCCTGGTGGCGCCCAATGCCGATCTGCCGGTGATCGTGGGGACCTTCCACTTCCATATCGTCAAGGCCGGCACCACGGATTTCAGCGCCGGCATCGGCACCGGCCCTTACAAGCTCAAGGAATTCAGCCCGGGCATCCGTTCGCTGGTGGTCCGCAACGACAATTACTGGATTCCCGGCAAGCCCTATCTGGACGAGATCGAGTACGTCGGTATCGGCGATGAGAGTGCGCGCGTCAATGCACTGCTCTCGGGCGGGATGGATCTGGTGGCGAACCTCAATCCGCGCTCCATCGAACGGGTCAAGGGCAGTCCCGGCTTTGCGGTACTGGAAACGCAGTCGGGTGCCTACACCGATCTGATCCTGCGCAAGGATGTGGGTCCCGGCAGCAATCCGGATTTCGTGCTGGCCATGAAGTATCTGATGGACCGCGAACTGATGCGCAAGAACATCGCCCGTGGTCACGCCGTGCTGGGTAACGACCAGCCCATCGACCCCACCAACCGGTTTTTCCTCGCTGGTCTTCCACAACGCCAGATGGACCTGGACAAGGCCAAGTACCATCTGCAGAAATCCGGCGTGAGCGGCAAGGTGCCGGTCGCCTGTTCGGTGGCAGCAATGTATTCGGTCGATATCGCCACGGTGATGCAGCAAACCGCGCAGCGCATCGGGCTGGAACTGGAACTCAAGCGCCTGCCGCCGGAGGGTTACTGGTCCAACCAGTGGCTCAACAACCCGGTCGGATTCGGCAACGTCAACCCGCGTCCGAGTGCCGATGTCTTGCTGACGCAATTCTTCCAGTCCCAGGCGGCGTGGAACGAATCACGGTTCAAGAGCGAGCAGTTCGACCAGTTGCTGACCGCGGCCCGGGCGGAGATTGATCTCGGCAAGCGCAAGCAGATGTATGGCGACATGCAGACCATCATCCATGAACAAGCCGGCATCGGCATCCCGATGTTCCTGGCCAGCCTGGACGGCTACAGCAGCAAGCTCAAAGGCCTCTCGCCCATCCCGCTGGGGGGCATGATGGGATATTCCTTTGCCGAGCATGTCTGGCTGGACGCCTGAGCAAGACTTGCGGTGATCCGGGGCGCGTCGCCTGCAAGGGGCGCGCCCTGTGACCTTCAGGCCGCCGCTTCTTCGCGCATCTGGCCGATCACGAAACCCAGCAGCTGCGGCTCCGCCAATGGGCGGCTGTAGAAGTAGCCCTGGATTTCATCGCAACCCAGGCGCTTGAGCCATTCGCGCTGCTGCACCGTTTCCACGCCCTCGGCAATGACCTTGATGTCCAGCGTATGGCCCAGGCCGATCACCGCCTGCACGATGGCAGCGTCCTGTGAATTGGGGCGTAGCTGGCTGACGAAGGAGCGGTCGACCTTGAGCTTGTCGATGGGGAAGCGTTTCAGGTAGGCCAGGCTGGAATAGCCGGTGCCGAAATCGTCGATCGACAGCTTCAGTCCCAGTGCGCGCAGTTCGTGCAAGAGTTGCACGGCGGCCTCGGTATGCTCCATGACGGCGCCTTCGGTGATTTCCAGTTCCAGGCAGGCGGGATTGATGCCGGTGCGCGCCAGCAGCGCCTGCATGCGCGCCAGGAAATCGGGGTGGCCGAAGTGGCGCGCCGAGATGTTCACGGCGACCACCATGTCGCGTCCGCTCAGGTTGCGCAGCGCGTGGATCTGGGCACAGGCACGTTCCAGCACCCATTCCCCGATGGCGATCACCAGGCCGGATTCCTCGGCCACGGGGATGAAATCGCCCGGCGGCACCAGCTGGCCCTGGCGACGCCAGCGCACCAGCGCCTCGAATCCGACCAGGCTGCCGTCCTGCAGCGATTGCTGGGGTTGCAGGTGCAGTTCCAGTTCGTTGCGTTCCAGGGCGTGTACCAGTTGGGCCTCCAGTTCAACCCGGGCCACCGCTTCGGCGTTGAGCGCTTCCGAATAGGCCACCAGCATGTTGCCACCCTGTGCGCGGGCCGATTGCAGCGCGGCGTCGGCATTGCGCAGCAGTTGCACGGCGTCGCCGCCATGACGCGGATACTCGGCCGCCCCCAGGCTCAGGTTGGAATAGACTTCGTGGGCGCGGCAGCTGAAAGGCCGCTGCATGCCGGCCTGCAGGGCCACCAGCGCCCGCGAGAAATCCTCGGAGTCAGCATGGTGGCGATACAGGATCACGAAATTGGCGCCATCCAGGCGGAAGACCTCGCCGTGATAGGCCCCGGCAATGCTGCGCAGACGGGATGCGATATCGGTGATCATGGCGTCGGCGAATTCATGGCCGTAGGCGCCGATGACGCGTTCGAAGCGATCGACGCTGCCCAGCACCAGGGTATGGCCGCGGCCACGCAGGTGCAGTACGCGGTGTTCCAGCGAGCGGCGATGCGCCAGACCGGTCAGCGGATCGTGCGCGGCCTGGTGTGCCAGCGCGTCTTCGGAGCGGAAGCGGGCGCGGATGTGATACATCATGAACAGCGCCGTGGCCAATGCCAGCAGATTGAACCAGTGCACCAGACGGGCGATGCGGTTCAGGTTCAGGTCCACCATGCCGCCCTCGCGCAGCAGTTCGGTCACGTCATGCATGCCCATGCCATTGAGGGTCCAGTGCACCAGGGGATCGGCGGCATGGCGGATGTTTTCCACGGTGTTCTGCATGACCATGGACAGGCTGGCGCCGCAGGCCACGACCAGGGTGAGCAAGAGGTAGATGGGCCAGCGTGAATGACGGGCCAGGCGTTGCCGCAGGCTGATCTCCTGGGCTGCCGGTGCGATTGCGGTCACCAGACTGCGCAGGCTGTCTTTCCAGCGGCGTGGCATGGCTTGGGTCTGCTGCATCAGATTTTCCATCTTCCCCCCCGGGTCATTGCTTGAGTAGAGTTTCCACCGTCTGCAGCATCTCGTCGCCATCGAAGGGCTTGCCGAGGAAGGCCGAGCGGCCGGCCGCCACCACCCGCGCCGCTACCGCCACGGTGGGATACGACGTGATCACCACCACCGGCATGGCCAGTTGGCGGCCGCGCAGCCATTCCAGCAATTCCACGCCGCTCATGCCGGGCATCTGGACATCGGTGACGATGCAATCCATGGCCTCATAGGCTTGTTCGGCGACAAAGTCGTCGGCGCTGGCGTGACATTGCACCGTCCATCCCATGGAGCGCATCAGCGCCGAGAGGGCCTCGCGCATGGAGGCGTCATCGTCGATTACGGCAATCTTGCTTGGCTGGTTCACTGCATTCCCTTGGCGATGCCGGCTCGGAGCGCCGGCCTGTCTTCTGCATCCGTATGGATGAGACGAATTCTTGATTGCAGGTTATCAAGCCCGGGCCGGGGCGGGAATCATACATTGGTATGAGCGAGGGTAAGACGGGCGCCGACACGCCATTCGGCCTGGCCGGCCGGTGCCCTGCCGTGGCATTGCGCCAGGCTTCAGGCGCGCGGCTTGAGCCCTTGCTGCTCCAGGGCCTGACCCATGCGCACCAGGTCGGCGAAGGAACGTGCCTGCATCTTCTTCATGGCATGGCCGCGATGGATCTTCACCGTCACCTCGCTGGTGCCAAGCTCTCCGGCGATCTGCTTGTTCAGGAGCCCGCTGACGGCCAGCCACATGACTTCGGCCTCGCGCGGCGTCAGGCTGGCATAGCGTGCCTGCAGGCCGGTGCGCGCCAGGCGCTGCTCCAGCTGCAGCCGGTCCTTCTCGTGGGCGGTGGCCACGGCGTCCAGCAAGTCCTGCTCGCGGAAAGGTTTGGTCAGGAAATCGATGGCACCGGCCTTCATGGCCCGCACGCTCATGGGGATGTCGCCATGGCCGGTCATCAGGATCACCGGCATGTCCACGCCGCTGCGCACCAGTTCGGCCTGCACATCCAGCCCGCTCACGCCCTGCAGCCGGACATCCAGCAGCAGGCAGGAGGGACTGCTCTGGATCGGACGCTGCTGGAATTCGATGGCACTGGCATAACCGAACACCTGCAGGCCCACCGAGCGCAGCAGGCTGTCCAGCGCCTCGCGCAGGGCCGGGTCGTCGTCGACGATATATACCACCGGCACCGCAGGTGCGGCCTCGGCGGCGGCCATGCGTGCCACCGGGCTCATTGTTCATCCCCCTGGATCGGCGGCAACTGGACGGTCATCAAGGCTCCTTGTGGCTTGCGATGGGCGGCGACGATGCTGCCGCCGAGCGATTCGAGGATGGAGCGGCAGATCGCCAGACCCATCCCCATGCCCTCCTTCTTGGTGGTGAAGAAGGCGGCGAACAGTTGCTTGAGCTGCTCTTCGCTGAAGCCGGGGCCGTTGTCGGCCACTTCGATAAAGAGCATGCCTTCCGGCGTGAGGCCGCAACGCACTTCGATCACCGGCGCGATGGTCCGCGCCTCGTGCATGGCCTGGGCCGCGTTCATGACCAGATTGATCAGCACCTGCTGCAATTGCACCTTGTCGGCCAGCACGGCCGGCAATCCCGGCGGCAGGTCCAGTCGCAGCTTCACATGCAGGCGCTGCAATTCGCGCCCCAGCAGGTCGCAGCTTTCCGCGCTGATCTGGCTCACATCCAGCGGCACGAAGGTCGGTGCCGAGGGGCGCGCCATGCTGCGGATGCGCTGGATCACTTCGCTGGCCCGCTTGGCGTTCTGCTGCATGGCATCGACCGCGCGTCGCACTTCCTCCAGTACCGGTTCCTCGCGGTTGAGCCAGCGCAGGCCGGCCTGGCCGTGGGTGACGATGGCCGCCAGCGGCTGATTGACTTCGTGGGCGATGGTGGCGGTGAGTTCACCCAGGGTGCTCACCCGACTGGCGTGGGCCAGCTGGCTGCGGGCCTGGTTCAGGGCTTCTTCCCGTTGCAGCAGGGCAATGGTTGCGTCCTGCCCCTTGACGGCCAGAAATCCGGTAATGGCGATGGCGGCCAGACTGACCAGGCAACGGGTCAGGGCCGCCTCGTCCTTGAAGAAACCATGGGAGATCAGATAAGCGAGCAGAGTCAGGCCCATGCAGAACAGCATCACGGCGATCACGCCGCGCCGTGGCCAGATCCAGACCGACATCAGCACCACGCCGACGTAGAGCACGGCAATGGCCACGTCCAGCTCGGTGAGTGCATCCACGGCAAAGATCGCTACCGTCAGTGCCGCGGCCGCGGCCGGTACTGCCGGCGAACGATTGAATCGGTACATACTGCTCCCCCCTGCTGGCTTGCCTGTTTTTATGTGGACCGGTTGTGGTCCCTGAATGATGGTCAGGACCGCGGATGGCGATCCTTCCTTCCGGACGCGAGTATATAACCTGCGAGGCGGACAAAGCACATGTATTACACCAAAGTATAGGGTGCCCATCGGATGAAAACCGGCCGCTGGCGCAGGCCTGGAGCGGGGCCGCTCTCATGGCATGGGGAAGCGTGGGTGAAACCGGCAAGCGTCCATACCTTCGTATGATTGGCGTCCTGACAGCCCGGTCCTAGGATGCGTCCATCCGATTGCTTTGCTACGGGAAAACCCATGAAGCTCTACGAAACCCTCGCCGACACCATCCGGCGCCAGATCCAGGAAGGCGTGATGCTGCCGGGCGAGAAGATTCCTTCCGTCCGTCGCGCCAGCCAGCAATACCACCTGAGCATTTCCACGGTGATCCGGGCCTTCCTGCTGCTGGAGAGTCAGGGACTGATCGAGAGCCGCCCGCAGTCGGGCTATTTCGTGCGCCTGCGCCAGGCAGCGGCCTGCCCGCCCGGCCCCGTGCCGGTACCGGCGCGCCCTCCTTGCCTGCCAGTGCCACCTGCGGATGCCACGCCGGCGGCGCTGGTGCTGCACAATCTGCGCTCCATCAACTGCAATGCCCGCATCCCGCTGGGTTCGCCCTACCCCGACCCGGCGTTGTTCCCGTCGGCGCGCATCACGCAGCTGGCACAGGGCTTCTACAAGCGCCGCGAACAGCGCGAACTGATCGGCACCTTGCCACCCGGCAATCTCGACCTGATCCGCCAGATCGCGCGTCGCCATCTGGAGACCGGA
Source organism: Herbaspirillum sp. BH-1 (assembly GCF_002870055.1). Lineage (NCBI taxonomy): Bacteria > Pseudomonadati > Pseudomonadota > Betaproteobacteria > Burkholderiales > Oxalobacteraceae > Herbaspirillum > Herbaspirillum sp. BH-1. Next base: position 177,178 of record NZ_PKOI01000005.1, on the reverse strand, counting down.
CTGCCGGTCCAGGCCGGCGAAATCATCATCACCCAGGGCGCCACCGAAGCCCTGCAGCTGTGCCTGCAGGCTATCGCCCGGCCGGGTGCGGCCATCGCCGTGGAGTCTCCGACCTACTACGCCCTGCTGCACGCCATCGAACGTGCGGGCATGCGCGCCCTGCCCATCCCGACCGATCCCGGCCAGGGCATCGACCTGCCTTCGCTGGACCGTGCCCTGGCCAGTGGCGAGGTGGCCGGTGCGGTGGTGATGAGCAACTTCCAGAATCCTCTGGGCTTCCTGATGCCCGATTCGCGCAAGCAGGCGCTGGTGCGCCTGATGGCGTCCTACCAGTTGCCGCTGGTGGAAAACGACGTCTATGGCGAACTGCACTACAGCGACCAGCGCCCGCGTCCGGCCAAGAGCTACGACGAGCAGGGACTGGTGTTGTATTGCAGTTCCTTCTCCAAGAGCCTCACCCCGGAGCAGCACATCGGCTGGACCATGCCGGGTCGCTATCGGCAAGCCGTGGAGCAACTCAAGTTCCTCAACACCGTGAGCATGCCCACCCATCCCCAGCGGGCGGTGGCGGAATACCTGCAGAACGAGGGCTATGATTTCCATCTGCGGCGGCTGCGCAAATTGCTGATGCAGCGCGAACGCATCATGCGTTCGGCGGTATTGCGGTTCTTCCCCACCGGCACCCACTGCTCGCAGCCGCAGGGGGGCTATCTGCTGTGGGTCAGCCTGCCGCGCTCGGTGCGGGCCATTGAACTGCACGCGCGCGCCCAGGAGGCTGGCATCAGCGTAGCGCCGGGTGACATGTTCAGCAGCGATCCGGCCTTCCATCACTGCATCCGCCTGAACTACAGCTTCCCCTGGGAACGCGACGTCGAAGCAGCTGTGCGCACCCTGGGTGAACTCTGTCACGACATGGTCGCCAGCACAGGCAGTGCCGAGCGGGAGATGCAAGCGGGACTGAGCACTATGACCTTTCAGCCGCCCGCCACCGGACTGATCAGCGCCAGATGAATGCTGCGCGGCGCGCCGGTACCCGGTTCGCTGTCCTCCGAATGGCCCGGTGCGGCCAGCGTCACGCCCATCCGCAACTCCTCCAGCGGCATGGGCTTGCCGAACAGATAGCCCTGGAAACCGGCACACCCCAGACGACGCAGGGCCGCCCACTGCTCGCTGGTCTCCACCCCTTCCGCGACCACATCCAGCCCCAGGCCTCGCGCCAGGTTGACGATGGTCTGCACGATGGACCAGGCATGCGGCGTCTGCAGCATGTCCTGCACGAAGGATCGATCGATCTTCAACTGGTCCAGCGGCAGTTTCTTGAGATAGCTCAGCGACGAATAGCCCGTACCGAAATCATCCAGCGAGAAGCCAAGACCAGTCTCCTTGAGCATGGCCATGCGGGTGATGAGCGTATCGACGTCGGTGAGCAGCATGCTTTCGGTCAGCTCCAGCTTGAGCCGGCGCGGATTGGCACCGGTGCGCTCCAGGATGTCCAGCACACATTGCGCGAAGTCAGGCTGGCGGAACTGGCGCGCGCTGACATTGACGGCGATGGTCAGGTGCGCCGTCTGTGCATCGCCAGCCCAGGCGGCCAGCTGCTCGCAGGCAGTGGTCAGCGCCCATTGTCCGAACTCCACGATCAGGCCGGCCTTTTCCGCCTGGCCGATGAAGGCCGCCGGATACACCATCCCGCGTTGCGGATGCTGCCAGCGCATCAGTGCCTCTACGCCTGCGAGGCTGCCGTCGGCGCGCACGATGGGCTGGTAATGCAGGCGCAGTTCGCGCCGTACCAGGGCGTGACGCAGATCGTTTTCAAGCATCGCCATCTGGTCCAGCACTTCCTGCATGGAGGGACAGAAGAAGCGATAGGTATTGCGCCCGGCGGCCTTGGCCTCGTACATCGCCATGTCGGCCTGGCGCAGCAGGTCATTGACGGTATGCCGGCCGGCCCCGAACAGCACCACCCCCAGGCTGGGCGTACTGCGCACCTCGCTGCCCTGCAGTTCGTAGCCGGCATTGAGCGCGGTGAGTATCTTGCGGCAGACGCATTCGGCATTGTTCTCCGCTTCCTCGATCTGGCTGCCCAGGTTTTCCAGCAGGATGACGAATTCATCCCCGCCCAGGCGGGCCACGGTATCGATTTCGCGCGTGACCTGCTGCAGGCGCATGGCCACCAGTTCCAGCAGACGATCACCGGTATCGTGACCCATGGTGTCGTTGAGGCCCTTGAAGTTGTCCAGGTCGACGAAGATCACCGCGCCATACTGCCCGGCGCGGGCATAGCGCGCTACCGCCTGTGACAGGCGATCCAGCAGCAGGCGCCGGTTGGGCAGGTCGGTCAGGCCATCGTAATAGGCCAGGCGCGCAATCTCCTCCTCGGCCGCCTTGCGTGCGCTGATGTCCATGCGCGTACCCACCATGCGTAGCGGACGGCCGTGCGTATCGCGCTCGACCAGCTTGCCGCGACACTGTATCCAGACCCAGTGACCTTCCTTGTGGCGCATCTGGTATTCGGCCTCGAAGCAATGACGACTATCGGCCAGATGCAGGCGCAACGCGTGATCCAGAGCCGCCATGTGTTCCGGGTTGACCAGCGTGCGCCATTCGCCCGGGGCGTCGAACTGGCGCTCGGGCGGATAACCGAGCATGGCATTGGCCCGCCCGTCGACGCTGCGCGTATCGGCCTGGATATGCCAGTCCCACAGGCCCAGATTGGCGCCGGACAAGGCCAGCTCCATGCGTTCGTTCATCTCCGCATGCTGCCGCTCGCGCTGGTGGGTGAGGACCTGCACCGCACGCCGCCGTCCCTGCAGCAACGCCAGCACCAGCGCCGCCGCCAGGGCGAACAGCAGCCACATGAGCAGGAATGAATGTGCCGGCTCATGCCAGCCGGCATTGATATGGTCGACGCTACGCGAGAGGCTGATGACCAGGGTCTTGTCCAGCCCCAGCTCGCGGCTGGTGATGGTCCGCTGCACCATCATGCGCGCCTGACCCTGGGCGTCCTTGCCGGTCTGTACGCTGGTGATCTCGCCACTGCGCAGATGCTGGCGCAGGAAATCGTCCGGCCCCGCGCGGCCCTGCCCGGCCTGACGCATCTGGGCCGCATTGGCCGGCACGAACAGCAGGCGCCGCCCGTCTTCGCCGGTGATGGCAATGCTCATGTCGTCGGCGTAGAGCGCCGAGCGCATCACGGCGTCAAAGTATTCCGGATTGAGGATGGCGCTGACCGCGCCCTCGACGCGGCCATCGGCCGTGGTGATGGGCAGCGACAGCTTGATGTTGAACACGCCCGGCGTATTTTCGAAGGGCTGCGAGACATACATCACCTGCCCCGACGACATGCGCGGGATCTGCGAGAGGAAATCGCGGTCGTCCAGGCGGCGATCGGCGATATCGTCGGCCGAGCGCACGATATGGCCGCTGCCATTGAGTACCACGATGGCGCGCACGCCCGGCATGGCGCGCTTGAGCGATTGCAGCAGCAGGCTCTGGCAGTCCGCATGACAGCTGGCACCGTCGGCCAGGGCATCGCGGGCACTCTCCAGGGCATTGCGCACGCCCTGGAACTGATGGGCCAGATTTTCTTCGATGATGCGGGCCTGGGTCTGCATGCGCGTGGTCTCGTCGGCATGGATCAGACGCCGCTCGGACCACACGAAGTTGGCGATCAGTAAGGCCGAAAAACCCAGTGCGGCCGCATAGGCACACCATTCGATCATGGTGCGACTGTAGCCATCGCCTCCCTGCCTGTTGGTTCTCATGATGCGCTTCCTTCCTCACGCCATTGCGGGCGCCATTGGGTCGATTGGAACGCAGTCTAGGGTCGGCACCACGGGCGCGGTACATACACAGCCCGTCGGCCAGGGGGAACACAGTTCGCAGTCGCGGAAAAACCACCATAACAGCCGCAAAAGCAGTACAGATGCGGCCCCGCGCGCTACAGCACAGCACGCCATGGTGTGGCGCGCAGGCCGCAGGCTTTCTATCCTGCGTCCATCCCGGCTGTTCCCGGCCCGCGCCAGATGAAGGGAAACCGACTACGGAGGAAGAATGGATATCGAAGTGATGGGGCAATACGAGATCGTGCTGGAGGCGTTTTCCAACCTGTCCAATACCGGTTGGATGCCTTTCGTCACCATCTACCGCGGCCGTTCCAGTTCGCGCCGCAGTATCTGCGTGGTCCAACGGCAGCGGGTGGAAACCAATCTGCCGGCCCACAGCCGCGAACAGGCCATTGAAGCCGCACGGGCGTTCGCAGCGCAGCGCATTGGCAACGGCCGGCTCTGATCAGCGGTTTGAGGCGCAGGCGCACCGCCACCTGCGTCCGCTATTCCGTCATGCAAGCCATACCATCGGCAGGATAGGCCCCGCCAGCATTTCCTTTCCCCCACACTTTTGCCGTAGACTCTAACGCCGCCGGTACAACGTCCCGGCTCCACCCAGGCAAGGCGATGAGAATACTGCTGGTAGAAGACGACATCATGATCGGCGAGGAAGTCCGCGCGGCGCTGCGCGAGGCTTCGTATGCGGTCGACTGGGTACGTGACGGGGCCGCTGCCCTCTCCGCACTCTCCGCACTGTCGTCTGCCTCGTCCCTGTCGGCCACCCACCAACCGGTCTACGCGGCCGCCCTGCTCGATCTCGGACTGCCTGGTCGCGATGGTCTCTCCGTCTTGCGCCAGTTGCGCAGTGGCTGCGACATTCCCGTGCTCATCATCACCGCCCGCGATGGCGTGCAGGATCGCATCGATGGCCTGGATGCAGGGGCTGACGACTATGTCCTCAAGCCCTTCGCCCTGGGCGAACTGCTGGCCCGCCTGCGCGCCGTGATGCGGCGCAAATCGGGTGCCGCCACCGACCTGCTGGACAATGGCGCCGTGCAGCTGGACCTGGGCACCAAGACCGCCCGCTGGCAGCAATCGCCACCGGTGAGCCTGTCGGCCCGCGAGTTCGCCTTGCTGCAGGCGCTGATGCAACGCCCCGGCGCCATTCTCTCGCGCAGCGATCTGGAAGAACGCATCTACGGCTGGGGTGAGGAAGTGGAGAGCAATGCCGTCGAATTCCTGATCCATGCATTGCGCAAGAAACTGGACAAGGACGCCATCCGAAACGTCAGGGGCATGGGATGGATGGTCGCGCGTCCAGTATGAGCCGCTCCCTGCAGGCGCGCCTGTCGCTGGCACTGACCGCGACCATCCTGCTGGTGGCGGTGGGCGCGGGTTGCTTCGGCTTCATTAGTGCCTATCGCGATTCGATCCGCATGCAGGATGACATGTTGCGCCAGGTGGGCGCCCTGATCGCCCGCATGGGCGGCACATTGCCCGAGGCCGGTGCCGTAGGCCGCTATCCCGGTGGCGATCACGAATCTCGCATCGCCGTGCAATGGCTAGCCTCACCGGGAGAGACGACGGCCCAGGCCGAGCACGGGCAGCGCCCCTTGCCGCTGCCGGCGGACCTGCATGACGGTTTGCAGACCGTCTTCATGCATCACGAGAACTTCCGGGTCTACGTGCAAGCGCTGGAATCGGGACGGCGCATCGCCCTGTCGCAGGAAACCGATGTCCGTGACCATATCGCCTACCGCAATGCCTGGCGTGCGCTGATCCCGGTGCTGATCCTGGTGCCCGTCCTGCTGCTGGCCCTGCAACGCATCATCGGCAAGCTGTTCGCCCCGCTGCAGAGCCTGCGCCGGGACATCGACCAGCGCCGCGATGATCAGCTGGAACCCATCGCCACCACCGCCCTGCCCACCGAAATCCTTCCCTTCGTGGAGGCCATCAACCGCCTGCTGGCACGGGTACAAGGCGCCATGCGCAGCCAGCGGCGTTTCGTGGCCGATGCCGCCCATGAGTTGCGTACCCCGCTGGCAGCCTTGTCATTGCAGGCCGAGCGGCTGCAGCAGAGCGAGATGTCCGACACCGCCCGTGAACGTTTGCGGCGCCTGGGCAGCGGCATCGAACGCAGCAAGGCGCTGGTGGCGCAGATGCTGGCGCTGGCCCGTGCCCAGGGCGGCGAGGCCGCAGGGTCTGCTGATGCCTCGCAGCGCCGCCATTTCGTCTTGCGCGAGGCAGTACGACCAGTGCTGGAAGACCTGTTGCCGCTGGCGCAACAGAAGGATATCGATCTGGGCGTCGATGGCAGCCTGGAGGTCGAGGTCTGCTCCAACCCGCTGGAACTGGGCTTGCTGTTGAACAACCTGATCGACAATGCGGTGCGCTACACCCCGCCCGGCGGGCGCGTCAGCATCGCTGTTGCAGGCGCGGCCGCCACCCAGGGAGGTCAGGTGCGCCTGGAAATCAGCGACACCGGCCCGGGCATCGCTGCCGAGCAGCGGGAGCGGGTGTTCGAACCTTTCTATCGCATCGACCCGGCGGCGGCGCCCGGCTCCGGGCTGGGACTTGCCATCGTGCAATCACTCGCAGCGCGCCTGGACATCGCCTTGTGGCTGGAGCACGCCGAGGCGTCCACCGGCCGCGGCCTGAGGGTGATCCTGGAGATTCCTGCCGCCGAGAAGTCTGCTGATCACCCGATTTCTTGAGCCAGGCTAATGCCGGTCTAAGTTTCCGGCTTTACTATTCCGGTTTCGCCAGCCAAGGAGTAGCCAGCATGAACCAACCGTCCGACACCCTGCAACGAACGCGCTATCATCCGCTCTCGGCCGCGCTGCACTGGCTGATGTTCCTGCTCTTCGTGGTGGCGCTGGCCACCATCGAATACCGCGACGATGTTCCCAAGGGCGATCCCCTGCGCGACCTGCTGCGCACGGTGCACATGCACGCCGGCCAGCTTGTGCTGATCCTGGTGGTGGTGCGCCTGATCGCCCGCAAGATGCTGGGCGTGCCGCCCGAACTGCCCTTGCCCCGCTTGCAACGTCTGGGGGCGCATGCGGTACACCTGCTGTTGTACGTGGTGATGATCGGCCTGCCCATTACCGGCATCCTCTTCACCCAGGCCGGTGGCCGCGAGGTGGTGTTCTTCGGCAGCACACTGCCGGTGATCCTGGCCAAGGACATGGCCTTGCGCGGGCCGATCAAGGAAGTCCATGAATTCATGGGCAATGCCGTCTATTTCCTGGTGGGCCTGCATGTGCTGGGCGCGCTGTGGCACCAGTTCTTCGATCGCATGCCCATCCTGCAGCGCATGTCGCTGCGGTCTTCCGGCAAATAGACCACCCTTTAAATGAAACGCCGTCCGGTGCATTCAGTACCAGACGGCGTTTTTTCATGGCGGCAACGACATGTTGTGCGCACCGTCAAAACTACCCAGCCGAGCCAGGCTTCAGAACCAGTGATTGGCCTGCTTCAGGTCACTGCGCAGTTCACGGAAGCAATGGTCGGTCCAGTCGCTGCGACTGATCTCGTTGCGCCGCATGAGCACGATCTTGCGCTTCAAGGTCGGTTGCCGCAGCGGTGCCACGTGCAGGCTGTCGTCGCGCAGGTAGGTGGTGTAGAGGCTGGGCATGATGCCGATGGCAATGCCGGCCCGCACCACTCCGTACAGCGATTCGCTGTGCACCACCTGATAGCGGCGCGAGGACGCCAGTCCGTGCTGCATCAGCGCTGCCGAGGCGAATTCCCACACGCTGCCCTGGGTGAACAGCACGATCTCTTCCCCGGCCATCTGCCGCCACTGCACTTCCTTGGCCCCGGCCAGGGCATGGTGGCGGGAGACGATCAGGACCAGCTCATCCTCGAACAGGGTCACCGTTTCCAGTGTCTGGGAAGACAGCGAATCGGGGGGCTTGATACCCACGCAGAAGTCCAGCTTGCCTGAGTGCAAGGCGTCCAGCAGGGCGTCGTTGGGCATGTCCTGTAGCAGGATTTCCACATGCTCGTCGTGCGCCTGGTTGTAACGGGCGATCACCGCCGCCGTCAGCGTGACCGCCGAGGGGATGGCGCCGACCCGGATGCGGTGCCGTCCGGTGCCGATGGCATGCTCGATATCGTCGAAGATATTGCTGGCCGTATTGAGCAGGTGACGCGCATATTCCAGCACCACAGCACCTTGCGCGGTGAGGCTGATCTGGTGCGTGGTGCGGTCGAAAAGCCGCGTCCCAAGCTGGTTTTCGAGCTGCTTGATGGACGCCGACAGGGCTGGCTGGGTCACCGCGAGCGCATCGGCGGCGCGGCTGAAACTGTTGGTGTCGGCCAGCGTGACCAGCGCCTGCAGGTGACGAAGGGTGACTTTCTGATTCAATTTGATCATGGCATTGCCAAAAAGACAGGGCAGGAAAACCGTCTCGGTTATAAATCCAGTTTATGAAATTATAAATATAAACAAATTATATTATTTAAGGACTTGTCCTATCCTCCACACCGTTCGCAGTACTAGAACTCAGTTCATAAATAGGCGGGAGATGCGTTCTTCCCAGAAAGGGTGCTGGCAAGGCGCGCGACGCGTCGTGTGGCGGTGCCACACGCAAGGAGCGCAACGCGGCCAGCGCCCTTTCTGGGAAGAACCCGCAGGGAGCGGCCCGTTTGGGCGAATTGCTGCGTTACGAACTTGGGTCAAGACGCCCAGTCTTGACCCAAGTTCGCGCCTTGCACTTCATCCCAAACGGGACTCGCTCGCACTCCCGCCTATTTATGAACTGAGTTCTATCCATCAAGAGCGGTCGCAAGACCACCATCAAGACTCACCACAGGGGCAGGAATGAAAAAACACTGGATGATCGGCGCACTGGCTATTCCGGCAGCGCTGGCAGGCGCACAGGCGCAGGCACAAAGCAAGGTCGAGATCTACGGCCTGATTTCGGGTGGCGTGGGCTACCTCAGCAATCAGGGCGGACCGCACAATCTGGAGGCGCTGTCCGGCACCAACCAGAACCCGCGCATCGGTTTCCGCGGCCAGGAAGACCTGGGCGGCGGCAACAAGGCCATCTTCAACCTGGAAAACGGCTTCAACATGATGACCGGCGGCACCGCCCAGAACGGGCGCCTGTTCGGTCGCCAGTCATGGGTCGGCCTGTCCTCCAACAGCATGGGCACCGTCACCCTGGGCCGTCAGTATGAAGCCGTCAAGGACTACCTCGGCCCCGTGGTCATCGCCAGCAACGGCGTACACATCGGCGACAACGACAACGGCTACAACAACCTGCGCGTGCAGAATTCGGTCAAGTACGTCAGCCCCTATTTCAACGACTTCAACGTCACCGCCGTCTATGGCTTTGGCGAAGCGGCCGGCGACGCCGCCGTGAACCGCGTCATGAGCATCGGCTCCGGCTACAAGGGCGGCAACTTCCGCTGGGCCGTGGCCTACACCCAGATGGACCAGCCCAACAGCAGCAAGAGCCCGGACGGCGCCATGGGCAACGACTACGCCAGCTCGCTGCTGATCTTCAACAAGAGCGCGGTCAACAGCTCGGCTGGCGTGCGCCGCCAGCGCATCGCCGGTACCGGCGGCTTCTACATTGTGGGCAATACCGATTTCGGCGCGATGTACAGCAACGTCAAGTATGAATACCTGGACAACACCAAGTTGACCCTGCAGAACGTGGACATCAACCTGGTGCACCACTACACGCCGCAACTGAACCTGGGCGCGTCCTACTTCTATACCACCGGCAAGTACGACACCATCAACACCAACCCCAAGTGGCACCAGGTCAACTTCCAGGCTGACTACTTCCTGTCCAAGCGCACCGACGTGGCCATCACCTACAGCTACCAGATGGCCGCTGGCGATGCCACCAAGGCCACCATCTTCGGCTTCCCGTCCTCCAGCGACAAGAAGCAGGCGGTGCTGATGCTGGGCGTGCGTCACGTCTTCTGATCGTTCTCCCCAGGCCTGGCCGCCGGCTCCCTCGGCGGTCGGGCCTACAATACAAGTCTTTTGTCGGTTTCAAGGATAGTCATGTTGAACAAAGCCCCCTTCACCCGTGCTTCGGCCGCCCTGGTCACTGCCGGCCTCGGCCTGTCCCTGCTGAGCGCGCCGGTCCACGCGGAAAAGCGCACCCTGGTGCTGTCGGCCTACCCGATTTCGCAGCCATTGTTCAACAAGCTGGTCTATGCACCGTTCAAGGAAAAATGCGGCTGCGAGATCGTGGTCGAGACCGGCAACAATGCCGACCGCATCGCCAAGCTGGATGCCCGCCGCAACAACCCGGTGGTGGACCTGGTGCTGTTGTCGGACTTCGGCATGCTGGAAGCCGCCCGCAAGGGCCTGGTACAGCCGCTGGACTACAGCCAGCTGAAGAACTACAGCCAGATCTATCCCTTCGCCCGCAATCCCATCGGTGGCAACTACGCCGTGGGTTACACCATCTACTCGGTGGGTCTGGTCTATCGCAGCGACAAGACCGCCGCACCCAAGTCCTGGAAGGACCTCTGGAATCCCGAACTGAAGGGCCGCATCGCCCTGCCGGATGTGAGCACCACACAGGGCCCGCTGGCGCTGCAGATGGCCGATCTGGCCTGGGGTGGCAAGGGCGGCGACTATGCCGCCGGCATGCAGAAGATCCTGTCCATCAAGAACAACGTGGTGACCTTCACCAAGAACAGCGCGCAGCTGTCCTCGCTGTTTGCCCAGGATGAAATCTGGGTCGCCCCGGTGGCGCGCTTCACCTGGTCGCAACTGATGAAGACCGGCATGCCGCTGAAGTGGGCCATCCCGGCCGAAGGCCAGGCCGCCGGCATGAATGTGATGGGCATCGTCGCCAAGTCCAGGAACGCCGACCTGGCCTATCAACTGATGGATTTCTGGCTGTCCAAGGACGTGCAGACCGCGCTGGCGATGGAACTGGTGGATTCGCCCGTGAACACCCAGGTGGTGCTGCCCAAGGACAAGGCCGAATTCAATACCTATGGCGGCGAACATATCGCCTCGCTCAAGTTCGTCAAGCCGGAAGACCTGCTCAAGCACCGCTCCGGCTGGCTGGAACAGCGGAACAAGGGCATCAGCAAGTAATTCATCTGACACGCCCGACGCCATCGTCGATGGCCGCTCTCCTGCGGGATGGCGGCCGTCGCTGTCGTTCATCTTCCTGACATCGTTTGCCCAACATGCTCGCCCAACCCAAAACCCGCCTCGGCCTGATGCTGGTCACGCCGGCGCTGATCTTCACCGTGGTCTGCTTCCTGCTGCCGGTGGTCGCCCTGTTGCTGGGCGCCTTCCGCACCGGCGGCCCGGACAGCCTGGACGGTGGCCCGCTGCAATGGAGCCTGGCCCGCTTCGCCGATTTCTTTGCCGAACCGCTGCACCTGCAGGTGCTGTGGCGCACCCTGCGCATCGCCGCCCTGGTCACCCTGTGCTCGGCCCTGCTGTGCTATCCCGCCGCGCAAGCCATCGTCCGGGTGGCGCCACGCTGGCGCGGACTGGTGCTGGGCATGATGATCCTGCCGCTGATGGTGTCGCCCATTGCGCGGACCTATGCCTGGATCGTGCTGTTCGGGCGCAATGGCGCGGTCAATGCCGTGCTGCTGCAACTGGGCCTGACCGATGAACCGCAACGCCTGCTCTTCACCGAGATGGCGGTGTTCGTGGGCTTGCTGCAGTTGCTGCTGCCGCTGATGCTGATGTCGCTGGTCAGCGCCATGGAAAACATCTCCGCCGATCTGGCGCTGGCGGCCTCCACCCTGGGTGCCAATGCCTGGCAGGTCTTCTCCCGCATCACCCTGCCGCTGACGCAGGAGGGCTTGATCGTGGGCGGCACGCTGGTATTCACCGGCAGCGTCACCGCCTATGTCACCCCGGCCTTGCTGGGTGGCCCCAAGGTCTTGATGCTGGAAACCCTGCTCTACCAGAAGGTCAGCGTGGAGAGCGACTTCGGCACCGCCAACGTGATCGCGGTGATCCTGGTGGCGATGACGCTGGCCGTCAACGCCGGATTGAAACGCATTGCCGCTCCCCGGAGGACGACATGAAACAAGGACTGTTCCCGCGCCTGGTGCTGTGGGCCGTGATGCTGTTCCTGCTGGGACCGTTCATCATCGTCTTCCTGGCCGGCTTCAGCGGCGGCGAGACGCTGGCCTTCCCGCCGCCCTCCTATTCGCTGCGCTGGATCGTGGCGGTGCTGCAGGCCGACGAATTCCGCCAGGCCTTCGGTACCAGCCTGGAAATCGGCCTGCTGGCGACCGTCATCGCCCTGCTGCTGGGCGTGCCGGTGGCCTATGCCATGTCACGCATGCCGCCGCCCGGCATGGCGGTGATCAAGCAGGTACTGACCTCGCCCCTGATCATCCCGGCCATGCTGGTGGGCCTGGGCCTGCTGCGCCATTTCGTGCTGGTGATCGACGCGCCGGTGTTCCTGGGTCTCTTGATCGGCCACGTCGGCCTGTTGACGCCCTATGCGGTACGGGTGGTCTATTCCAGCCTGGCCAACCTGCGCGTGGACATCGAGGAAGCCGCCATCACCCTGGGTGCCACCCGCGCCCAGACCTTCCGCCTGGTGGTCTTGCCCAATATCCGGGGCGCCGTGATCGCGGCCTTCTTCCTGGCCTTCGTGACCTCCTTCAACCAGGTGCCGGTGTCGCTGTTCCTGACCGGACCTGGCATCAGCACCCTGCCCATCGAGATGCTGGGCCACATGGAAAACAGCTTCGATCCCTCCATCGCCGCGCTGTCCACGCTGCTGGTGCTGTTCACCATGGCCTTCGTGCTGATCACCGAAAAGGTGCTGGGCATTTCCAAATACATGTGATGTGAGAACGTGATGAGTTACCTGACACTGCAGCAAGTCGCCCTCGGTTATGGCAACGCCAAGACCGCCGTGCAAGGGCTGGACCTGGACGTGGCCCGGGGCGAGCTGATTTCCCTGCTCGGCCCCAGCGGCTGCGGCAAGACCACCACCATGCGCGCCATCGCCGGCCTGATCGAGCTGCGCGCCGGCAGCATCACGCTGGACGGACGCGACATCAGCCGTCTGCCGCCCAACAAGCGCGACATCGGACTGGTATTCCAGTCCTATGCCCTGTTCCCGCACCTGAACGTGTTCGACAACGTGGCCTTCGGCCTGCGCCTGCGCAAGGTACCCGCGGCCGAACTGCGCCAGCGGGTGGAGAAGGTGATTGCCGCGGTCGGCCTGGCCGGCTTCGAGGCGCGCCTGCCGGCGCAGATGTCGGGCGGCCAGCAGCAGCGCGTGGCGCTGGCACGGGCCATCGTGATCGAACCCAAGCTGCTGTTGCTGGACGAACCGCTGTCCAACCTCGACGCCAAGCTGCGCGTGCAGATGCGCGCCGAGCTGCGCCGCATCCAGCGTGAGCTGGGCATCACCATGCTCTACGTCACCCACGACCAGGATGAAGCGCTGGCAATGTCGGACCGCATCGTGGTCATGAACGGCGGCAAGATCGAGCAACTGGATACGCCGGAACGCCTCTTCAATGCCCCGCGTACCCGCTTCGTCGCCAATTTCATGGGATTCGAAAACCTGTTCGACTACCGCGACGGCGCCCTCCACGGCCCGCAGGGCAGCCTGCCCTGCCCCGGCCTGCCCGCTGGTACCGCCTGCGCCGGCTGGCGCGTGCAGCAGGTCCAGGTCGGCAGCGGCGGCTACCAGGGCCGCGTGCTGTCACGGGGCTTCCTGGGTGAATCGGTGGAATATCTCTTGCAGACTGCTCTGGGCGAAGTGCGCGGCATGGCCCCGGCCGCCCAGGCACTAGCCCGTGAAGGCGACGACGTGGCCTTCCACCTGCCGTGCGAACAGGCCCTGACGCTGCCCGCCTGAGCAGGCCCCTACCCTCCAAGGAAAACAAGAACATGCACAAGATCTGGCTTGATACCGACCCCGGCTTCGACGACTGGCTGGCCATGCTGATGCTGTCGGCCAATCTCGATGTGAACTGGCTGGGCGTGTCGGTGGTGGCGGGTAACGCGCCGCTGGCGACCACCTACGACAATGCGCTGCGCATCAAGCAGCACTACCAGCTGGATGTGCCGGTCTATGCCGGCTGCGAGAAGCCGCTGGCCGGCAGCATCGAGACCGCGCAATCCATCCTCGGCCAGGCCGGCATGGCCACCACCGGTGACGCCTTGCCGCAGGTCGATATCGCCGAACTCGAAGCGCGCCAGTCTCAGCAACTGCAGCGCTCGCCGCTGCCGCACGCGGTGGATGCCATGATCGAGGCGATCCGCCTGCACGCGGGCGAGATCACGCTCATGTGCATCGCGCCGCTGACCAATGTGGCCATCGCCCTGCAGCGTGCGCCCGAGATCGCCACCATGGTCAAGGAAATCATCCTCATGGGGGGCTCGGCCGACCAGGGCAATCACACGGCGGCCGCCGAATTCAACATCTTTGCCGACCCCGAGGCGGCCGATGTGGTGTTCCAGTCGGGCATCCCCTTGCGCATGTTCGGGCTGAACCTGTGCCGCCAGTTGCTGGTCACCGCCGACGAGGTGCAGCAGGTGCGCGCCCTGGGTACACCCCGCGCCCGCTGGCTGGCCGGCTACTTCGATGCCTATCTGCGCATCCGCAGTCCGGATGGCTCGGTGCCCATGCCGATGTACGACCCGGCGGTGGCGATCTGGCTCAAGCGTCCGGAACTGTTCAGCTTCCGCTCGGCGCGGGTGGATATCGAACTGCAGGGCCGGCTCACGCGCGGCATGACGGTGTGCGAATTCCGCGTCCCCCGTCGCGCCCCGGCCAATACCGAGGTCGCCATGACCGTCGACGGCCCGCGTGCCATGCAATGCATGATGCAGGAGCTGCTGGGCACGCTGTCCTGAAGACGCCCCCCGCCACTCCTCCCTGAACCGATCTTCCGCGATGTTTCGTCTATGAGTTTTAACGACCCCACCGATACCGGCCCGCTGACGCTCGAACAATTCGTGCGCGCCCTGCCCAAGGTCGAATTGCATTGCCATCTGTTCGGCGCGGTGCGCCGCCAGACCTTCAGCGAACTTTCCGCGCGCGCCGGCCATCCGGTCTCGGCCGAAGAGATCGAAGCCTTCTACACGCGCGGCGAAAAGCCGGTCGGCGTGCTGCGCGTGCTGCGCGCCCTCGATGCCGTGCTGATCCGGCAGCCCGACGACCTCTACCGCATCACCTACGAATACCTGCAGGATGCCTGGCAACACGGTGTGGCCTACAGCGAATTCTTCTGGAACCCGACCGGCACGGTGCGGGTCTCGGGCATCGCCTATGACGCCGCACAAGACGCCATCGTGCGCGCCATCGTGGATGCAGAACGGGACATCGGCATCATCGGCCGCCTGATCCCCAGCATCGACCGCGAAGCCAGCCCCGACGAGGCCCTGACCATGGTGCAGTGGATGCTGCAGCATCCGGCGCCGCAGGTGGTGGGCATCGGCATGGACTACCGCGAGAACGACCGTCCGCCCGAGCTGTTCAAGGCCGCCTACCGCCTGGCGCGCGAAGCCGGCCTCAAGACCACCGCGCATGCCGGCGAATTCGGCATGCCCTGGAACAACGTGGCCACCGCCATCGACCTGCTGCAGGTGGACCGCGTCGACCACGGCTATACCATCGTCGACAATCCGGCCCTGCTGCAGCGCTGCATCGAACGCGGCCTGATCTTTACCGTGGTGCCGACCAATTCCTATTACCTGCGCACGCTGCCGCCACAACGCTGGGCGCAGGACCATCCGATCCGCCAGATGCTGGCCGCCGGCCTGCGCCTGCACCCCAACACCGACGATCCGACCCTGCATCTGGTCACGCCCACCGGCGCCTGGCTGATGATGCTGCAGCTGGGCGCCGACATCGATGCCCTGCGCGGCTTCATGCTCAACGGCCTGGATGCCGCCTGGATGGCACCGGCCCTGCGCGAGCGCTGGCGCCTGGAGTGGCCGGTGCGCTTCGATGCCTTGCGCGCACGCCTGGTCAGCTGAGCTTGTGAACAGGCCCTAATCCACCAGCAGCAGCGGGATTTCCTCGTCGAAGTTGGGCAAGAGCTTGAATTCCCCGACCAGCTGCGCCAGCCGGTCGGCCTGTTCCTGCATTGAATCGGAGGCCGACGAGGTCTGCTCGACCAGGGTGGCGTTCTGCTGAGTGACGTCGTCAAGCTGCTTGACCGCCATCGAGATCTGCTGCAGTCCGCTGGACTGCTCCACACTCGCACTGGCGATATCGCCCATCAGGTCGTTGACCCGCTGCACGCTCTCGACCACGTCCGCCATGGTCTGGCCGGCTTTCTTGACCAGCAGGTTGCCGCTCTCCACCTTGTCCACCGAATTGTCGATCAATAGCTTGATCTCCTTGGCAGCGGCTGCCGCACGTTGCGCCAGGTTGCGCACCTCGCCGGCCACGACCGCGAAGCCGCGTCCCTGGGTACCGGCCCGGGCCGCCTCCACCGCCGCATTGAGCGCCAGGATGTTGGTCTGGAAGGCAATCCCATCGATCACCGTGATGATCTCCACGATGCGGTGCGAAGAATCCTTGATCGAGGCCATCGTCGTCACCACCTCGGCCACCACCGACCCTGCCTCGCGCGCCACCTGCGAGGCGGTACCGGCCAGCTGGCTGGCGCGCTGGGCATTGCCGGCGTTGCGCTGCACGTTGGCATTCATCTGCTCCATCGAGGCTGCCGTCTCTTCCAGCGAACCGGCCTGCTCTTCGGTGCGCGAGGACAGATCCTGGGAACCCGAGGCGACCTGGGCCGCCGATACGCGGATCGAGTCGGCCCCCTCGCGCACCTGCCGCACGATGCAGGTGAGCCCGTCGCGCATTTCCTTCAAGGCGTAGAGCAGCATGCGGGTCTCTCCCTTGTAGCCGACATCGATCGGCGCCGTCAGGTCTCCGTGGGAAACGCGCCGGGCGACCTCCACGGCCCCCGCCAGTGGCCCGGCGATGGCCTTGTACACCACCAGCAAGGTCCCGCCCAGCACCAGCAGGCTGGTGCCGATGAGCAGGTAGACCATCCGCGTCATGCGGTCTGCGACTTCCTGGGCTTCTTGCACCTGGCCGGCCGTCCTCTGGTCCAGCATGGCGAAGAACTCGTCGACCGGGTGCATGATCCGGGCCTTGTTCTGGTGGTAGCTCGCGTCATGCATCATCTGCCGAGCCTGTTCCAGTTCGTTGCGGTTGGCACTGGCACCGGCGGCGCGCTGCGCCTTGACCATCTCCATGGCACGGGTCTCGATCTGGACCAGGGTATCGGAAATGTTCTTGGCCTCGGTCAGCTTGCTCAGCTCGGCGGCGGTGAAGCCATTCTCGCGCATGAGATCGGTGAGCGCTGCGCTGACATTGCTGTCCGGACGCGGCGCACGCCCCTCGGCATCGACGAAGTCCCAGTAGATGCGCTCGTAGTGCTGCGGACGTGCTCGCCTGCCGTCGCGGATGTCCAGCACCGCCTGGTAGTGCTGGGCGTAGACCGGATCGCCGGTGACCACGTAGGTGCGCGCCAGCCGGGTCAGGTCGTCCGAGCTCTGGCGCAGCTCGGCGGCCAGCAGAAAGGAGCTGAAACGCTGCTCATTGGCCCGGTTCAGGGCCATGTTGGCGTTTTCCTCCTCATAGGCTGCCAGCACGATGAGTGCCATCAGCATGGCAATCACCGTCACCAGCGCGATAAAGATCTGCCGGATCGAAAACCGGCGAAAGATGAAATTCACGATAGCTCCCTCCCCCAAGGAATTGACAGCCGCCGCCGCGCCACCTGGCGGGGCAGGCAGGCTGGTTTGCGGTCGGCAGACGATACGTCCGTGGGAACGAGGGGAGTCGAATATCGAAAGTTTACTGCTCTCGTCTCGAATTATTTCTACAAGATGATGTTTTACAGGCATCAGAACTTGCCATTCTGCTCTGGCCAATAATGAAACTTTAGGCGGCCCTCCCGCCCGAGCTGAGCCGCTGCCAGCAGAAAACTGCATCAAGGTTCACAATAGCGGTCTTTGTCTACGCAGCATCCCCCTTCATGAGCTCTTCTGCCAAGCCGTCTCCGAACCACCCGCGCTTCCTGCTGTTCCTGATCTGCGCCTTTGCCTCGGCCGGCCAGCTGGCCATCGACCTGTACGTGCCGGCGCTGCCGGAGATGGCGATCGACTACGCCACTTCGGCCCAGGCCATCCAGACCAGCGTGACCGGCTACCTGATCGCCTATGCCTTCGGACAGCTGGTGTTCGGGCCGCTGGCCGACGCCTTCGGCCGCAAACGCATCCTGGCCCTGGGGCTGGGCCTGTTCACGCTGGGCTGTGTCCTGACCCTGGTGGCGCCCAACCTGGAAACCTTCGTCGCCGCCCGCATCCTGCAGGGCTTCGGCATCGCCGCCACCAACCTGCTGGCCAAGGCCATCATCACCGACTCCTTCGCCGGCCAGGCGCTGGTGCATGCCTACACCTACATGGCCATTGCCTGGGGCCTGGCGCCCATCGTCGCCCCGGTGATCGGCGCACACCTGCAGGAAGCCTTCGGCTGGCGCTCCTGCCTGGTGTTCCTGCTGATCTACTCCTTCGCCATGTGGGCCATCCTGTGGCGTTACCGGGAGACGCTGGCCCAGCCGGTGCACCTGCACCCCAGGACCTTGTTCAGGAACGCCCGCATGGTGCTGGCCAGCCCGGTGTTCCAGAGCTGCTTCCTGGCCCAGGGCCTGTGCTACAGCATCCTGCTGGTGTTCAACATCGTCGGCCCTTTCATGGTGCAGAACACCCTGCATCAACCACCGACCTTCTTCGGCTACATGGCGCTGGCCATCGGCATGATGTATTTCCTGGGCGGCATTTCCAATCGCATCCAGCATCGCCGCCTGCCCAGTGCCGAAGCGCGCCTGCGCATCGGTGCGCGGGTCATGGCCGGTGCCGCCTTCGTCATGCTGGCGCTGGCCCTGACCGTGGGCCTGCAGGTGTGGACGCTGATCACACCGGTGCTGGTGATGGGCTTCTGCGCCGGCGCCATGTATCCCACGCTGATGGCCAAGGGCAATTCGATCTTCCCGCATATCGCCGGGCTGACCAGTGCCATCCTCGGCTTTGCGCTGCTGCTGGTGTCCTCGGGGATGATGGGGCTGGCCGGCTTCGTGTCCATCCATAGCCTGACGCCGCTGGCGGTGTTCTTCTGCATCGTCAGCCTGACCGTGATCCTGATGGTGTCCAAGCTGTTGCAACATCTGCAAGTGCCGCCTGCCGCCGCCATGGCGCAACCGGGTCCGGGGCGCTGATAGGGTCATGACGGGGCGCTGACGGAGCGTCGGCAGATTGTGGGCACAGTTGCCGTTGCAGCGACACACATCAGAAAAACCCTGATATCCGCCACCGACGTCCCGGCATACGATGAGGCCATCGACACTGAATGACTCCCCAAGGAGGACCTATGGCCATCATCGACACCCTGCTTCACTACGGTAGCTATCTCGCGGCTTTCTATGCGTTCTATGTGCTCGCGGGCATGCTGGCCTTCGGTCTGTTCCTGCGCCACAAGCTGTACCAGAAGCCGCGTCGCCAGCCGGTGCCGCTGCGCGTCCAGTACGACCCGCGCTCGGGACGAGAATCGGATTCGCGCCTGCACTGACCAGTGCAAGCGCAGGCAAGCAGGGCCGGATTCATCGGATCCGGCCCTTTTTCATTCTGCGGCACTTCAGAACAATTCCTGCTGGGGTGAGGTCACAGCCGCAAAGCTGTCGTCCACGAAGACCAGGATGGCATCGGCCACCGGGGCCAGCTGGCGCTCCAGGTAGTGCCCATGATCGATGGCGGCACTGCGCTTTTCCAGCGGTTCCGGGCCGGCCGTGGTCATGACGTAGTTGATCCAGCCGCCTTGCTGGTATTGCAGGGGCCGCCCGTCCTGCTGGTTGACCTGGTCGGCCATGCGCGCCGCCCGCACGTGTGGCGGCACGTTCTTTTCGTAATGGTCCAGCTGGCGCCGCAGGCGCTTGCGGTAGACCAGCAGTTCGTCCAGCCGGCCGGCGAACAGGTCGGCGACATAGCCGACGATGTAGTCGCGATAGGGTTCACCCCGGAAGATGCGCAGATACAGCTCTTGCTGGAAGCGCTGCGCCAGCGGCGACCAGTCGGTGCGTACCGTTTCCAGCCCCTTGTAGGTCACCTTGTCCTGGCCGTCGGCGCTGCGGACATAGCCGGCATAGCGCTTTTTGCTGCCGGTATCGGCGCCCCGCACGTTGGGCATCAGAAAACGCTGGTAATGCACCTCGTACTGCAGTTCCAGCGCGCTCTTGAGGCCGTACTCATCGGCCAGGTGCTGGCGCCACCAGTCGTTGATGCGGCCGGTCAGGCGCAGGCCGATCTGGCGCGCCTGTTCGTCGTCGTGGGCGCGACGCAGCCAGACGAAGGTCGAATCGGTATCACCATAGATGACCTCGAAGCCCTCTTCCTCGATCAGTTCACGCGTGCGATGCATGATTTCATGCCCGCGCCGGGTGATGGACGATGCCAGCCGCGAATCGAAGAAGCGGCACACCGTCGAACCCAGCACCCCGTAGAAGGAGTTCATGATGATCTTCAGCGCCTGCTGCAAGGGCTTGTTGCCCTGTGCCTTGGCGGCTTCCCGGGCTTGCCACAGCTGCTCGATGATGGCCGGCAGGCTGTGGCTGCGCCGTGAGAAGCGCCCGCCGTTGAAACCAGGCACGGTCTGCTCTTCCGGCTCGTTGAGGGTGCCGTCGACCAGCCCCACCGGGTCGATCAGGAAGCTGCGGATGATGCTCGGATACAGGCTCTTGTAGTCCAGCACGATCACCGAGTCATACAGCCCCGAGCGCGAATCCATGACGAAGCCGCCCGGACTGGCCAGCGGCTCGGCATCGCCCAGGTTGGGCGCCACATAGCCCTTGCGGTGCATGTGCGGCAGGTAGAGATGGGTGAACGCCGCCACCGAACCGCCGCTGCGGTCGGCCTGCAGGCCGGTGACGCTGGCGCGCTCCAGCAGGAAGGACAGGATCTCGGTGTGCGCGAAGATGCGCGTGACCAGCTCGCAATCCTTGAGGTTGTAGGTGGCCAGGGCCAGCTTGTCCTCGGCGAACATGCGGTCGATCTCGTCCATGCGCTGGTAGGGGGTGGCAATCGCCTTGCCCTCTCCCAGCAGGGTCTGCGCTACGTTTTCCAGACTGAAGGACGGAAAATTCCAGAATGCCGAACGCAGGCTTTCGATGCCGTCGATCACCAGCCGCCCCGGGGCCGATACCAGCAGGTGGTTGGCACGCAGGCCGTGTTCGCGCCATTCCAGGGCCCGTCCGGCCCGCCCCAGGCGCAGCGGAACCCGATATTTGTCGGCCTGTTTCTGCAACACGTTGAGGTCGAACTGGATCAGGTTCCAGCCGATCAGGGCATCCGGATCATGGCGCGCCATCCAGTCGTTGAGGGCTTCGATCAGCGCGGCACGGCTGTAGCAGAACTGCAGCGCAAAACCGGCCTCGGCCGCCTTGGCGACCGCCTCGCCTGACTGCCCGGCGGCTCCGCTGTCCGGCTCCAGCACATAGACGCTGCGCTGGCCGCAGCCTTCGATGGCGATGCTGTAGAGCTCGCCCTGCCAACTGGTTTCGATATCCAGCGAAGCCAGCTTCAGCGGCGGGCGGTAGCCCGGCAAGGCGCGGACACGGGCCTCGACCAGCACCCCCTGGCCATCGTCGACGCCCTGGAAAGCCAGCGGCGCGTTGATGAAACGCTCCATCAAGTAGCGCTCGGGCGGCCGGATATCGGCTTCATAGACGGGGATGCCGGCAGCGACCAGCGCCTTTTCGATCTTCAGCAGCTTGCGGTAATGGCGACCATACAGGCCCATCACCGGCCGTTGGCTATAGTCCTTGAGTCGTTCCAGCGGACGCAACTGCATGCCGCGCTCGCCGGCGATCAGGGTGTCTACCCGTTCGGCCTCGGCCTGCGGCACGAAGGCCACCGCCTCCTGCGGCGGCAGGCGCAGGCATTGCGGGCCATTGTCGGTGGCCAGCCACAGCTCGATCTCGACGCCCGCCGGCGTGTCGCGCCAGTG
Source organism: Herbaspirillum sp. BH-1 (assembly GCF_002870055.1). Classification (NCBI taxonomy): domain Bacteria; kingdom Pseudomonadati; phylum Pseudomonadota; class Betaproteobacteria; order Burkholderiales; family Oxalobacteraceae; genus Herbaspirillum; species Herbaspirillum sp. BH-1. The sequence goes on along the minus strand of NZ_PKOI01000005.1, from coordinate 155,346 downwards.
ACGGCTCAGGATGAAGCCGGCGCGTTCGCCTGGGCGCAATTGCGATTGCGGGGGGTTGTCCTCTGTGCCTGTCACCGGTCTGCTGCGTGCTGGTTGTGTGCTGGTTGTGTGCCTTGCGCGGATCGCGCAAATGGCATGAAGACCGCGATTCTACTGCCATGTGACACGGCCTGCGCGGGCAGGCAGCACGATGAATGTGAAGACAAACCCAACACGCTTTTTCAGTTGCAAAGATTTTGGAAATTTTCCCTGTCTTCTCCGCGTTTTGCGTCGGGGCGCGCAATGCGAAGCTGGCGCCCGTCATTCGCTCGCAATACGGATAGTCTCGCCATGAACAAGCTCTCCCATCTCGCTTTGCCAGCACTGCCGGCCCTGCTGGCGCTCCTGGTCGCCTCCGGCAGCTTGGCCGCCAGCTTCGATTGCGGCAAGGCGGCTTCCCGCAACGAAAAGACCATCTGTGGCGATGCCCAGCTATCGGCCCTGGATGACGCCCTGGGCCGGGCCTTCCGCCAGGCCCGCGACATGGCCCCCGACAAGCGCGCCTTTCGCGCCGCCAGTGATGCGCAATGGCGCTGGCGCGAGCAGCACTGCAGTGACCGCGCCTGCCTGCTGGACTGGTACCGCCGGCGTCAGGCTGAACTGTCCGCTGCCGCAGACCAGGCCGATATCAGCGACCAGGATAAAGCCGCCGTACCGGTGCCACTCCCCCAAGCGTTGCGGCTGGGGCTGAATGCCCGCCAGATCGACGGCCTGGCGCCGGCCGGCAGCATGCCGTGGCCGCATTACACGCGCGTCGAACGCGGCACGTACTTCTATCGCGACCCCGATGCCGACGACTCACAGCAACTGGTGAGCGTGCGCTATTACGGCGTGGAACACGGGCAGACCATCCTGGAGGCGGTGCGCGGCCAGACCGTGCTGCGCTACACCTGCAGCAGCGACTGCCGCTACATCGCGCAGCTGGTGCTGCCGGGCGATGTCGAGAAGGACAGCGTCATCCTCGCCAACGACCATCGCTCCCTGCCCTCACTGATCGTCGGCGATGCGCTCAACGGTTTGCTGGTGCCGGCTACGGTGCGCTGAATGCATTGAAAGCGCTGAACGCCCGGAAACGGCAGATGCCGGGCAGCGCTCAGCCTGCCCGCGACGCGGCTGCCCGCACCGCAACGGCCTGCCCACGATAGAGGATCAGCGTAGCCGACAGGCCGCAGACGGCGGCGAAGGTCAGCCAGTAGCCGGGCGCAGCCTTGTCGCCGGTGAGTTCGATCAACCAGGTGGAGATGGCCGGGGTGAAGCCGCCGAATACGGCGGTGGCCAGGCTGAAGGCCAGCGAGAAGCCGGCCACGCGGATCTGCTCCGGCATGATCTCGGTCAGTGCCGACACCATGGCGCCGTTGTACATGCCGAAGAAGAACGACAGCCACAGCAGCACCAGCAGCATGCGTTCCACACTGGGTGCGGCGGCCAGCCAGGATAGTGCGGGATAGGCGGTCAGGATCGCCAGCACGGTGATGCTCAGCAGCACCGGGCGCCGCCCGATACGGTCGGACACCATGCCGCCGATGGGCAGCCAGAAGAAATTCGACAGCCCCACTAGCAGGGTCACCACCAGGCTGGCCTGCGTCGAGAGCTTGAGTACCGACTTGCCGAAGGTCGGCGTGTAGACGGTGATCAGGTAGAAAGTGGTGGTCGTCATGGCCACCAGCAGCATGCCGGCGATCACGGTCTTCCAGTTCGCCAGCATGGTGCGATAGACCTCGCCCAGGGCTGGACGATGGGCGCGTGCCTTGAAGGCTTCGGTCTCCTGCAGGGAACGACGCAGCAGGAAGATGAACGGCACGATCAGGCAGCCCACGAAGAAAGGAATGCGCCAGCCCCAGGCGGCGATCTGCGTTGCATCCAGCCAGAGATTGAGGGCATAGCCCATGAGCGCGGCCATGACGATGGCGATCTGCTGGCTGGCCGACTGCCAGGCAGTGTAAAAGCCCTTGCGGCCGGGCGTGGCCATCTCGGCCAGGTAGACCGATACCCCGCCCAGTTCGGCCCCGGCCGAGAAACCCTGCAGCAGACGTCCGATCAGGACCAGCAGCGGCGCCAGCAGGCCGATACTGGCGTACCCCGGCACGCAGGCGATCAGGATGGTGCCGCTGGCCATGATGGAAAGCGTCACGATCAGGCCCTTGCGCCGGCCCACTTCGTCGATATAGGCGCCCAGCACGATGGCACCCAGTGGCCGCATCAGGAAACCGGCACCGAATACGGCGAAGGTCAGCATCAGCGAAGCGAAATCGCTGCTGGTGGGGAAGAAGACCTTGGAAATGTGGGTCGCGTAGAAGCCGAACAGGAAGAAATCGAACTGCTCCAGGAAATTGCCGCTGGTCACGCGCAGGACGGCGCCTGCGCGCGAACCGCGCGTCTCGGGTTGGGTGCTCATGCTGAAAGTCTCCTTGCTGTTGTGTTCATGAAAAACCGGGTGGGCCGGCGTGCTGGCCGGCCCGGGATCAGGCCGCTCCGGGGTCGTGCCGCAGGGGCTGCCGCTTCTCGATGGCGGACTTGAGCAATGCGGCACTGCGATAGATACCGTGGGCGAACTTGCCGTAAGGCAGGGTCAGGAACAGGGCCATCACGCAGCCCAGGTGCAGGGCCAGCAGCGCCGCCATGGCAGCGCTGTCACGCCAGGCCAGCAGCGCCAGACCGGTGGCACTGACCAGCAGCAGCAGGACGATGAAGCCGCGATCCATGGGCCGCTGGCGACGGTCGCCCTGCTCCGGATGCCGCCGCAGGTTCAACCACAGCAGACCGGCGGGGCCGACCAGCAGGCCGATGCCGCCCGCCGTGCCCAGCAGTACCGGCAGGCTCAGCACGGGGTATGGCGCCTCCAGCCCCAGCAGGTAGTGGTACAGGGTCGCCACCGAGGTGGCCGCCAGGCACAGCATGAAACCGTAGAAGGTGAAGTGATGGAAGCGTCGGCGCATGAGCGTGTAGCCGTCATCGGACTCGTTGCAGCCCTCTCCGTGGCCGCCATCCAGATAGCGCAGGGCCAGCACGTCGCGGGTGGCCTCGGCCGCCGCTGCACTGCCCGGGGCACCGGCCGTGCCGTCCGTGATATCACGCCAGAAGCGCCTCACGCCCATACCCAGCGCCAGCACCGCCAGGGCGAACACCACACCGAACATGCGCGCCAGCTGCCCATGCGGGAATACCGCATAGAAATTGCCGCCTGCCGGGCTGCTGGCCAGCGTGCCGTTGACCGCCAGGGCCAGCAACAGGAACAAGGCCAGGCTGCCCGCCAAGGCCAGGGCCAGGGTCAGGCCATTGCGCCGGTACAGTGCGCCGGCGGCGGCCGGCCAGGCATAGCTGGAATAGGTGTCCAGTCGTACCCGCGCCATGGCCTTGGGAACGTTGACCGCGAATTCATGGGGCGGCGCGTACTGGCAGGCGTGATAGCAGGCGCCACAGTTGTGGCACAGGTTGGCCAGGTAATGGACATCGGCCTTGGCAAACTCCAGGCGGCGTGTCATGGCCGGGAACACCGCGCAGAACCCTTCGCAATAGCGGCAGGCATTGCAGATCTGCATCTGCCGGGCCACTTCGGCCTCGTCGGCGTTCATGGCCGGCGCCGCCTTGACAGGCAGGATGGGAATGATGCGGGCCCCGCCCGGGGCAACGCTGGCAGAACCGGCCTGCGCGTCGCGGCGGGCGGCATCGGCCAGGGCTTCAAGCTGCTGCATGGGAAACTCCGGAAGATCGGGTGGCGAACTGGGCGGCCTGCACTCCGGCGATGCGCCCGAAGGCGGTGCCGATGGACATGCCCACACCGGCCGTATAGCCCTTGCCGAGCACGTTGCCGGCCATCATTTCGCCTGCCACGAAGAGGTTGTCGCTGGGCCTGCCGGCAAAATGCACCTGGGCTTTGTCGTTCACTTTCAAACCGAGGTAGGTGAATGTCACGCCAGGTCGCAGGGCATAGCCGTAGAACGGCGCCCGCTCCAGCGGCCGCGCCCAGTGGGTCTTGGGGGGCTGCAGTCCGTCGGTATGGCAGTCGTCCAGCACGGTGTGGTCGAACCTTCCCTGGCGGCAGGCGGCGTTGTAGTCGCGCACGGTCTGTTCGAACTGTGCCGGCGGTAGCCCCAGCTGGCGTGCCAGGTCGGCCAGGGTCTCGGCCTTCTCGCCGGGGAACACCGGTGGCATGAAGTGTCCGATGGCCCGACTGTCGATGATGGAATAGGCGACCTGGCCCGGCTGTTGCGCCACCAGGCGGCCCCAGATGGCGTAGCGCTTGGGCCAGAAATCCTCGCCCTCGTCGTAGAAGCGCCGGCCGTCGCGATTGACCACCACGCCCAGCGAGACGCAGTCGATACGGGTGCAGATGCCGCCGTCATAGAGCGGTGCGCGGGCATCGATGGCCACCATGTGGGCCTGGGTGGGATCGCCGATGCTGTCGGCGCCAGCCTCGATCATGTAGCGCAAGAGCTCGCCACGGTTGAAGCGGGTGCCGCGGATCAGGAAATTGTCGGCCGGCCATTCGCCGCGCTCGTTCTGGCCCCAGGCCTGGCGCAACCATTCGCGATTGGATTCGAAGCCGCCAGCGGCCAGCACGCAGGTGCGGGCGGTGAAGCGCTGCCTGCCACTGCGGGCAGCGACGAAGCGCGTGCCATCCAGTTCGATGGCGTCCACCGGGGTCTCGTAGCGGATCTCCACGCCCAGGGCCTCGGCACTGCGGTAGTAGGCATTGACCAGCGCCTTGCCGCCGCCCATGAAGAAGGCATTGGTACGCGCCACGTGCAGCGCGCCCGACAGCGGCGGCTGGAAATGCACTCCATGCTTGCGCATCCAGGGCCGGCAGGTGGCCGAGGCGCGGATGGTCAGCCGCGCCAGGTGTTCGTCGGTGAGGCCGCCGGTGACCTTCAGCAGATCCTGCCAGTATTCCTCTTCCGGATAGGCCTCCACCAGCACGTCCTGCGGTGCGTCGTGCATGCAGCGCAGGTTGCGGGTGTGTTGTGAGTTGCCCCCGCGCCAGGCGCGGGGCGCCGATTCCAGCAGCATGACCGAGGCGCCGGCCTCGCGTGCCATCAGGGCCGCGCACAGGGCAGCGTTGCCACCGCCAATAACCAGAACGTCCAACATCGCCGTCCCCTCCTTGTGATATGTCCAGGGAGGCGACTATAGGCAGCCTGCCGGTGCGCCGCTATCGGCGCGCCGGCAAGGAGTGTTCAGTTTTCGTGAAGACCGGTGCCGCGCAGGGTAGCACCGGGCCAGCGGCCCTGCCCCACCTGGGTACGCGCCACCTCGGCCAGCAGCACGCGGGCGGCCAGCCCGGCGGGAGACAGTTCGTCATCGGAGACGCTGACGATCAGGTTGGGACGGGAGGCATCGCCATCGGCCACCGGCACGCTGGCCAGGTCGGCATTCTCGGCCCGGGCCAGGACCGCACCAGGCTGGATGGTGGCCCCCATGCCGGCGCGCACGGCGTCCATCAACATCGGCAGGCCATCCACCTCAAGGACGATATTGGGGGTGTAGCCCGCATGGCGGAAGGCCGAATCCAGCAGCGAGCGCAGCCCATGCTTGCGGGTCGGCAGGATCAGGGGCAGATCCCCCAGCTTGCCCAGGCGCGCCTGACGCGCAACGGGCATGCCGGCCAGCGCGGGGGCGCCGATCACGAACAGCCGCTCATCCAGCAGGGGCAGTACGCTCCAGCGTTGCGCCGGTTCCTCCTGGAACAGGATGGCCAGGTCGATCTGGCGCGCGCCCAGCATGGCGCCAAGGTGACCGGACAGGCTTTCCACCATGCGCAGACGCACCTCCGGATAGCGTTCGTGCATGGCCTGCATGAAGGCCAGCCCCATCACCCCCGCCGTACTGGAGGCCATCCCCACGCTGACATGCCCGGACAGGCGCGCCTGTCGCGCCGCCAGGGCGGCATCGTCAATGTGGCGCAGTGCCAGCTGGGCCTGCTTCAGAAAGGCGATGCCCGCTGCGGTCGGCACCACGCCGGTGGAGGTGCGCTGCAGCAGACGGGTGGCCAGCTCGGTCTCCAGGCGGGTGATCTGCTGGCTCAGGGCCGATGTGACCATGCCCAGCTCCAGGGCGGCTTTGCCGATACTGCCGTGTTCGACGATGCTGGCGAAATAGCGGAGCTGGCGGATTTCCATGGTGGCGAAGGAAGGTGGCGGAGGTGGCGGAGGTAGCGAAGCTAGCAAACAAGGCGACAATTCAGCGCGCATGATGCCATAGCTCTTGTCCTACAACCGATTGCGCAGGCGGACGACATCCAGCCGCCGATCTGCGCGGCATACTTCGGCAAACTGCTGCTGTTGAGTTGACCGCCCCGCCCTGGCGGCGGAGTCAGGCACCTCAGGCAGCTCAGACACCTCATTGCCCTGGTGAGAATGACGATGAAGAAAATCGAGTTCGACGGTTATCTGCTGGTCTATCAGGCCGACGACAGCGAAGGCCGCTGGAAAGGCTCCTACGCGATCCTGAAGGATCGCACCGAGATCAGCCGCGGCTCCTTGCCGCTGGCGGCGCACTCCGAAGATGAGGCTGCTTTCGAGATCCTGGCAGCAGCGCGTCGCCATACGGGCATGTCCCCGGCGATCTTGACTCACTAGCGCCGGACTAGCGACTCACTCCCCTCGCTACACCACCACTTCCCGCATACTGCGGCGGCGGGTCAGCTCGCTCAGGCGGCGCAAGGCATTGACCAGTTCGAAGCGGCTGCGCGAGCGTCCCAGCGAGATGCGGATATGCGCCGCACCGCCTCTTCCCGAACCTTGGCCCGACGAACCTGGCTCCACCTCGAAACTGCTGTGCGAGACCACGTTCAGGCCGGCCTGGCCGGCCCTGATGACGAACTCCTGGCCACTCCAGTGGGCCGGCAGTGCCTGCCACAGATGAATCCCGCCCGACCCGGCCAGTCCGGGATCTCCCAGCGTACGCAGGGCCAGCTCCTGGCGGGCCCAGGCTTCGTTGCGGATGCCTTCGAGCAAGGAGGTGGCCGTGCCATCGTGCACCCACTGCGTCGAGAGCGCAGTCATCAGCGGGGTCGACATCAGCACGAAGGAACGCAGCGCCCCCAGCACCTCTTCCTGCTCCTGGCCCTCGGGCATCACCACATAGGCCGTGCGCAGCCCCGGCAACAGGCATTTGGACAAGGTCGAGACATGGAACACATGCCGTGGCGCATAGTAGGCCAGCGGCCGGGGCGGCTGGGCGGCGAAGCGCCAGTAGGGATCGTCCTCGATGATGCGCAGGTCCAGCCGGGTCGCCACGGCCGCGATCTCGGCCCGGCGCGTGGCCGGCATGGTATGGGTGGTGGGGTTCTGCAGGGTCGGGTTGAGATAGACCACCCGCGCCTGGTGCTTGCGTGCGAGCGTCACCAGCAGGTCCGGCCGCATGCCCTCGCCATCCACACCCACCGCCACCACCCGGCGACCCAGCTGGGCCGCTGCTGTCAGCAGTCCCGGGTAGGCCAGCGGTTCGGCCAGTATCACCTCACCCGGGCGGGTCTGCGACAACAGCAAGGCGGCCAGCGCCGATTGCGCCCCGGGGCAGACCAGCACCCGGCTTTCGTCGATCCGGCCCAAAGGCTCCTGCAACCACATCGCGCCGGCAGCGCGGTCGGCACTGCTGCCGCCGCCCAGGTGATAGGTCATGAGCAGGTCGGCGTCGCTATGGATCAGGACCTGCGAGACACCCTGGCGCAGCAGATCGTCCAAGTCGATGCCGGCAGGCGGGGGCGGAATGTTCATCGACAGGTCCAGCACCTGGCTCAGGTCCACCTTGGGAGCGGCCACGAAGCTGCCGGCCGCGCCCCGCGCTTCGAGCAGGTGGCGTCGCCGCGCCTCGGTATAGGCGCGGGTGACGGTCGTGAGGTCCACGTCCAGACGATCTGCCAATTGGCGCTGCGGGGGCAGACGGTCGCCGGGCTTTAAGCGGTCGTCGGAAATGGCCTGTTCCATGAAGCCCACGATCTGCAGATAACGTGGGCCACCATTGGCTGCAAAGCTGCCGACCCAGTCCTGCGGACGTGCGGATTTTTTCATGGAGCGAACCAACGTGAAGAAGGGTAAGAAGGAAAGAGGCAGGCCAACGTGACCATGCCGATATTAGTATTGATTTAATTGGAACACAAATCCATACATCACCACCCTACCCCAACTTTCACTTCTTCCGCTCGTCAGAGCTATTTTTCGGCCACCCTGCGCCGATTGGTTTCCTCGACTCGCTCCATGCGTCCGCCGATGTCTGGAATCCCATTGCAGGAGACCCGGACATTATTCACACCGCTGTCGCCGCCCATTCCCGGGCATCTTCCCCGGCCGGAATACGCATCGGGGCGCCCGGATCGGTGGCCGCCTGCCACACCGCCTCGGCCACGTCGCTGGCATGGGTGACCTGGGTGTTGGCCTGGAAGTTGGCAAACACCTGGGCCGCCAGCGCGCCATAGGCGTCGGGGATGGTGCCCTCCATGCGCGGCCGGGCATTTTCCGCAAACCGGGTGGACGGGGCGCGGCCGGGCAGGACCAGGCGCGCCTGTACGCCCACACTGGCCAGTTCGAGCGCCATCGATTCGGTAAAGGCATTGACGGCGGCCTTGCTGGCCGTATAGACCGCCAGCAAGGGCAAGGATCGCAAGGTCACCGAGGACGTGACGTTGATCACCACCCCCTGGGCGCGCTCGCGCATCTGGGGGATGAAGGCCTGGCACATGGCGATGCTGCCCAGGGTATTGGTCTCGAAGATCTCCCGCACCTGCGCCGGTGCCTGGGCTTCCACGGCGGCCAGGGCGCCGATGCCGGCATTGTTGACCAGCACGTCGACCGGGCCGGCCTGCGCGACCACGGCGCGGATGCTGGCCTCATCGGTGACGTCCAGCGGCAGGATGCGCAATCTGGACGAGGCCGGCAGCAGGTCCTGGCGCGGACTGCGCATGGTAGCGACCACGTTCCAGTCGCGGTCGAGGAAGTAACGTGCGATTTCCAGGCCGAAGCCGGAGGAACAGCCGGTGATGAGGATGGTTTTCATGATGGACTCCTTTGCATGGATGGGAACGACAGGACGAAGAATAGGCGCAGCACACCGGACTTGCTACAATCCAAAGTCCATCATTCATTTGCCATCGTCCAGACATGTCCGATTCCATCGATCCCTTGGCCGAGGTCGTCACCCTGCTGCAACCGGCCGCGCGCTATACCAAGTACGTACAAGCGGCAGGCGGCTGGCGGGTGCGGCGTTCGCGTTCCGATCTGGCCTTCTATTGCACCGTTATCGAGGGAAGTTGCCGCATCTTGCGCGACGATGGCAAGGATATCGTCCTGGAAGCGGGCGATTTCGTGCTGGCGCCGGCGCTGGAGGGTTTTACGCTGTCCAGCATGCAGGACAGCGACACCGCCGTGCTGAACGAAGACAATCCACCGCCCCGCCTGCCCGATGGCCGCTATCACCTCGGCCGCCTGGACCTGGCGCCGGAAGTGCAACTGGTGGTGGGTCATTGCGTCTTCGACTCGCCCGATACGCCGCTGCTGCTGTCGCTGCTACCCGATCTGGTGGTGGTGCGCGCCCATGCGCGCCTGAGCACGCTGGTCCAGCTGGTGGGCGAGGAATTCCGCGCCGCCCGGCCGGCGCGGGAGATGGTGCTGGCACGCCTGCTGGAAGTGCTGCTGATCGAGGCCTTGCGTTCGACCACCGAGGCCGGTGCGGCGCCCACGCCGGGCCTGCTGCGCGGGCTGGCCGATGCCCGCCTGGCGCAGGCGATCCGTGCCCTGCATGCGCGGCCGGCGGAGAACTGGAACGTGGTCATGCTGGCACGGGAGGCGGCCTTGTCGCGCTCGTCCTTCTTCGAACGCTTTCGGCGCGAGGTGGGACTGGCGCCGATGGAATACCTGCTGGCCTGGCGCATGGCGCTGGCCAAGCGCCTGCTGCTGCGGGCCGACGCCGGCATGGCGGAGGTGGCGCAGCAGGTGGGCTATAGCTCGGCCTCCACCTTCAGCGTGGCCTTCACGCGCCATGTGGGCGTGCCGCCGTCGCAGTTCAGCCTGTCCGGCCTGCCGGGCTAGCGCACCTGGCTGACCCGGCTGACCCGACTCGACTAGGCCGCCACGAAGCCGACCCGTTCCATCGTGCCGATATGCATGCTCAGCAATTGCACGGCGCGATCGGTCTTCTTGCCTTTGAGGGCGTCGATGATGAGCATGTGATCGTGATCCGAACGCGGCTGCCAGCCACGCTTGAAGCCGGTCGAGAACAGGTAGCGCGAATTGGTCAGCTGCAGCTGCTTCAACACCGCCAGCAGGCGCGGCATGCCGCATTCGCTGGAGAGGATGTCGTGGAACAGGTTGTTGGCGGCATCCCACTCCACCAGCGAGGCCGCCCGCGCACAATCGTCCTGCGCCTGCTCCAGCCGGGCGATGTGTTCACTGGTGAATTTGCGTACGCCATGGCGTAGCGCCAGGATCTCCAGGGCACCGCGCATCTCTGCATTTTCCTTCACCGCTGCGCGATCCACCATGCTCACCCGTACCCCGCGACGGGGCAAGGTGAGCAGCAATCCTTCTGCTTCCAGCTGACGAAAGGCCTCGCGCACGGGCACGTGGCTGGACTGGAATTCCTGCGCCACGTGATCCTGCCGGAGGGCCGCCCCGCCTGCGATTTCGCCGCGAATGATGCGCGTGCGCAAGACCTCGGCGATGCGGGCGACGGTACTGCCTGGATCATTTTTCATACGGCCAAAGTATAGATAATCTATTAAAAAAGAAATTGTTAAAGGAAATTGGACGAAGATAGAATCCGCCGGAACGAAATTCTAAGCCTTTTTACTCACGAACCGGATTTTATCGATGAGCCAATGCCCTTCCTCCGCCGCCGTCCCGGCCAGCGCTCCCCTGCACTTCCTGCCGCCGCAGACCAGCGTCCCGGCGTCCAACCCGGCGGTTGAACGTTTGTTCGAACTGCCCTTCCTGGATCTGCTGTTCCAGGCGCAGAGCGTGCATCGCCAGCACCACCCGGCCAACCAGGTGCAGCTGTCCAGCCTGCTGTCGATCAAGACCGGTGGCTGCGCCGAGGATTGCGGTTATTGCTCGCAGTCGGCGCATCACAAGGACGCGGGTGTGCCGGCCGGCAAGCTGATGGCGGTGGACGAGGTGGTGCAGGCCGCCCGCGCCGCTCGCGAGCAGGGTGCCACGCGCTTCTGCATGGGCGCGGCCTGGCGCAATCCCAAGGAGCGCGACATGGCGGCGCTGACCAGCATGGTCAGCGAGGTGCGCGCCCTCGGCCTGGAAACCTGCATGACCCTGGGCATGCTGGAGCAGGCGCAGGCCGAGGCCCTGAAGGAGGCCGGTCTGGACTACTACAACCACAATCTGGATACCGCTCCCGATTTCTACGGGCAGGTCATCTCCACCCGCAGCTACCAGGACCGGCTCGATACCCTGCAGCGGGTGCAGCAGGCGGGCCTGCAAGTCTGCTGCGGCGGCATCATCGGCATGGGCGAAACGCGCGCCCAGCGCGCCGGCCTGATCGCACAGCTGGCGCGCCTGCCGGTGCCACCGCAATCGGTGCCGATCAACCATCTGGTGCCGATTGCCGGCACGCCCCTGGAGGACGTGCCGCCGCTGGATGAATTCGAATTCGTACGGACCGTGGCGGTGGCGCGCATCGCTCTGCCGCACGCGGTGATCCGCCTGTCGGCCGGACGCGAGAGCATGAGCGAGGCCACCCAGGCGCTGTGCTTTGCGGCCGGCGCCAATTCCATCTTCCTCGGGGCCAGGTTGCTGACCACGGCCAATGCGCCGGTGTCGTCCGACCTGGACCTGTTGTCCCGGCTGGGTCTGCAGGCCGCCCCGGCGACGGCCTGATGAGCGTGCAATGGAGCGCCGCGCATTGCGGTGGTGCCTGGCTCATCAGCGATTACGAGGCGGTGGCGGCGGGCTTGCGCGATCCGCGCCTGTCGGTGCGACGCGGGGCGCGCTGGATCAACAGTGGCCTGGGTGGGCTGGGTGCGCCGGGTAGATTGGACCCGGCGCCGGCCGAACTGCAAGCACTACGCCGTTTCAAGCGACTCTTTTCGCGCTCGGTGCTGTTGCTCGACGGCCGCGCCCATCGACGCCTGCGTGGCGTGCTCAACCCGGGTTTCAAGCCGACCGACCTGGAAGCACAACGGCCTGCCATCACGCGCATTGCCGGTCAGTTGATCGATGCCATCGTGGCCGATCCGCTGGCGCCGCAGGGTTTCGATTTCGTCAGCCGTTTCGCCCGGCCACTGCCGGCGCTGGCCATCGCCGGCCTGATGGGATTGCCGGACCGTGTGCCAGCGGCCTTCATCGACTGGGCTGCTGATCTGGCCGCCTTCATCGGCAGCCCCACGCCGGATGCGGGCCAGACCCTGGCGGCCCAGGCGGCGATGGCAGCCCTGTGCGACCTCTTTACCGAAGTCGTGAAAGATGCCGACACCCTGCCGCCCGACAGCCTGGTCGCGCGCCTGCTGCAGGCGCAGCGGGAACAACGGATCAACCGCAACGAAATGCTGGCGCAGTGCTGCACCCTGCTCTTTGCCGGCTACGAGACCACCCGCAATCTGCTGGGCAATGGCTTGCTGGCACTGCTGCAGCATCCTGCGCAATGGACGGCGCTCAAGGCAGATCCCACCCTGCTGCGTACGGCCTTGCGCGAGATGCTGCGCTACGACAGTCCGGTGCAATACACCGGGCGCCGTGTGCTGACCGATCTGCAGGTAGCGGGCCGGACGCTGCGACAGGGTGAACTGGTGATCCTGCATATCGGGCAGGCCAATCATGATGGACGCCGCTTCACCGGGCCGCAGCACTTCGACATCCGGCGCGATGAAGGCATGCACCTGTCCTTCGGCCAGGGGCCGCATGTCTGCCTGGGTGCGGCACTGACCCTGCTGGAGGCGGAAATCGCCTTCACCGCGCTGATGCAACGCCTGCCCACCCTGGCACTGTCGGCCACCCCACCCCGGCGGCGGCAGCATGCCGCCTACAGCGCGCTGGATCGCCTGCCGCTGGTGTTCTGAAAGACTTCTCATGCATGATTTTTCCGATGAGCTGGCCCACCTGGCCAGCCAGAGCCTGCTGCGCACGCGGCGCGTGGTGGATGGTCCGCAAGGGCCGCTGCTGATGGTAGAAGGACGGCAGATGCTGTCCTTCTGCAGCAATGACTACCTGGGTCTGGCCAGGCATCCCGAGATCGTGGCCGCCGGTATCGCGGGCTTGCAGCAATACGGCATGGGGGCTGGCGCGTCAGCTCTCATCAGCGGCCACAGTACGGCCCACGAGAAGCTGGAGGAAGAACTGGCACGCTTCGTCGGACTGCCGGCGGCGCTGTCCTTTTCGAGTGGCTACATGGCCAACCTGGGTGTGATCGGCGCACTGGTGGGGACCGGCGATACGGTGGTGGTGGACAGGCTGGCGCATGCGTCGCTGATCGATGGCGCCCGTTTGTCCGGGGCCAGCCTGAAGGTGTTTCCCCACAACGATGTGGCGCGGCTGGCGCAGGTGCTGGCGCGCTGCCCCGTCGGACGCAGGCTGGTGGTGACCGATGCGGTCTTCAGCATGGACGGCGACCTGGCGCCGCTGGCCGAACTGGCCGCCGTGTGCGCGCAGCACGATGCCTGGCTGCTGGTAGATGACGCCCACGGCCTGGGTGTACTCGGCCCGCACGGCGGCGGCAGCCTGGCGCAGGCCGAAGTGCGCTCGCCCCATGTGCTTTGCATGGGAACGCTGGGCAAGGCGGCCGGCGTGGCGGGCGCCTTTGTCGCGGGCGAGGCGTCGCTGATTGCATGGATCACGCAGCGCGCACGCACCTACATGTTCACTACCGCCCATCCGCCGGCCCTGGCGGTGGCCACCTCGGCCAGCCTGGCCCTGATGGCCCGGGACGACTGGCGGCGCGAACGTCTGCGCGAACTGGCCGCGCAATTGCGGCAGGGGCTGGCCGGCTTGCCGTGGGCGCTGCTGCCCTCTTCCACTGCGATCCAGCCCCTGATCGTCGGTGACAACGCGGCGGCCCGTGCACTGGCCGCCGCGCTGCGCGATCGCGGCATCTGGGTGCCGGCGATCTGCCCACCCACCGTGCCCAAGGGCAGCGCGCGCCTGCGCATCAGCCTGTCGGCCGTGCATACGCCCGAACAGGTCGACCAACTGACCGCCGCCTTGCAGTCCCTGGCCGAGGAAGGAGCCCACGCATGAAGCCGCATGACTCCCTGGCCGCCCGCAGCCTGCGCAGCGTCTGGCATCCCTGCACGCAGATGCGCCGTCACGAAAGCACGCCCCCCACCGCCATCGACCGCGCCCAGGGTGCGTGGCTGGTCGATACCGGGGGCCGGCGCTATCTGGACGCGATCAGTTCGTGGTGGGTCAACCTGTTCGGCCATGCCAACCCACGCATCAATGCCGCCCTGGTCGATCAGCTGGGGCGCCTGGAACATGCGATGCTGGCCGGCTTCACCCATGAGCCGGTGGTGCGCTTGTCCGAACGCCTGGGCGCACTGACCGGACAGGCGCTGGGACATTGCTTCTACGCCTCCGATGGCGCCTCGGCGGTGGAGATCGCGCTGAAGATGAGCGTGCATGCCTGGCGCAACGCGGGCCAGACCGGCAAGAACGAATTCATCTGCATCGCCGGCGGCTATCACGGCGAGACCGTGGGGGCGCTGGGCGTGACGGATACCCCATTGTTCCGCGCCTCCTACGAAGCCTTGCTGCGGCCGGCGCACGTGGCCCGTTCACCCGATGCGCGCCAGGCCCGCGATGGCGAAAGCGCCGCCGATGTCGCCCGGCAGGCGCTGGCCGATATGGAAAGACTGCTGCAACAGGGCGAGGGACGCATCGCTGCCGTCATCGTGGAACCGCTGGTGCAATGCGCAGCCGGCATGGCCATGCATGAGCCGGCCTATGTGCGCGGTCTGAGCGGCCTGTGCGACACCTATGGCGCGCACCTGATCGCCGATGAAATCGCGGTCGGCTGCGGCCGTACCGGCAGCTTCTTCGCCTGCGAGCAGGCCGGTATCTGGCCGGACCTGCTGTGCCTGTCCAAGGGCATCAGCGGCGGCTACCTGCCGCTGTCGCTGGTGATGTCCAGCGAGGTGATCTACCAGGCCTTTTACGATGACGATGTGCGTCGCGGCTTCCTGCATTCGCACTCCTATACCGGCAATCCCCTGGCCTGCCGTGCCGCGCTGGAGACCCTGGCGATCTTCGAGGATGAACAGGTCCTGCAGCGCAACCGCGACTTCGCCCCGGTGCTGGCGGCAGGTCTGGCCCCGCTGGCACAGGATCGCCGGGTGCGCCACGTGCGCCAGCGCGGCCTGATCTGGGCCTGTGATGCCGTGCTTGACGGTGTCGATGGCCTTGATGCGGCTCAGGCGGCCAGCCATCGATTTTCGCGCCGGCTGGCGGCACAGGCGGCACAGCGCGAACTGCTGGTGCGGCCGATCGGCGCCAGCGTCTATGTGATGCCGCCCTACATCCTCGATGCCGACCAGGCGCAGTGGCTGGGCGAACGCCTGCATGCCGCCTTCGATGCCACCTTTGCCGAGATGCGGGGAGCATGATGGGACGCAGCTATTTCGTCACCGGCACCGATACCGGCGTGGGCAAGACCTTGGTGGCATCGGCCCTGATCCATCTGCATGCGGCGCGGGGCGCGCGTTCTGGCGGCATGAAGCCGGTGGCCTCAGGTGCCTTCCTGCAGGCTGGGCAGTGGTGCAACGAGGATGTGCTGGCCTTGCAGGCCGCCGCCAACGTGGCACTGCCGGCGGTGCTGGTGAACCCGTACCTGTTTCGCCGGGCGACCGCACCTCATATCGCCGCAGCCGAAGAAGGACGGCGCATCGATCTCGACCATCTGGCGCAATGTCATACGCAGCTGATGCAGGCCTGCGATGTGCTGATCGTGGAAGGGGCCGGCGGCTTCGTGGTGCCGCTGGATGAACGCCACAACAGCGATGATCTGGTGGCCAGGCTGGGGCTACCGGTGGTGCTGGTGGTAGGAATTCGCCTGGGCTGCATCAATCATGCACTGCTCACGTGCCAGGCGGTGCGGGCGCGGGGGCTGCCGCTGGTCGGCTGGGTCGCCAACCTGATCGATGGGCGGGAAGATCAGGCCGAGGCCATGATCGAGAGCCTGGCGCAGCGCCTGCCGGCACCGCTGCTGGGCTGCCTGCCCTGGTCACCCGGGATGAACGCAGCGCAGGCGGCGGCACGGCTTACTTGGCCAGATCCAGCCTGACCGGTGCTGCCTCGCCACTGCGCGGTGCGGTGAAATGCTTGTCGTGGATGGTGCGGAAACTGGCCAGGCCCAGTTCAGCGATGGAATTGGACAGTTCCAGCAGTTCGATGACGGCCTCTTCGGCATACATGGCATCAACCTCATTGGCGTTGAGCCAGTGGCGGATGCGACGCTCGCCGGAAAACACGAAGTCACTCAGGCGCGCCCAGTGATCGCGCAGGAGCGCTGCCTCCGGCCCGTCGCTGCCGGCCAGCACGCCATCGACCTGCGCCACCAGCTGGCGCATGGTCTTGCCGCTGCCGTCGGCGAGGAAGCGCCCGAGTTCCTCTTCGCTGGCGCAATACCACAGCCACAGGGCATTGAAGGCGGTCTCGATCTGGTGACCGATGAGTGCGAAGGCCGAGGCGTGCACCGGCATGTCATCGCGCAGCAGCAGGATGATGCCGCAGTGATGTTGTTGTGCCACCGTCAGGCAGCCGATGGCAGCGCAGGCGCGGCGGTCCGGCGGCAGCGGTTGGCCGTTGAAATCGGCGGAAATGCGGTAGGCCAGGGACTGCGCCCTGGCCAACAGGTGATCCAATTGCATGGACGGCTCCCTTTGTTCGGGCAGAGCGGGCAGAGGCGGACGGCTTGTTGTTATTGTTTTCAGCTCACGCCAGTGGCGCCGTCGAGGACAATGCGGATCTTGCGGGCCAGCTCATCATGACGATACGGTTTGTCGAGGACGGGGAATTCTCCGTCGGCTCCATGCCGTTCTATCGATTCGCTGGCGTAACCGGTAGTCAATAAAATTTTGAGCGAAGGTAACATGCGCCGCGCCTCCCGCGCCAGTACCACGCCATTCATGTGCCCCGGCATGATCAGGTCGGTGAAGAGCAGATCGACCGGCTCGCCGGCACGGATCAACTGCAGCGCTTCGTTGGCGGAATTGACCATGCGCACCCGATAGCCCAGGCTTTCCAGCATGTCCTGGGCCAGTTCGGCGACCTCGATTCTATCGTCAACCACCAGGATGTGCTCGTGACCACCCTGGCTCTGGGTGCGGTTGTCGTACTCGAAGCTGCCCCCGACCTGGTCCTGCGTGGCCGGGAAGTAGATCGCTACCGTCGTGCCACCCTGCGGCCCCGAGGAAATCCGTACCGAACCACCCGATTGCTTGACGAAGCCATACACCATGGACAGGCCCAGCCCGGTCCCCTTGCCTTCGTCCTTGGTGGTGAAGAAGGGGTCCATCACGCGCGGCAGGATGTCGGGCGGAATGCCGGGGCCATCGTCGACCACGGCCAGGCAGACATAGAGGCCCGGCTTCAAGCCCAGTTGCAAGGCACGTTCATCGCCGCTCAGGTCTTCATTGCTGGTCTGGATGCGCAATGTTCCCTTGCCGGACATGGCGTCCCGCGCATTGATGAGAATGTTCAGCAGCGCCACCTCCATCTGGGTCGGGTCGAGACGGCAATTCCAGAGGCCAGGCGCCAGTGCGGTGCGTACATGGATATCACCCCCCAGGGTACGCTGCACCAGATCGGTAAAACCCTCGGTCAGCGAGTTGAGGTTGATGGTGCGCCCCTCCAGTCGTTGCTTGCGGGCGAAGGCCAGCAACTGCTGCGTCAGCATGGCGGCCTTGCCGGAAGCCTTGCGGATACTGTCGGTACTGCGCGCCACGCGGCCCAGATCCGGCACCGGACTACGCAGGGCCAGGTTGATGATGTCCAGGTAGCCACTGATGACCTGCAGCAGGTTGTTGAAGTCGTGCGCGATACCGCCGGTCAACTGGCCCAGTGCTTCCATCTTGCGCGCCTGGCCCAGGGCCTGTTCGGCGTCACGGCGGCGGCTGATGTCCAGTTGCGAGCTGAAGAAGTATTTCAGTTCGCCATGCTGATCATAGACGGGCGAAATGAAGAGCGCATTCCAGAAGGTGGAACCGTTCTTGCGATAGTTCAGCAACTCGGTGGCGATCTCACGCCGTTCGAGCACGGCTTCGCGCACCTGCGCCACCACCGCGCGATCGGTTTCCGGGCCTTGCAGGAAACGGCAGTTCTTGCCGATCACATCGGCCCGGCTGTAGCCGGTCATGTTGATGAAGGCATTGTTGACGAAGATGATGGGGTTATCCGGCTGGTTCGGGTCGGACACGATCATCGGCATGCGCGTCATTTCGACGGCGGCAAAAAAGATATCGTTGGCGTCATCGCCTACCGCGACCTTGGCGTGGTCGTTACGTAATCCTGCATCGTTGTAGTCGTCGGCAGGCCAATGCACCGGAGGGCGCTTGGCTAGTGTGGGCATTGTGTTCTTCTCCGTATGGGTGGGCTCGGTTGCAGCGTGGCAAGCAAAGGCGAGCTGAAACAAGCTGTTTTCAGGAGTTTGGACACAGGCAGGCTCAACGGTTCCCCCGCAATTGCAACAAGCGCGACGGTGCTTTGTTACATCCTTTTGAAGCCCTTGCTAGAGGCCGGACTGCTGCTGATGAGCTTGCACCTGTTGCGGTGTGCCGTGATGGAGGATACGGCCCTGATCGAGCAGGTAGGCACGGTCGCTGACCAGGCTGGCGAAGTGGGTATTCTGTTCGCACAGCAACACCGACATGCCGCGTTCCTTGAGCCGGATGATCATGGTCGCCATCTGCTCCACGATGAGCGGCGCCACCCCTTCGGAAGGTTCGTCCAGCAGCAGCAGGTGGGGATTGCCCATCAAGGTGCGGGCGATGGTCAGCATCTGCTGCTCGCCACCGCTCATGCGGCCACCCGGGCGTTCAGGCATGGCGCCCAGGTTGGGAAAGAGGTCGAACACCGCCTGCGCTGTCCAGACCGGCGCACCGGCACGCGGTGGCTGGCGCCCTGCTTCCAGGTTCTGCAGCACGCTCAGTTCGGTGAAGATACGGCGGTCCTCCGGGACGAAACCCAGGCCCAGCCGCGCACGTTGATACGGTGCCAGGCGGGTGAGATCGCGACCACCGAAACTGACCTTGCCACGCATCCCCTCCAGCAGCCCCATCACGGCCTTGAGGGTGGTGGATTTGCCGGCGCCATTGCGGCCCATCAGGGCCACTACTTCGCCCCGGCCCACCTTCAGGCTGACATCGAAGAGGATATGGGCGCGCGCGTAGAAGGCGTTCAGGGCCGCGACCTGCAGCAAGGCTGCGCTCATGCCGGGCTCCCCATATTGGCCTCACCGAAGCTGGCGCCGCTGCCGAAGTAGGCCTCGCGCACGCGGGCATCGCGCCGCACCGACTCGGGTTCACCCTGGGCGATCAACTGGCCACGTGCCAGCACGATGATGCGGTCGGCAAAGGCGAAGACCACGTCCATGCTGTGTTCGGTGAACAGGACCGAGAGCCCGCGCTCGCTGACCAGGCGCCGCGTCAGGGCCATCAATTGCTGGCGCTCGCGGGGCGCCATGCCGGCGGTGGGTTCGTCCATCAACAGCAGCCGTGGTGCGTTGGACAGGGCCATGGCCAGCTCCACCCGCTTGATGTCGCCATAGGCCAGTACCCCGCAGGCACGGCGCGCCTGCGCTGCCATGCCGACCTGCTCCAGCAGCGCCATGGCTTCGTCACGCAGGCAGGAAGCCGCAGGACGCCACCAGCGCCACAACTGACGCCGGTGCGAGAGCAAGGCGGCCTGGACGTTTTCCAGCACGGTCATGGAGCCGAAGGCGGCCGATACCTGGAAGGTGCGGGCCACGCCGCGCTGCCAGATGTGGCGCGCCGGCATGCCGGCGATGTCCTTGCCCGCCAGCAGCACGGCGCCGGCGTCCGGGCGCAACTGGCCGTTGATCAGGTTGAAGCAGGTGGACTTGCCCGCGCCATTGGGGCCGATCAGGGCCAGCATCTGGCCGGCCGGGAGTTCGAAAGACACATCATCCAGCGCGGCCACGCCGCCGAAGGTCTTGGACAGGTGTTGCACGTGCAGCAGGCTCATGCGCCCTCCCCCCGTCCGCGCCAGCCGCGCAAGGCACCCACGATCCCGCCCGGGAAGAGCAGGACCAGCAACAGGATCACCCCGCCCAGCAAGGCGCGCCAGTAATCGGTCTCGCGTGCCACCAGGTCCTGCAGCCAGACGAACAGCGAAGCGCCGAGCAAGGGTCCGAGCAGGCTCTGCACGCCGCCCAGCAGCACCATCACCAGCCCATCGACCGAGCGTCCCACGCTGGCCACCTCGGGAGAAATGCTGCCCTTGGAAAACGCGAACAGGACACCGGCCAGGCCGCAGAACAGACCCGCCACGGCAAAGCCGCCCCACTGCAGGGCGCGCACATCCATGCCCAGCGCCTCGGCCCGCACCGGGGCGTCGCGGGCGGCGCGCAGGGCCAGGCCGAACGGCGCCTGCACCACGCGTCGCAACAGGTACACGCCCAGCGCGGCGCAGGCCAGCGCCAGGTAGTAATACGCCACGGGGGAAGCCAGCGCCTCGCCCGGGCGCAGACCGACCAGGCCATTGCTGCCGCCGGTCAGGTCATCCCACTGGAAGATGCCGGCCCAAACGATCTGCGCAAAGGCCAGCGTGAGCATGGCCAGGTACACGCCAGACAGGCGCACACAGAACCAGCCGAACAACAGGGCGGCCAGCATCGCCGTCAGCGCGCCGCTGAGCATCGCCAGCGGCAGCGGCCACTGCAGGCGCAGCGAGACCAGCGCGGCGGCATAGGCACCCAGGCCGAAATAGGCGGCATGACCGAAGGACACCATACCGCCCGGTCCCATCAGGAAATGCAGACTGGCGGCGAACAGCACGGCGATCAGGATTTCCACCATCAGTACCGGCAGATAGGGGAAGCGCCCCGCCAACAGCGGCAGGGCCAGCAGCAACAGCAGCGATGCCAGCCCGGCCAGGCGCGCAACGCGCCCGCCTGCTTCCAGCGGCGTGGCATGGGCCGCCGCCACGCGCACCGCTGCCAGCGGCTTGCCGAACAGACCCCAGGGGCGCAGCACGAGGATCACGGCCATCACCAGAAATTCGACCACCAGCGTCAGCGGCGAGAGGGAGAGGTCGATGCCGAAGACGGAGACGTTGCCCACGGCGATACAGAGTGCCTTGACTTCGGCGATCAGCACGGCGGCCGCGAAAGCGCCGCCGATGGAGCCCATGCCACCGACCACCACCACCACGAAGGCGTTGCCGATGGTGTCCAGGTCCAGGGCCAGGTTGGCCGGCATGCGCGGCCCTTGCAGCGCGCCACCAAGGCCGGCCAGGAAGCAGCCCAGGGCGAATACGGCGGTAAACAGCCAGGCCTGGTTCACGCCCAGTGCGCCCAGCATTTCACGGTCCTGGGTGGCGGCGCGGATCAATGTGCCCCAGCGGGTGCGGTTGAGCAGCAGCCACAGCAGCGCCAGCACCAGCGGGCCGATGAAGATCAGCAGCAGGTCGTATTGCGGCAGGCGCCGTCCCAGCAGTGGCACGGCCCCGCCCAGGCCCGGGGCACGCGGGCCGAACAGGTCTTCCGGGCCCCAGTACCAGAGGGCGGCGTCCTTGATCACCAGCACCAGCGCAAAGGTGGCCAGCAGCTGGAACAGCTCGGGCGCGCGATAGATCCGCCGCAGCACCACGACCTCCACCAGCGCGCCGAGTGCTGCCACGATCAGGGCCGACAACAGGACGGCGCCCCAGAAGCCGAGTGCGCTCGCGCCCAGCCGTTCCACCAGGCTATAGGCCAGGTACAGGCCCAGCATGTAGAACGAACCATGGGCGAAGTTGACGATGCGGGTGACGCCGAAGATCAGCGACAGGCCGACGGCCACCAGGAACAGCGCGGAGGCATCGGCCAGGCCATTGACCATCTGCACGGTGAGACTGGCCAGGGTCATGGCGTCACGCGCTCGCCGGAAAGGAAGATCACCACGACGACACTCAATCGGCCGGGCGCAGTTTCCTGACCTCGTCGTCGGGCAATTGCAGGCTGGCGCCGTCAACGTAGCTGAAGCTGGTCATGATGCCCTTGCCATCCTTGATGCCGGTGCGACCGACGAAGGCGCCCAGGGTGGACTGGTGGTCCTGCGGGCGATAGACGATGCTGGCCACCGGCGTGTCGACCTTCAGGCCGGAGAAGGCGGCGGCGAGCTTGTCGGCATCGGTGCTGCCGGCCTTCCTGATGCCGGCCGCGATCGACATCAGGGCGCTGTAGCCGACCAGTGAGCCGTTACGGGGGTAGTCATTGAATTTCTTGCGGTAGGCCTCGACGAACTTCTTGTGCTCGGGCGTATTGATCGCATACCAGGGGTAGCCGGTGACGATCCAGTTCTGCGGGGCTTCGTTCTTCAGCGGGTCCAGGTATTCCGGCTCGCCGGTCAACAATGACACCACTTCCACATGATCGAACAGGCCGCGGGTATTGCCTTCCCGCACGAATTTGCCGAGGTCGGCCGCGAACAGTGCGTTGAAGATGGCATCGGGCTTGGCGTCCGCCAGGGCCTGGGTCACTGCACCGGCATCGATCTTGCCCAGCGGCGGCGCCTGTTCGACCACGAACTCCACATCGGGCTGGGCCTGCTTCATGAGGGTCTTGAAGCTGGCCACGGCCGACTGGCCGTATTCATAGTTGGGGTAGACGATGGCCCAGCGCTTCTTTTTCAGCTTGACGGCTTCCTTGACCACCGAGGCCACCAGCATGTAAGTGGAGGGGCGCAGACGGTAGGTGTACTTGTTGCCGTTCTGCCAGACGATCTTGTCGGTCAGCGGTTCGGCGGCGAGGAAGAATACCTTGTGCTGGCGGGCGTAATCGGTCAGCGCCAGGCCGGTGTTGGAGAGGAAGCCGCCAAACAGCAAGGCCACCCGTTCGCGGGCCATCAATTCCTCGGCCACCCGCACGGAGTCGCCGGGGTTGCCGTTGTCGTCGCGGGCGATCACTTCCAGCTTCTTGCCCAGCACGCCACCGGCGGCATTGACCTCATCGAGGGCCATTTCCCAGCCACGACGGTAGGGCTCCAGGAAGGCCGGTTGCGCCTTGTAGCTGTTGATCTCGCCGATCCTGATGGTCTCCTGGGCGCTGGCGGTGACGGTGGCACTGGCGCCGGCCAGGGACAGGATGGCGGCACTGGCCGCCCACAGGATGTTGCGCTGGAAGTCGAACTGGAAGTTGAACTGTTTCACGTCATTCCCTTTTGATGAGATGGCCTTGCCTAGGGCGCCATGATAACCACTGCTGCCCTGCTGCTTGAATGCTTGCTGATGCTTACTTGGCTTACTTGACCCGCTGCTTCTCCAGCTTGCGCGCCAGGGTACGGCGATGCATGCCAAGTCGGCGGGCGGTTTCGGAGATGTTGAAATCGGTCTCCACCAGCACCTCGTGGATGCGCTCCCATTCCAGGGTCTTGATGGAGGTGGCGCGGGCCGGCAATTCAAGCTCGGAGGAGCCGGCCACGTGGCCGAAGGCGGCTTCGATGTCGTCGGTATTGGAGGGCTTGGCGAGGTACTGGCAGGCGCCCAGCTTGATGGCTTCCACTGCCGTGGTGATGCTGGCAAATCCGGTGAGGACCACGATCAGCATGTTCTCGTCGTGGGCATGCAGCATCTGCACGCAGGCCAGGCCGGAGGCATTGCCACCGAGCTTCAGGTCGACCACGGCATAGCCGGGCTGGTGTTCCTTGAGATGAGCCGCCGCCTCTTCCTGGCTGGCGGCGAGCAATACGGTGTAGCCACGGCGCTCGAAGGAGCGCCCCAAGGTGCGTGCGAAGGCGGCATCGTCCTCGATGATCAGGAGCAGGCGATCAGCCGGCATGTACATTCCCTATTTCTTCTATCTGCTTTCCCAGGGCGCTATTGTATGTCGAGACGGCGCCCGGCATGGCAGCGAGCAAAAGAAAAAGGAATGATGGCAATCAAACGCCCGGTGGGCGCGGCTTGCGGCACATTGCGGCACATCAAGCGCCGGTCGGAAAATCCGGTGCCACACTGCCCGGCACAGCCTCGGGCGGGCTTTCCAGGCTGATGGCCGACAGCGGCAGCTCCAGCGTGACGCAGGCGCCACCACCACTGCGATGGCTGGCCCAGACCCGTCCGCCCAGCTTGCGCGCGACGTTGACCACGAAGAACAGACCCAGACCACGACCAGGCTTGCCCTTGGTCGACTGGTAGGGCTTGCCGATCTGGTTGATCATCCACTCCGGGAAGCCCGGCCCCTGGTCGGTCACTTCCATCAACAGCAGATCGCCCTCGCGCCTGACCTCCAGCGCCAGCCAGTGCGGCGAGACCTCGAAGGCATTGTCCAGTACGTTGCCCAACATCTGCTTGATGGCCGAATCGAAGGCCACCGGCACATCCTGCTCGATCAGGTTGCGGTACTGGAATACCTCCACCGGGCGCGTCTTGCGCCAGTCCTCGGCCACGCTGTCGAGGAAGGTGTTGAGGGTGGTCTTGATCGAGGATTCGCCACGGGCCTGACCCGCCGAGAGCAGCACGCCGCTGACGATGGATTTGCAGCGCTGCAGCTGGGCTTCCATTTCGGCGATGTCGTCCAGCATGTCCTGGCGTTGACTGATCTCGGGCATGCGTTTCCAGTCGCCGAGGATGACCGAGACGGTCGCCAGCGGCGTGCCCAGTTCATGGGCGGCGCCGGAGGCCAGCAAGCCCATGCGCACGATGTGATCTTCCTCGGCGGCACGCTGGCGCAGGTCAGCCAGCAGGGCGTCGCCGGCACGCAGGTTGCTGCTGATGCGGGTGATGAAGAACACCATCAGGCCGGCATTGAGCAGGAAGCAGATCAGGGTACCTTCCACATACAGGCTCAGCAGGCCGGCATTGTGGTCCGGCGGCAGCGCCAGCGGCTCGGAGAACAGCGCCAGTCCGGCCAGGCAGACCATGGTGACACCAACGATGGCCCAGCTCGACCAGGGCTTCAGGAGCACGGCCGAGAGGATGATCTGCATCAGGTAGAGGAAGGCGAAGGGATTGGTGATGCCGCCGCTCAGATAGAGCTGGAAGGTCAGCACCGCCACATCCACCAGCAAGGCCAGGAACAGTTCGGCGTTGGTGGCGATGCGCCGTTCATGCCAGCGCAGGTGGCTGGCGATGTTGAAGGCGATCAGGCAGGACAGCACCTCCAGCATGTGCGGCAGCGGCAGGTGCAGGTCGAACACCAGCACCACGAAGGCGATGGTGGACACCTGCCCCAGCACCGCCAGCCAGCGCAGCTGGATCAGCAGCAGCATGTTCTGGTGGCCGGCCGGGTTCTGCTCCCCCTGGCGCAGGCGCTGCCAGCGCTCGCGCAGGGTCTTGCGCTTGGCGAAGGTGTCGGCGGCGGTCATGCGTGTCAGCCCTTGGAGCGGGCGTCCTGGATGCGCTGGCGCCAGCGGCGCTCATCACGGATCACCCAGTAGCCTGCACCCAGCGACATCAGGGCCAGGGCATACCACGTCAGGGCGTAGACCAGGTGGCTGTTGTGGAAGGCGATGACGGTCAGGCCACCGACCGGTTTCTGCGCGTCCGGTGCCACGGCGGCGTTGGCTTCGGCCGAAGGCTTGTCGGCATCCACGAAGTACGGCGCCACACCCGACAGGCCACGCGCCTGGGCGATGGCCTTGACGTCGCGTGAATACCAGCGATTCTGGGCGGCGTCATTGCTGCGCAGGAAACCACCACCCTGCTCGCTCATGCGCAGTAGCCCGACTACTTGCGTGCTCTGCCCGGCCGGTGCGTCGGCCAGGCCATTGGCATCCAGCTTGAGCGGCGAGACGTTGACGAAGCCGCGATTGACCAGGACCAGCGTGCCATCGGCCAGCTGCAAGGGCGTCAGCAGCCACGCACCGCTGCCCAGGTCGGTGCTGGCCTGCACGGCCACGGTCTGGCTGTAGAGGTAGCGGCCGGACAGGCTTACGCGGCGATATTCGTCACGTTCGGCCGAGACCTGCGGCCATTCCTGGGGGCCAGGGGCGGCCACGGGTGCGGCATGCACGCGGGCATCGACCTTGGCGATCAGGTCCAGCTTCCATTGCAGGCGGTAGACCTGCCAGCTTCCCAGCGCGGCGAAGACCAGAAAGAAAAATCCCGCCAAAAGGGTCAGCAACAGCAGGCTGGCCTTTGTGCGGGATACCGGAGCGGCTTGCGCCGCTCCGCTTTCTTTGCCCTGCTTCACGCCTTGATTCGGCGTCGGGCTCATTTCGATTGGGCTGCGCCGTGTTGCATACCCTGCATGCCCTGCATCGATTGCGGGACAGTTTCGGTCGGCATGTTTTCCGGCGACATGGTCGGCATCATGTTGTGGTTCAGGTGATACATGACCCACAGCGAACCGGACAGGGTGATGACCACGATGACGATGGTGAAGATCATCGCCAGCATGTTCCAGCCGCCTTCGGACTTGCCGTTCATGTGCAGGAAGTACTTGATGTGCACCACGATCTGCACGGCCGCGAAGGCCAGCAGCACGATGCCCAGCGTGGCCGAGCTGGAGATGGACTTGTTCATCACCATCCAGAACGGGATCGCGGTCAGGATCACGGCCAGCACGAAGCCGGTGACGTAATCCTTCATCGTGCCGTGGGCGGCGTGGTCGCCATGACCATGACCGTGGCCATGGTCATCGTGCTGGCCCATCGGACGGGCCGGGTGTTCTTGGTGGCCGCGGCTCATGGCAGGACTCCCATCAGATAGACAAAGGTGAAGACACCGATCCAGACCACGTCCAGGAAGTGCCAGAACATCGACAGGCACATCAGGCGACGGCCGTTGGCTTCGGTCAGACCATGCTTGTTGATCTGGAACAGCAGCACGATCAGCCAGATGATGCCGAAGGTGACGTGCAGACCGTGGGTACCGACCAGGGCGAAGAACGAGGTCAGGAAACCGCTGCGGGTCGGGCCGGCGCCTTCGTGGATCAGGTGCAGGAACTCATACAGTTCGAAGTAGATGAAGCCGGCACCCAGCAGACCGGTGATGACCAGCCAGATGATGGTGTTCTGCTGCTTCTTGGCCTGCATGGCCAGCATGGCGAAACCGTAGGTGATCGACGACAGCAGCAGCAGCGCGGTGTTCAGCGCCACCAGCGGCAGGTCGAACAGCTCGGCGCCGGTCGGGCCGCCTGCGTAGTTGCGGCCGAGCACGGCATAGCACGCAAACAGGCAGGCGAAGATCAGGCAATCGCTCATCAGGTAGATCCAGAAGCCCAGCAGGGTGCCGTTCTCCGGATGGTGATGGCGGACGAAATAGCGCGAGCTAGGCGTCGCGTCGGCCGTGTGGTTGATTGCTTCAGACATGGCTATTCAACAGACGTGTGCGCTCTGCTTCGACACGGACGACTTCGTCGGCCGGGATGTAGTAGTCGCGGTTGTAATTAAAGGTGTGGATGATGGTCGCGGCAACCAGGACGACGAAGATTGCCACGGCCGGCAGCCACATGTGCCAGATCAGGGTGAAGCCCAGCACTGCCGACAGCGCAGCGATGATGAAGCCGGCACCGGTGTTCTTGGGCATGTGGATTTCCACGAAGTCACCCAGCGGACGCTGATACTTGTTCTTCTTCATGTCAGCCCAGGCGTCGTTGTCATGCACGACCGGGGTGAAGGCGAAGTTGTAGACAGGCGGCGGCGAGGAAGTCGACCATTCCAGGGTACGGGCATCCCACGGGTCGCCGGTGACGTCGGCCAGCTTCTTGCGATCGCGGATGGAGACGGCGATCTGCATGATGAAGGAACCGATGCCCAGGGCGATCAGGCCGGCACCCAGTGCAGCGACCACGAACCAGATCTGCAGCGACGGATCGTCGAAGTGGCTCATGCGACGGGTCACGCCCATCAGGCCCAGCACGTACAGCGGCATGAAGGCCAGGTAGAAGCCCACGAACCAGAACCAGAACGAGCACTTGCCCCAGAACTGGTTCAGCTTGAAGCCGAAGGCCTTCGGGAACCAGAAGTTGATGCCGGCGAACATGCCGAACACCACGCCACCGATGATGACGTTGTGGAAGTGGGCGATCAGGAACAGCGAGTTGTGCAGCACGAAGTCGGCCGGGGGAACGGCCAGCAGCACGCCGGTCATGCCACCGATGACGAAGGTGATCATGAAGCCGATGGTCCACAGCATCGGTACTTCGAAGCGGATGCGACCACGGTACATCGTGAAGAGCCAGTTGAAGATCTTGGCACCGGTCGGGATCGAGATGATCATCGTGGTGATGCCGAAGAACGAGTTCACGCTGGCGCCCGAACCCATGGTGAAGAAGTGGTGCAGCCACACCAGGTAGGACAGGATGGTGATCACCACGGTCGCATAGACCATGGAGGTGTAGCCGAACAGACGCTTGCCGCTGAAGGTCGAGACGATTTCAGAGAACACGCCGAAGGCCGGCAGCACCAGGATGTAGACCTCGGGGTGGCCCCAGATCCAGATCAGGTTCACGTACATCATGGCGTTGCCGCCCATGTCGTTGGTGAAGAAGTTGGTGCCGAAGACGCGGTCCAGCGACAGCATGGCCAGCACGGCGGTCAGCACCGGGAAGGCGGCCACGATCAAGACGTTGGTACAGAGCGAGGTCCAGGTGAAGACCGGCATCTTCATCATGTTCATGCCCGGGGCGCGCATCTTGACGATGGTCACCACCAGGTTGATGCCGGAAAGTAGTGTCCCTACCCCGGCCACCTGCAAGGCCCAGATGTAGTAGTCCACCCCCACGTCAGGGCTGTACAGGATGCCCGACAGCGGCGGGTAGGCCAGCCAGCCGGTGCGGGCGAATTCGCCCACGAACAGCGAGGCCATCACCAGCAGTGCGCCGAAGGTGGTCATCCAGAAGCTGAAGTTGTTCAGGAACGGGAAGGCCACGTCGCGCGCACCGATCTGCAGGGGCACGACGTAGTTCATCAGACCGGTCACCAGGGGCATGGCCACGAAGAAGATCATGATCACGCCGTGGGCGGTGAACACCTGGTCATAGTGGTGCGGCGGCAGGAAGCCGGCGTTGTCGCCGAAGGCGATGGCCTGCTGTGCGCGCATCATCACCGCATCGGCAAAGCCACGCAGCAGCATGACGATGGCCAGCACGATGTACATGATGCCGATGCGCTTGTGGTCGATACTGGTGAACCAGTCGCGCCACAGCATGCCCCACAGGCGATATTTGGTGAGCAGGCCCAGTACCACTATGCCGCCCAGCGCCACCATGGCGAAGGTACCGATCAGGATCGGCTCATGGTATGGAATCGCTTCCAGACTGAGGCGACCGAAGATCAGCTTTATCAGGTCAAAATTGTCAGACATCTTTACTTCCCGGGGAAAAAGGAAATTGGGGCGCAGCGGTGTTCTGCTGCGCTGATACGGCTACCAGGCAAGGAAATCATTCAGCCTTTTGCTGGCCCGGTTTCACGTTCAGGTCGGTGGCCATCATCTGGTCCATGCACACCGTGTTGGCAGCCACGCAGCGGTTCACGATGGCGTGGAACAGGTTCGGCTCGACGCTGCCGATCAGGCGGGCAGGATCGCGCTCGCTGGGCTGTTCCAGTTTCAGGTACTCGGCACGGTCCAGCTTGCCGGAGTCAGCCTTGGCCTTCTGCACCCAGGCGTCGAAGCCAGCCTGGTCCAGGCCGTGGAACTTGAAGCGCATGTGCGAGAAGCCGGCGCCGCTGTAGTTGGCGGAGAAGCCGTCGTATTCGCCGGCCTTGTTGATGACGGCGTGCAGCTTGGTTTCCATGCTCGGCATGGCGTAGATCTGGCCGGCCAATGCAGGGATGTAGAAGGAATTCATCACATTGGACGCAGTAATCTTGAACTGGATGGGAACATCCACCGGCGCGGCCAACTCATTGACAGTAGCGATGCCTTGTTCCGGATAGATGAACAGCCACTTCCAGTCCAGCGCCACCACTTCCACCACCAGCGGCTTGACCTGCGGAGCCAGCGGACGCTCGGCGTCGATACGCGAGAGCGGACGGTACGGGTCCAGGGTGTGGGTGGTGATCCAGGTCAACAGGCCCAGGGCGATGATGATCAGCAGGGGTGCGCCCCAGATGACCAGCTCCAGACGGGTCGAGTGATCCCAGTCCGGCTCGTAGGGAGCAGAAGTGTTGCTCTTGCGATAACGCCATGCGAACAGCAGCGTCAGGATGATCACCGGAACGATGATGAGCAACATCAAGGCGGTCGAGATGACGATCAGGCGCGCTTGCTGGTTAGCGATGTCGCCGGAAGGATTCATCACGACGGTGTTGCACCCAGCCAACAAAAGCGCAGGAAGCAGGAGCAATCCGCGACGAAGGATTTGAGAAACCATGAAGGAAAATTCCAGTCGTATGTATCAGAGCGTGGTAATGTAACGCCAATAAAGTGTGTTGGCGATTGGACGTTTTGTCCCACCCTGTCAGCTGCCACCTGCCAGGTTGGGATTAAGTAGTACGTACTGCGACTAAACCTCTAACAGTGGGAGACAAAGCCATGGCAAGCACCAGCATCCACAACAGTCAAGGTTCGGGTGAATTCAGACCGCAATCGGACCATCCTTCCACTTCCCACGACCACCCCAGGATCGAACCCGGTGAAATCGCCGTCGGCGTGGTCATCGGACGAGCGTCCGAATACTTCGATTTCTTCGTCTATGCGCTGGCTTCGGTGCTGGTGTTTCCGACCCTGTTCTTCCCCAATGATCCGAAACTGGAAGGCACGCTCTACTCCTTCGTGATCTTCTCCTTCGCCTTCCTGGCCCGCCCCATCGGGACCACGATCTTTATGGCGATTCAAAAGCACTACGGCCGAGAGGTGAAACTGACGCTGGCGTTGTTCATGCTCGGCTTTTCGACTGCGGGCATTGCCTTGTTACCAACTTTTGATCACATTGGCGTCTGGGCGATCATCTTGCTCTCGCTTTTACGAGTTGGTCAAGGCCTGGCGTTGGGTGGCGCGTGGGATGGCCTGCCTTCGTTGCTGGCGATGAACGCACCGGAGCACAAGCGTGGCTGGTACGCCGCACTGGGCCAGCTGGGCGCGCCGCTGGGGTTCGTGGTGGCAGCCAGCCTGTTCGCCTACATGCTCTCCAGCCTGACCACGGCCGATTTCCTCGAATGGGGCTGGCGTTATCCGTTCTACGTCGCCTTCGCCATCAACGTGGTCGCCCTGTTCTCGCGTCTGCGCCTGGTGTCGGCCCCGGAATACGCCAAGCTGCTCGATGAACGCGAGCTGGAACCGGCCGGCGTGGTCGAGCTGGCCACCACCCAGGGCCGCAACATCATCATCGGCGCCCTGGCCGCCCTGGCCAGCTATGCCCTGTTCCACCTGGTGACGGTGTTCCCGCTGTCGTGGATCAAGCTGTACTCGCTGCGTGAAGCCGCCGACTTCCTGGTCATCCAGATCTGGGGCGGCCTCATCATGGCGGTGGGCATCGTGGTGTCGGGCGTGGTGGCGGACCGCTTCGGCCGCCGCAACACGCTCGGTTCCATGGCCCTGCTGATCGCCATCCTCTCCGCCTTCGTCCCGACCTTGATGAATGGCGGCGAATCGGGCCAGAACACCTTCATCCTGATCGGCTTTGCCCTGCTCGGCTTGTCCTACGGCCAGGCAGCCGGCGCGGTGACCGCCAACTTCAAGACCCGCTATCGCTATACCGGCGCGGCCCTGACTTCAGATCTCGCCTGGTTGGTCGGCGCCGGTTTCGCACCGCTGGTGGCGCTGGGCTTGTCGGCCCACTTCGGCATGGCCTACGTGAGCTTCTACCTGCTCTCCGGCGCAGTAGGTTCGCTGGCTGCGCTGAGCCTGAACCGCGCACTCGAAGCCAGGGACGACTGAACCTGAACGCCAGGCCGCGTAAGTGGCCCGCACAAAGAAAAACCCGGAAGCTGCTTCCGGGTTTTTTTATGGCTGCGCGCCCGAAGGCCGCATGGCAAGGCACTATGCCGCCTGCTCCTGCACCGCAGCCATGCCCGCCTTCCGCTTTCCATTGACGACCTCATGAATGAAGCGCAGTTTTTCCAATACCGGCGTGGTCAGGGTGAAGGGATAGGAATCCGGCATCCCGATGCTGCGGTTCAGGCTGTTGAGCACATAGGTCAGCGCAAACCACTCCCGCGCCAGTTCATCGAATGAGCCCGCCGCCACTGGCGGCGCCTTGATCACCAGCTTCTGCTCGCCCTCATGACGCGGCCTCAGCTGCACGCCGCAGGCATAGGCCGTCTCCAGGGTATCGAACATGTGGAGATAATGCGCCCAGGTCTCGGCCCAGTCCTCCCAGGGATGGCTACTGGCGTAGGCGCTGACGAAATGTTGATCCCAGTCCGCGCGCGGACCGTTCTCGTAATGCGTTTTCAGCGCCTCGCCATAGTCCTGACGCTCGTCGCCGAACAGTTCCCGGAACGGCGCCAGCCACTCCGTGGGCGCGACCAGCCGGTCGAAATAATAATGGCCACTTTCATGCCGGAAATGCCCCAGCAGCGTGCGATAAGGCTCGGCCATCTGTTCCCGCGCCTGCTCCCGATAAGCGGGATCGGCCTCGGCGATGTTGATGGTGATGACACCGTCGGCATGCCCCGTCAGCACCCGTTCACCATGCGGCAGATCCTGCATGAACTCGAAGGCCAGCCCGGCCTCTTCATCCTCCATCTTCGGCACCGGCTGCAACTGCAAGGTCCACAGCGAATGCAGCAGGCGCCGCTTGGCCGTTTCCAGGCGGCTCCAGAGCACGCGATTATTGCCCTCCTCCAGATTGGGGATCACCCGCGTCAGGCGGCATGAGGCGCACAGCTCGTGGGGCTCGCGCTCGTCCAGCATCCAGTTGCAGATGTTTTCACGCCAGTAGTTCAGGCACTGCTTGAAGACCCGCCCTTCGTTCTCCGGCCTGACGCTGCGCCAGCGGCCGGGGCCAGGTTCGGCCACCGCCTCCGCTGCCTCCGCTGCCACCTCGCCATCCACCGGCTGTGCCGGCTCCAGCGGCGAAAAGCTGGCAATGGCCTGCAATTGCGGCTGATAACCCAGCATCCAGCCGCAATTCCCGCAGACCGTGTTCTCAAAAAAGACCTGCATTCCACAATTGTCGCAATGAAAGGTTTTCACCGGTGCTCCCCTGTTATTGGTCATGGCCACGACCGCACTGGTCGCGGTGGTCAGGCGTTTGAAGGGCAATTCGCCGATACGTTCCTGCAGCTTAAATGTTTGCCAAGTGCAGGCTTCTTCAGCGATGCTATCCACCTTTTCCACGCAGACCGGAGCCCCGTCATGCTTTACCTGCTCAGCTATGAATTCGTCGGCGATTACCTGGAACGCCGTACCGCCCTGCGCCCCGCCCACCTGGACCTATGCCGGCAAGCCGTGGCCCGCGGCGAAATGCTGGCCGGCGGCGCTGTCGGCAATCCCCCGTCCAGCGGCCTGTTGCTGTTCCAGGGTGCGGCCGGGCATGCCGAAACATTCGCCGCCGCCGATCCCTATGTCACCCAGGGCCTGGTCACGCGCTGGCAGGTGCAACCATGGACCGTGGTGGTCGGCATCCCGGAACTGGTGCCGAACCCGCTGTAAGCCCAGCAACAAGCGATAAGCGCCGCGAAACACATCAACTCCGGGTCACATTCTGTTGTCTACCGGATTCAATCTTGTTACCATCGTGGCCAAGGAGATGGCATTCCTCCTCAAACCGCCACCAACATCATGTTGGGGCTGATGATGCCTACAGTGACCTGGCGACCCAGGGCTGTAGGCGCGCACCTTCATCTTTCCTGCGCTTCCTGCGCTCCGTGTTTCCAGGCTGGTTCACTATAATCCTGGCAACATGAAACATTACAAATACCCCGAACAGCTCTACCTGCTGCCCTACATCGCCAAATGGTGCCTGATCGCCTGCCTGATCGCCGTACTGGCAGGCTCGGCCTCCGCCTTTTTCCTGTTCTCGCTGGAGTACGCCACGCAATGGCGCCAGGGTCATCCCTGGATCATCTGGCTGCTGCCCCTGGGTGGTTTTATCGTGGGCTGGCTCTATCTGCACACCGGCAAGCCGGTCGAAGCCGGCAACAACCTGCTCATCGATGAAATCCACGACCCCAAGAAGGTGATCCCCCTGCGCATGGCGCCACTGGTGTTGTTCGGCACCGTGATGTCGCACCTCTTCGGCGCCTCCGTCGGGCGCGAAGGAACCGCCGTGCAGATGGGTGGCGCGCTGGCCGACCAGCTCACCCACCTGCTGCGCCTGCGCACCGAAGATCGCCGTATCCTGCTCATGGCCGGCATCAGCGCCGGCTTCGCGTCCGTCTTCGGCACCCCGATGGCCGGCGCCATCTTCGGGCTGGAAGTGCTGGCCATCGGCCGCATGCGTTATGACGCCATCCTGCCCTGCTTCATCGCCGCCATCGCCGCCGACCAGGTGGGCCTGGCCTGGGGCGTGCATCACACCCACTACCTCATGAGCGGCAGCGCCCCCGTCGCCTTATGGAGCGTGGCCGCCGTGATCGCCGCTGGCGTGGTGTTCGGCCTGATCGGTATGGTCTTTGCCAACAGCACGCATCGCCTGTCAGCCTTCATGAAAAGCCGCATCGCCTATGCGCCGCTGCGCCCCTTCGTCGGTGGGCTGGTCGTGGCGCTGGGGGTGTGGGCCAGCGGCACCGATCGCTACATCGGCCTGGGCATTCCGGTGATCGTGGAAGCCTTCCAGCAGCCGCTGGCGCCCTGGGATTTCCTGGGCAAGATGGCCTTCACCGTCACCTCGCTGGGTACCGGCTTCAAGGGCGGCGAAGTCACGCCGCTGTTCTACATCGGCGCCACCCTCGGCAATGCCCTGGCACCGCTGCTGCACCTGCCCTTCTCGATGCTGGCCGGCATCGGCTTCGTGGCCGTCTTCGCGGGTGCGGCCAATACGCCGATTGCCTCTACCATCATGGCCATCGAATTGTTCGGCCCGGAAATCGGCCCGTTTGCGGCGCTGGCCTGCGTGGTCGCTTACCTGTTTTCCGGCCATACCGGCATCTACCACGCGCAACGGGTGGGCTGGGCCAAGCATGGCCTGCTGCCCAGGGGGTTGAAGATCGGAGAAGTCAGGGCCTACAGGGCGAAGAAATCGGCTGAGCCGACCAATGAAGGCTGATCGGCGAGACTGCGTTGCAAGTATTGGTGAGGGGGCAACGGAGTGCTGCCCCCTCGGATGTAGCGTTACAGCGGCTTCACCGTATTGGCCACGTCGATATCTTCTTCGGCGACCCTGGCCAGCATCTTGCTGGCGGTGATCGCCAGACGCAACAGAGTCCCCCGGTCTACTTCCGACAATAGCGGACGCTCGTCGACTGCCTCGATTTCACTGTGTTCGATCAGGGACAGCAACGTGGCAACACCTGTGCCGACATCCTGAGCATATTCAGCAAGAAGCTTCTTGCGCGACGGTGGAACCTCGGCGTTGTGCCAGGAAAAAGGCTGGAATGAGGGGGATTGGGATAACGCGGGCGAGTGAGGATTAAGCATATTGCCTCCTGGGGTGACGGGTATCACCCACCATTCCATCGCCAAATGGAGGTGGCGGGCACAAGACAAGGTTGGCGAACCGGCACACCCGCGCCGCCGGCATACCCGAAGGTATCCCTGCCAAGGCCCGCCATGGTCAAGACGTGCTCAGGCATCGGACATAAAAAAGCCGCCAAAAAAAGGCGGACGTCCGCGCTAGGTGTATTCGAGTCGCCAAACTCGATCCCATATTTTTTTGATGGGATGAGGGAGACTAGCAAGCATAAGAAGGTAACGTCAAGGCACAGCTGCAATTGCCACTCAGAAGTCCAATTGTTCCCTGGAGATACCCAAGGCGACTGCAATCCTTGAAATCGTAGATGTTCTCGGCCTCATGCCCTTGTATGTTGCACGGACTGGCGAGATGAGCTTAAGGGAACGTTTGGACGATTGGCCTTGAACGACGCAACATCAATCCGATGAGGCTGAATGTTCCGCCAGCGCTGCCAGAAATCGCCTGGCCTGCCTTGGCGTCCTGAACTCGCACCACTGCAGATGGGCGTATTGGGGATCGACACGCAGTCGTGAGAATTTTTCGCGGTTCTTTCCGAATGTTGTCCAGGCCCAAAGCAGGATGGAGTGACGCGAGAAAAATGCCATCCGCAGCGATTCACGATTGCCATGCGAGAGCTTGGTACGGAGCAATCCACGAGTGAGCGTGCGCCAAAGCAGCCGACGAAAAATCGTCCCTTGCCCATAGTTGAGCCAGACTATATGGGTGGCACTCGACCACAGTAACTCTCGCACCGCGCTGTAGTTGCCGTCGGCTACCCAGCAATCGCCCGCGATGGCCTCACGGACTGCACCTTCGAATTGAGCAGGTGGCACTGCCTGCCAGTCCGCCCCCCAATAATGCTGATCCAATTCGATATATGGGCACTTCGATGACTCCGCCAGCGCAGCGGCAAAGGTGGATTTGCCGGCACCGCTGGTGCCGATGACGATGTAACGCATGATGAACGTCCGAAAATTGACGGGATACGTAAGTGCTCACTAACGGATCGACGACCCGCCGCACGTCATAACATCGCAAGCGAGCTCGCCCGGACGCAAGTCATCCGAATGCCACTCAGAAGTCCAATTGTTCCCTGGTGATACCGAGGGCGACCGCAATCCTTGCGATCGTGGAGGCTCTGGGTCTTAGGCTCTTCTCATGCTTTGCATAAGTCGGCTGGCTGATGCCCATGCGTTGTGCCACGACATCCTGCGTCAACCCTAGATACTCGCGCCATGCACGTATCGGAGTGGTGCCGTCCACCGTCGCACCCACCACTTCATTGGGAATCAGATTGCGCTCCTTGCCGTAAAGGGACATGAATTCAGCGTAGGGCAACACGACGAAGGCCGGGTTGCCATCCGGGCCTTTGATCATTTGAATGTCAGTAGGTGCGTTCATCGCGTTTTCTCACTTCGTGGATTTCGACAATCCTGATCTCCACTGTCCAATCGAATAACACACGGTAGTGACCGACCCTGAGCCGAAAACCGTATTCATGGTTGATCAAGCTCTTGACATTCAGGCAGGCAGGCATGTGCGTCAATGCCTGGACGGCTTCGTAGATCGGTGATCGCACTTGAGGATCAAGCTTGCGAAGCTGCTTGGCGGCCTTTTGGGTCCAGGTGATCTGGTTCATGGGGACCGAATATAGCCAAATTATAACTTTTTAATGAAAAAAGCTATATTCAGGAAATAAATCTCGTCATTTTGCTTGCGGCAAAATTTGGAAATCAGCTCAGTCAAAGGGCATTCCGGTTAAAAACATTCACCAGCAATCCCACGCAGAACGCAGGATAATTCACCACACCAGCCGCCTACGAACCGGCTATCCGACGGCCCACCAAAGCCGCACCCAGACACCTTCCCCAGGAGACCGCATGCCCACCCCGCAAGCCTTCGCCCGTACCGTCCGCCATCCCGGCCCGCCTGACCCCGAACGCATCGTCAGCCTGGAAGGCCAGGCCATGCAGCTTGATTTCACCCTGGAGGCGGGCCTGAGCCTGCGCGACGCGATCAGCATCCCGCTCTCGCGCGCCGGGCTCGATGGCGGTACCGTGCGCTTTTCCAACCTGAAGATCGCCGCGCTGCACTTCCTCATGCCCGCGCTGGCGGTGGACGACCAGCATGCCGCCTTCTACAGCGCGCCGCATGCGATGGAAGAAGGCACCGTCATCGAATACGCCTGCGCCACCTATGGGCGCAAGGACGGCGAGCCCTTCGTGCATTGCCATGCCATCTGGCGTGGTCGCGATGGCCAGCGCCAGGGCGGCCACCTGATGATGGAAAAGACCATCGTCGGCCAAACCGCACCGGCCCAGGCCTGGGGTTTGCACGACGCCACCATGGCCACGCGCTACGATCCGGAAACCAATTTCACCCTCTTCTACCCCACCCGCCTATCGGACCAGGCCGTCGTCGCCACCGGCAAGCGCGTGGTGCTGGCCCGCATCCGGCCCGACCAGGACCTGACCCTGGCCGTCGAGCAGGCCTGCGCCGCCCACGACATGCGCAACGCCATCGTGCGCGGTAGCGTGGGCAGCATCATCGGCGCCGAGTTCGAGGACGGCCGCGTACTGGATGACCGCGCCACGGAAATCCTGATCCGTGCCGGGGAAGTGCGGGATGGCATCGGCCGCCTGGATATCGGCCTCGTCAATCCGCAAGGCCAGGTCTGTGAAGGGGTGCTGGCGCGGGGCTGCAATCCCGTGTTGATCTGCTTTGAGCTGGTGCTGGAGGAGCAGTGAAACAGGCAGAACGCATCAATCGTCTATCCGTTCAATGAGGACTGGCAGATCTGCTCCTGCGCAGATCTGCGATCAGGCCTTCAATGACTGATGTTGCACCAGCCATTCGCGCAGGGCGCCGTTTATCCGACTCTGCCAGCCGTCGCCACCACGCTTGAAGGCCTCGACGATGTCCTGATCAAAACGCATCGTCACCTGTATCTTGCTACCGCTGCCGGCCTGCCTGCCACGCCCCCTTGCCGGCCGCATGGCGGCCATTTGAGGGTCACTGAGCGGCTGCGCGTCCGGATCGGACTTAGCAGCTGCAGTGATGGCTGCATCTTCGGCTGCCGTGGGCAGGATGGTTCGTTTTTTAAGTGTTGGCATATCGTTCGATCTCGCTTCGGTTCGCTTCAGACAAGCTTCTAAGATATTAAAAAAATAATTGTAGCTACGTTAATTCCCGCGAAAACTTCGCCTGAAAGCAGAACGGCCACTATGTCGCTGTCACGGCCTGCCCCCTTCTCTGACTGCTTCCCCGGCTAGCGCGAGGGACCTCTTTACGCTAGAGTGCAGCGGGCTCACCAAGCGCTTGCCGCCGGGCAACTGCGGTGAGGATCAATGCATTCCAAAAAATATCCCAGGGGGTTGAATGGTTTTCCAAGGCATCCGCAAAATGAGGCTGGCATGGTTGTTTCTGTCCGCGCTGGCCTGCAGTTCGCTGCAGGCTGCACCAGTTCCGATGGACCAAAACGGCTTTACCGAATACATGGTGGCCAAGATGCGGCCCGAGGCTGGGGAAACGCCGGTGCAGATCAAGGAGCCGCTCGCCCTCACAGTGGGCTCTCTCCAGGTCAATCTCGGTCGCCTGTATGCCTTTTGCCAGCAATCGGTCTTGAACTGTGACGCCGAGGCAAGCAATTTTGCCAAGGCCATGGCCGACGCCCTCAAGGTGGCCAACGCGCCCATCGACAAAGATGCCGTTCGCCTCGTCATCCGGCCCACGGACTACGTCCAGAGCGTGGAACTGGCCTCCGCCAAGGCGGGATCGCCCACCCATCTCCAGTATCGGCCCCTGGTCGAAGGTCTGGTCGCCCTGGCCGTCCTGGACACCCCACGGTCCATCCGCACCCTGAGCGACAAGGACCTGGAGAAGCTTGGCCTGACCCAGGATCAACTGTTCGACCTGGGTGCCACCAATCTCCGCAAATTGCTCAAGCCGCTTTCCGAAGCGGCCACCCCTGCGGCCCCCGGAAAGTTGGGCCAGCTCGCCACTGATTTCTTTGAAACCAGCCGTGTTGCGCTCCATGACGACTGGAAGCCACTGGTGGATGCACAGGGCGGTGTCCTGCTGATCACCTTGCCGGCGGCTAACTACCTGTTATACGCGAGCGATGACAGTCCGCAGGCCATCGATGCCCTCCGGGCGGCAGGGCGCAAGGTCGCGCAGCAGTCGCCAGCGCCCTTGTCCTCTGCCGTGCTGCGTTGGACGCAGCAGCGCTGGGAACTGGTACGGTAAGCGCCTCTCGATCTATCTCGGATGCTGCGGTCCTGCTGGAGACAGGACCGCGCACAGACTTCTGCCATCAAGGATTCCAAATGAAATTGCCCCTGCTTGCCGGCGCACTGTGCTTTTGCGTCAGCGTGACCCACGCCCAGCAATGCCCGCCGCCCCAGAGCTTTCTGGGTCACACCATGCAAGAGGCCAGGACGCTGATGGACAAGAATTTTCCGGGGAAATGGAGCAACAACGGCCCGCTATGTTCCGGCAACTACTTCAATCTGATGACCGAAGTGGCAGGCGAGAACGCGGCGCCGATCTGTGGCACGCCGCAGTTCCCCGTGCAAAGGCTCATCCTGGCGGGTTTCGATGACGCCAGTCAGGTCATGGGCGCGCTCTATGACTTGTCCGGCGCGGTCGATCTCGACGCCCTGCCGGCCCAGATCGCGCTCGCGCTGAAGGTGGAACTGAAACCGGCCCAGCGCTCGCCCAGCGGCCTGCTGAACCGGTCTCTCGGAAAGACGATCACCACCGCCAGGAATTTTCTGTCCACGGACGGCCGCTATTTCGTCATCGTCGGCCAGTCCCTGGCCCCCGGCAATGTGATGGTCCATGTCTACGACCTGCTGGCGGTCGCTGCCGACCAAGCTCCCCTGGAGACCTGCACCAAGGAATTCGGCCGCTGAGCCGGCCCCTGCACCTGTCTTGACCTGCTGCAGTGAGGCAGGTCTTGCCGCTAGACAGCGCGGTGCGCCGCAGCCTTATGTCGACGCAAAAAACGCCCGCACGCAGCGGGCGTTCTTGTTCTGCTGCAGGCAGTTGCTCAGGCGCCCACCAGCTTCTTGAAAGTCGGCAGCACTGCCTCCCCCTTGAAGGGTTTGACGATCCAGCCCTTGATGCCGGCGGCCTTGCCGCGTTCCTTCATGATGGGCGAGTTCTCGGTGGTAAGCATGATGATGTTCACGCTGGCATTGCCCAGTTCGCTGCGGATCTTCTCGGCCATGGTCAGACCGTCCATGTTGGGCATGTTCACGTCGGACACCACCAGCTTGATGGCCGGGTCGCCCTTGAGCTTGTTCAGGCCGTCGCGGCCGTCCACGGCCAGCGCCACGTCCAGGCCGTTCTTCTTGAGGAAGTCGCCGACTTCGGCGCGCACGGTGCTCGAATCGTCCACTACCAGGATTTGTGCCATGTTGAATTCTCTTTCACTAGGGTTGCGTCAATGAGGGGTTGGGGGGCGCAGTCTTCGCCGCGGGCAGCCAGGTCAGAACAGTTCCAGCTCGCCCGATTCGAACAGTTCCTCCACCGAGGTCTGGTTCTCGCGGAAATCCTCGGGCGACCAGGACAGGTTGAAGATGAAGCGCTGCAGCAGCACCAGCGGCACGCCGTCGTCCCGGCGCAGCACGTACTTGAAGCACAGCTGCGCATCGTCCGAGCCGAAGGAGATGTAGCGATGCTGGTGGTTGATGATGATGGGCACCTGGCTCAACTGCTGGATGGGCTGACTCTGGTTGATGAAGCGGTTCTTGAACCAGCCCCAGATCAGGTTGGTCAGGTCGCCCAGGGCATTGTTGAGATGGCGGAAATCGTCAGCCGCTTCCGGTGCCAGCGCCTGCAGGGTCTTCTGCTCGGCCTGCAGCATCATGTAGCCACGGCACCAGCTGCTCTCCAGCGGGATCAAGGTAAACACTTCACCGAAGATGATGCGGTCACGCACCAGATAGGGCTGGTCGATCTCCACCTGCATACCCGGGAACTGGCTCTCCAGCACCATGCGGCTGATTTCGGCGATACCGCGCACCAGGGCATTGGGGTAGCGCTGGCTGAAGATGGAGGCCGCCACGGCGGGGGCCAGGGCTTCGATGTCGTCGATGCGGTAGACGGCGCTGAAGAGTTCGCTGTCGCGCTCGGCCAATGGCGTGTCGGCGCTTTCACGGCGGCGGCGCAGGAAGAGGGGCAACTCCGGGCGCACCTCGCGGATGCGGCGGGCCAGGCCGCGACCGCCCTCGCCCAGACCGGCCAGGCTCTCCGAGAGCATGATGCCGCCCAGGTCGACGTTGCTGCGCAAGACCGCCATGACGTGTTCTTCATGCGCCTTCAGGCCGACCAGTTGATGTCGTTCGCAAAAGGACTTGATGGTGTCGTAGCAGTCGGCGTCACGGTCCAGGACCAGGACCTTGCTGGTGATGGTGTTGTCGAGGCTGGCGCTGGCTTGCATGATGGTGTGGGTTCCCCGGATCGTTGATGGCGGTCTAGAACAGTTCGAGTTCGCCGGTGGTGTCTGCCTGCTCGTCGGCCGACACGGCAAAGTCCAGCCGGTCATAGGCCGATACGCAGAGCGAGACATGCAGCCGGGGCGACTGGTCGATGTCGATGGCGAAGTGGCGCACATGGGCGTGCCTGAGCTTGTGCAGGTAGTGCAGGCACTGGGTATCGATGACATTGGGCGTGGACATGCCCAGGTGCGGGAAGAAGCGCCCCAGCTCGCGGTTGAAGATGCCGCAGCACAGGTTGCCGCACTCGGCCAGCGCATCCATGAAGGCCTGCTCGCTCTCTGCCCCCCCTGCCCCCGTCTCAGCCGCTCCAGCACCGGTAAGCCGCACAAAGTGGCCCTTGGTGGCGGCGTCCGGCGTGAAATGGAACATCACCATCAGGCGGAACAGGTAGGAGGAAATGGTGAGCACCACCATCTTCTTTTCCGCCAGATCGTCCACCTCGACGGCGGTGATCACCGCATCGGCGCCGGAGGGGACCACGCTGCCGCGCAGGGCCTGCTGCAACAGGGTGTCGAAGCCATCGCGGGCGCTGGCGCTGATGCGCTCGTCGGCGATGCTCTGGGCCACGGCCTGCAGCTCGTCCATGTCGTTGGCGCTCATGCCGCCTCGGCCAGGGTTGCCCTGGTCTTCTTGTTGATCAGGTCCAGGCCGATGACGGCGCCCATGATCATCTTGCCGCCGGCCTGCAGGTCCTGGAAGGTGGTGGTGGTGATCAGGTCGTTCTGGTACAGGTTGGCGCGGTAGCTCTTGGAGAGTTTCTCGGCCCGTTGCGCCAGGTCGCGCACCTCCTGCGCCACCACGGCGAAGCCGCGCCCGTGCACGCCGGCACGGGCGGCCTCGATGGAAGCGTTCAGGGCCACGATGATGACCTGGTTCACGATCAGGGCGAACTCGTCGTTCATGCGGTGCATGTCGCGGTTGTGGGTGATGAGTTCGTTCATGTCGTCGTGCCAGCGCTCGAAGGTCCGCACCAGGCCCAGCAGCTTGCCGATGGTGTCCTGGGAGGCGTCGCAGTTCTGCATCACGCGCGAGAGGCTGTCGCTTTGCTGGTGGTTGAGGCGGGCCAGCATGGCCTCGCTCTCGTGACGCAACTCGGCCATGTGGCGCTCGGCGGCCAGTTGCTGCTGTTCCAGTTGCTGCTGATGGGCGGCCCACTGCTCTTGCTGTTGTGCCAGGGTCGCCAATGCCTGGTCGCGGGCCTGCTCCAGCTGGCCGGAATCGAACAGCTGCCCGGCGCGACGCTTCTGTCGCAGCCACAACCAGGTCATCGGCAGGCCGGCCAGGGCGGCGCCCAGCGCCATCAGGAGGATCGAATTGAACATGCTCATCCGTTTTTTTGCTTCCGCGTTTGCTTCTCTTGCTTGGGTGCCCGATGCGGCCTGTCTTCAGGCCACCTGGGGATTGCCGTCCTGCGGCGGCAGCGCGACCGGCGCCGTCGCCTCCTGGCCGGCCACCGGGTAAGGTACGTCGATGCCATCCACTTCCACCGCCACGCTCTCGGGCAGCATCACGATGATCTGGAAGGGGCGGAAGGCGGCACCTTCGTTGGTATCGGCAAAGCGGATCTCGATCTGCCCATGTTCGCGGGTGACGAAGTCCAGCACCGCATCCATGCCCACGCCACGACCGGAGACATCGGTCACTTCGCTGCGGGTGGAGAAGCCCGGTTGCAGGATCAGGCGGGCGATCTCGGCGTCCGACAGGGCCTGGTCCACGGTGATGAGCTGCTTTTCGATGCCGATCTGACGCACCTTTTCCAGCGCCAGGCCACGGCCGTCGTCGGATAGCGCCAGCTGGAACATGTCGTCCATCACGCCCGTCTCCAGCTTGATGGTACCGGTCTCGGGCTTGCCCTTGGCGGCCCGTTCCTGGCGCCCTTCCAGGCCGTGATCCATGGCATTGCGGATCAGGTGCATGAACACGTTCTGCAGCAGCGGCGCGGCAAAACTATGGACCACGTAACCGTTGTCCTCGATCTCCACGACCGGGGCCGCCTTGTCCAGATCGGCTGCCAGCGCCGGCAGCGAATCGGTGATCGGGGCCAGCACGTCGGCGATGGTCTCGGTGCCCAGCAGGCGCAGGGTACGGCGCACGTCGTTACGCACGGCCACCAGTTCGTGCAGGTTGGCGGTGTTGACGTTTTCCAGGCGCTGCAGGCTTTCCTGGATGTGCTTGCGGTCGATGGTCAGGACCTGGCGCTCGTAACCCGGCAGCACCTGTTCGCCAGCGCTGGCGGTGCTGCTGCCACGACCCAGGGTCACCTCATTGATGCGGGCGTAGCGGTCGATCAACTCGCGCACCTGGGCCAGTTGCTGCAGCAGTTCCTGCTGGTTCCACACGGCGCCGCTGGCCGGATGGCGCAGGTCGTCGTAGTGCTGTTCGGCGTGGTGGACCACGTTGGCCAGGTGCAGCAGGCCATAGGTGCGGCCATTGCCCTTGATGGTGTGCATGTTGCGGAACAGCTTGGCGATGGCGAAGGCGGTCGCTTCCGGGTTCTGGTGCACGATCTGCTCGTTCTCGTCCAGGAAGCGGCGCGCGCTACCGATGAACTCGGCGAACTTGGGCGCGGCCACAGCCAGGATCTCGCCGATCATTTCCAGTTCGCGCTTCTGTTCGTTGGCTTCCGCC
Source organism: Herbaspirillum sp. BH-1 (assembly GCF_002870055.1). Lineage (NCBI taxonomy): Bacteria > Pseudomonadati > Pseudomonadota > Betaproteobacteria > Burkholderiales > Oxalobacteraceae > Herbaspirillum > Herbaspirillum sp. BH-1. The sequence continues at coordinate 110,590 of NZ_PKOI01000005.1, read as the reverse complement.
GCCAGCTGGCGCAGCTCGGTCACGTCACGCACGCACAGCATCAGGCGGATCACCGTATCGCTCTCGTCGGTGATGGGCGACCAGGACAGGTCCAGGATCTTCTTGCTGCCGTCGGCCATGGTCTTTTCGATCTCGCCCACCATCAGGTGTTCGTTGAACTCGAAGTTCATGACGTCTTCACCGATGCAGGCGCCGCCGATGGCTTCGATCTGCGACAGCGTATCGGCGCCCAGGTTGGTATTGGCAAAGACCAGTTCCATCACGTCGCGGCCGGCGATATCGGTGGTCTCGAAGACGGTTTCGAGGAAGGCCGAGTATTCCGGGTGGACACGGTTGCCCTCGACGATGGTCAGGATGCCCTGCGGGATGTTCTGCAGCATGGCCTGCATGTCGGCGGTCTTCTGGCGCACCTGGGCCGAGGCTTCTTCGATCTTCTCGACCATGCCGTTGAAGGCGACGATGGAATGCCCCACCTCATCCATGCGCTGCACCGGCAGACGGCGGGTGAAATCCTGGCTGGTGGCGATCTCGCCCATCATCGCCGCCATGCGGCTGATGGGGCCGGTGATCTGGCGATACAGCAGGAAACCGATGCCCCCCAGCAGCAGCACGGCCATCACCGTGACCACGCTGATGGTGGTGGTGGTCTGAGCCAGCTTGCCGTTGAGCGAGGCAATGGCATTGTCCTTGAAGCGGTTCTTTTCGATGCGCAGGGTGTTGACGATGCCTTCCAGTTCGCTCTGGTACTGCATCACGCCGCCGAAGAACTGCGCCTGCGCGATCTCGTTCTTGCCGGCCAGCTTGAACTTGGCGGTGGTGTCGATGGCGCCGAAGTAGTTGTCCAGGCTTTCCCTGGCCTGCTCGATCAGGCCACGCTGGGCCACGCCTTCAGCCTGCTTGGCCTGGGCCGCCAGGGCCTGTTCCAGCACGGTCTTCTTTTCGGCCAGCTCGTCGTTTTCCTGCGCGACCAATTGGGTATCGCTCTCGGTGACCATCACCATGGCCGCCAACTGTACGTCCTTCAACTGCCCCATCAGGTCGGACGAGGCCAGCACGCTGGGCATCACGCCTTCGGTGACGGAACGGACCTCGACGGCGCTGCTGCGCGACTGGTACATCGCGTAGCCACCGATGCCGGCAATGGCGACGAAGGTAAGTATCACCAGGAGCGTGATACGCATGCAGATGGTCATGGAATTCCCCTTGAGATGGCGGTGAACCGGTGTTGTCATTTGTTTCACATTCGTCCCTGGAACATGAACAAATGAGCGACCGGTCTGGATGCGGGGCGCATTGTTGCACTGAAGTATTACTGCGACGTGACAATCCATTTGTGACAAGCGGCGCAGGAAAGAGCTCGCATTCAGGCCGCGGCCGCCGATGAGAAAGCCGGTCTCAAGCGGCAGGACGCGCGCCCACTCGACACGGGCTGAGACAGCGTCTTCCTACATCAGCTTGGGGAGCTGTCCGATGTGCCGATGGCGGGCCATGGCCTATCGTTGGCTATCGTCAGGCATTGGCATCCTGGTCCTACCCTGGTCTTCCTACCCTGGTCTTCCTGGTGGTCAGGCTGCCTGCCATCCACCATTTCTTCATTATTTCCTGCGATTTGCAAAGGAGTCCGCATGCATCCACTGAACCCTTCCCATCTGCAGCGCTTCAAGGACAAGGTCGTCATCGTCACGGGCGCGGCTTCCGGCATCGGCGAGGCCACTGCGCGGCGGTTTTCCGATGAAGGTGCCCAGGTCTTGCTGGCCGACCGCAATGCGGCGGCCCTGACCAAGGTCTTCGATTCGCTGCCGTCGGAGCGTACGGCAGCCCGCGAGACCGACGTTTCCCGCCATGAAGACGTGCGCGAGATGGTGGCCTTCGCCATCGAGCGCTTCGGCCGTCTGGATGTGCTGGTCAGCGATGCCGGCATCTTTGCCGAAGGCAACGTCACCGAAGTCAGCCCGGAAGACTGGCACCGCGTCCAGGCCACCAATGTGAACGGCGTGTTCTATGGCGCCCGTGAAGCCATGCCGCACCTGCAGAAGACGCGCGGCTGCATCGTCAACGTGGCCTCGGTCTCGGGCCTGGGTGCGGACTGGAATCTGTCGGCCTACAACACCTCCAAGGGCGCCGTGGTCAACCTGACCCGCGCCATGGCCATGGACTTCGGCCGCAAGGGCGTGCGCGTCAACTCGGTCTGCCCCAGCTTCACGCACACCGCGATGACGGCCGACATGGAAGACGACCCGGTCCTGCAGGACAAGTTTGCCGAGCGCATTCCCCTGGGCCGTGGCGCCGACGCGCAGGAGATCGCCGCCGTGATCACCTTCCTGGCCAGCCCCGATGCGGCCTTCGTGACCGGGGTCAACATGCCCGTGGATGGCGGCTTGACCGCCTCCAACGGCCAGCCACCACAGTGAACTGAACAACCGCATCCGATGATGAGGAGCCTGCCATGAGCCAAGCCATTCCCCTGCCCGAAGACACCACCCGCGCCAGCGAAGGCGCCATGGACAAGAGCAAGCCACACGCCCTGCCCCAGCAGCCGCAGCATCGGCAGGCGGGCCAGGACCAGGGCCAGGATGAGGCGCCTGCCGGCAAGCGGCCAGCCTCGACCGATGGCGAAGAGCATCCGCTCTCGGTCGGCCAGCCTTGAGCGGCAAGCCAGACCCACCCCGATCACAAGAACAAGACCGCGCACCCGGAGGCCCCCATGCCGTCGCCCACCCTGCAGGACAATCCCACTCCCGGCCTGTTGCAGCCTGGCCGCAATTGCTGGCGGCTGGAGCACGCCGACCGCTTCAAGCTGCTCATTGACGCAGCCGACTATTTCAGCGCCTTGCGGCGTGCGCTGGTCAAGGCGCGCCACAGCGTCTACATCCTGGGTTGGGATCTGGACAGCCGCACGGTGCTGGTCCCGCAGGGCAGTGACGACGGCTTGCCGGAGCAGCTGGGTGACCTGCTGCATGCGCTGGTGGAGCGGCAGCCTGCGCTGCACATCCGTGTGCTCAACTGGGACTACGCCATGCTCTATGCGCTGGAGCGCGAATGGATGATGGCGAGGAAGCCCGGCCGCCCGCGCAACAAGCGCCTGCATTTCCGCACCGACGCGCGCCATCCGGTGGGCGCCTCGCATCACCAGAAGATCGTGGTCATCGACGATCAGTTGGCCTTCGTCGGCGGTCTGGATCTGACGCGTTGCCGCTGGGATACGCCCGAGCATGCGCCCGACAATCCACTGCGGCGCGATCCGGACGACAAGCCCTACGCCCCCTTCCATGATGTCCAGGCCATGGTCGATGGCGATGTGGCGCTTGCCCTGGGCGATCTGGCGCGTCGCCGCTGGACGCTGGCAGGCTATGCCGAACGCACTGAAGATCGCTCGCCCCGGCTGGTGCCATCGCAGGCGTCTGCCAACGAGCTCTGGCCCGATGGCTTCGAGCCGGATCTGCGCGACCTGCGCATCGGCATCTCCCGTACCGAACCGGCCTATGAAGACCGACCGGGCGTGTTCGAGGTGCGGGAGCTCTATCTGGATGCGATTGCTGCCGCCCGCCAGCATCTGTTCTTCGAAAACCAGTATTTCACTTCCAACGTGCTGGCCGAGGCCATCGGCGCCCGCCTGCGCGAAACGGATGGCCCGGAAGTGGCCGTCATTTCCCCGCAGACCCAGAGCGGCTGGCTGGAACAGGCCACCATGGGCGCCCTGCGCGCGCGCATCCACCATCGCCTCAAGAATGCGCTGGAAGGCCAGCAGCCGTCGGCCGAAGCGCGCTACCAGATGTATTGCCCGCACTTGCCGGGGCTGGAAGAAAGCTGCTGCCTGAACGTACACAGCAAGGTCTTCGCCATGGATGACCGCCTGTTCTCGGTCGGCTCGGCCAATATGAGCAATCGTTCGATGGGCTTCGATACCGAATGCAATCTCACGATCGAAGTCCAGGGCGATGCGCAGCGCCAGCGCGAGATCGCCGAGGCCATCGGGCTCATGCGCAATCGCCTGCTGGCCGAACACCTGGGCGTGAGCCCGGCCGCCGTGCAACAGGCCATGGACCAGCAGACCGGCCTGCATGCGGCCATCGCACGATTGCGCCAGCCCGAGCAGCGCGAACTGCGGCCGATGGACCCGCGCCTGATTCCCGAACTGGACGCGCTGACCCAGGACAACGCCGTCTTCGACCCCGAACGCCCGATCAGCCCCGATGAGATCGTCGACGCCTACGTGCCACGCAGCGCCCGCAAGCCGGTGCCGCGCCGCATGATCGGGCTGGGCATACTCGCGGTGGCACTGGTGGTATTTGCGCTGGCCTGGCGCTTCACGCCGCTGCGCGACTGGATCAATCTGAGTTCGCTCATCGCCCTGGCGCGCAGCGTGGACAAGATGCCCTTCACACCCGCCATCGTCATTGCCGCCTTCGTGGTGGCAGGGATGCTGATGGTGCCGATCACCGTGCTGATCGCAGTGGCGGGGGTGGTCTTCGGGCCGGTCAATGGTGGCCTGTACGCCACGGCCGGGGTGGGTCTGAGCGCCCTGCTCGGCTTCGGCCTGGGTCACTGGCTGGGCCATGACGCCCTGCGCGACATGCTGGGCCCGCGCATCAACAATCTGAGCCGCCGTTTTGCCCAGCGCGGCATCGCCGCCATGGCCGTGGTGCGGCTGCTGCCGATCGCGCCCTTCACGGTGGTCAATGTGGTGGCCGGTGCTTCCCATCTGGGCTTGCGCGATTACCTGCTGGGCACCCTGATCGGCATGGTGCCGGGCATCGTGTTGACGGTGGTCTTTTCCCACAACCTGGCCGAGGCGATCCGCCATCCCAGCCTGCAGACGGTATTGGTGCTGGCGGGCGTGACGGCTGCCCTGATGCTGACGGCCTTCGGCCTGCAGAAGCTGCTCAAGCCGCGCGACAAGAAGACGAAGCCGGGCAAGCCGTCACGCAATGCAATGGGCAAGACCACCGGTGCGGTGACCACGACCGACCAGCCCGTGCGCCGCGAAGACCCGCTGCCACGCGTCCAGGCCGATCATCCGATCGAGGCGCGCCAGGCTTGATGAGGATCGACACCTTGGGGACCTCGGGCTCCGTGCATCCCCGCCAGAGAGAGCACGAAGCGAGGCAGCATGCGGACGCCGAGCTGGTGCGCACGGCCGACGTGCCGCTGCGCGATCTCAATCCCTGGCCGCTCACGGTAGCCACCTACAACGTCCATGGTGCGGTTGGCACGGATGGCGTGTTTTCGCCGCAGCGCATCGCTCAGGTCCTGCGCGAAATCGATGCCGACGTGCTGGCCCTGCAGGAAGTGCCGCTGGGCGGCACGGAGCAGGTGGATGTGCTGGCGCTGCTGCGCGAGGAAACCGGTTTCTTCGCCGTCGAAGGACCGACCATCGATACCCCGCAACGACGCTATGGCAATGCGGTGCTGAGCCGCTATCCCATCCTGGCCAAGCAGAGCCTGGACCTCTCCTTCGGCAGCCGGGAACCGCGCGGCGCGCTGGATGCCGATATCGATTGCCACGGCCACATGCTGCGGGTGGTCGCCACGCATCTGGGCTTGAAGCCGGCTGAACGGCGTGACCAGATCAAGCGCCTGCTCCAGGCTTTCGATACCGACCAGGCACCGGTGATCCTGATGGGCGATGTGAACGAATGGTTCATGTGGGGACGGACGCTGCGCTGGCTGGTGTCGCATTTCGAGGCAGCACCGGCGCCACGCACCTTTCCCTCACGCTGGCCACTGTTCGCGCTGGATCGTATCTGGATCAGCCCGCGCCAGCGCCTGCTGCAGGTGAACGTACATCGCACGCCGCTGGCACGTGTGGCCTCGGACCACCTGCCGCTGGTAGCGCATATCGATGGTTGAGAAGAGTGAACAGGGTGAAAAAGGTGAAAAGGGTGAAAAAGGTGAACAGGCAGCCAGAAGGGCTGCCTTCAGCACATGCGCCGCTTGCCGCTCCAAAGCTTGACCGCCAGCGCGATCCAGATCAGCAGGAACAGCATATTGCCCGGCAACCAGATCATCTGCGTCCACACATAGTCGCTCACCCACAGCGCCAGCACGTCACGGCAACCGCACACCCGATCGGCGTAGAACAGTTCGCCACCGCTGCGCGCCGCGGCGAACTGCAGCCAGAGAAAACCCAGTAACACCGGAATGGCCACCACGCCAGCCAGGCAACAGCGCCGCAGCTGGCGTTGTCGCCGGCAGTGTCCCTCGCGGTGCCAAGCCCCGTCTGCGCCCGCGCATTGCTGCATCGCCTCGCCGTGCATATTTCCCCCTTGCACTTGCATGTATTGTCTGCCCCTGGGTCGCCGCACCGCCGCCCGAAGGCGCCCAAATGCAGAACGGCAACCGTTATCCGGCAGCCCGCAGGGAGCCGCCGGTGATATCAGTCCGGATCAACGTAAAGGTCAGGGAGAAGCCTGGCACGGCAGGCACAGGAGAAGGAGCCACCGGTCAGGATGGTGGCTCGCATTTCCCATGAGAATTCCCCTCGCGCACGGCGACGGAGAGGACGGAGGCTGAGGCTGTTTTCTTTACAAAAAACGCGCCTTAAAACGACCAGCACTCCTGTTCTAAAAGACAAAAAGTCAGTTTCCCAGAACCAATACGATACGTTTCGTCTCGGATTCTAGGTGCAAATTATCTACTGCTCAACAAAATTTACGCTTGTTGGCTCGAAATTTTACTAGTCGCTAAAAAGGGTTGGGACAGCGCGATGCTGCCCAGGACCAGCTTCAGTTGGGACTGGATCTGGCGTTCATCGATGTCGGCACTGCCGGTCAGGAGGCGCTGCAGCAAGGGGGCATACAGCAGATCGAAGACCAGGTTCAGGTCGGCATCATCCCTGAACTCACTGCGTTGGGCGCCGCGGCGCAGGACATTGACCAGCGCCAGGCGGCGCGGCTCAAGATAGTTGTCGTTGAAGATGCGCTTGCTCTCTTCATCGAACTGGGCCAGCGCAATCATCTCGCGCACCACACGACCGGACTTGCCACGCAACAGTTGGGACAGTTGCAACATATGCAAGCCGATATCTTCCCGTGCCGAACCGCTGTCGCCGATGGCCGGCATCGGTTCCACCGCGCGCAGCAGCGCTTCCATGGCCAGGGCGCTCTTGTTGGGCCACCAGCGATAGATGGTGGCCTTGCCCACGCCAGCGCGCGCCGCCACGCCCTCCAGGGAGAGCTTGTCGAAGCCGATCTCCTCGAGCATCACATACGTGGCATCGAGGATGGCGTCATGACTGACGGCATTCCTGCGGCGACCGGTGGCCGGATCGGAGATGAAGGTGAGAGAAATGATGTGCTCCAGATGGCAATTGCATGTTTTCCGCTTCTGGTAACGGCATGCTTTTGGACAACTTGAGCAATTGACAGCAAAAAAACACAGATTTTTACGACAACAATGGAGCAGCGCCTGTTATTGCTCTTGATGATGGACGTCGACCGGATCCAGCAGGCGGCCGAAGCGGTCCAGCCGGGGCCGGTAGCCCTTGTCCGCATCCAGGGAAAAAGCGATGCGGCTGGTGCGCCCCATCAGTTCGCTGCGGGCGAAGAAGCCGAAATAGCGCGAATCCATGCTGTTGTCGCGATTGTCGCCCAGCATCATGTAATGATCCGCCGGCACCACCACCGGGCCAAAGCTGCTGTGCAGGCTGGGATGCGATTCCGACAGGCGCACCAGATGGTTCATGCCATCGATGCGTTCGTCGCGGTAGACCGCATCATCCACGCCATCGCCAGCCAGCGGCCTGACCTGGGCCTGGCCATAGCTGGCCGCCCGGCCATTGATGGTGAGCACGTTGTCGCGCAGTTCCACCACGTCACCGGGCAGGCCGACGATGCGCTTGAGCAGCAGCTCCCCGGCTTGGTGCGAATCAACGGTAACGATGTCGCCGCGCTGCGGCTCACCCAGGCGCAGCAGGCTGATATGGGTCAGCGGCAGGCGCAGGTCGTAGGCCAGCTTGTCCACCAGGATGCGGTCGCCCACCATCACGGTGGGCAGCATGGAGCCGCTGGGAACGACGTTGTAGTCGGCGATGGCACTGCGAAACACCACCATCAGGGCGATGAAGGCCAGCAGTCCCTTGTTCTGGGTCAGCAGCTTGCGGGCGGTCGAGGGCATGGTGGGTCTCCTGTGACAAGGATGCACATCCTACCTCAAGCCGCCGTACTCAGCCCCAGCGTGCCGGCGCCGAGCGCAAAGGCCCGGCCGGCAGGCGCCAGTGCATGGGCGCACCAGCCACCTGCAAGGGCGCACGCAGCCGTTGCGCCGGGCCCCAGAAGGTCTGTTCCAGGTGCGCATCCAGATCCTGCGGGCTTTCGGTAGCGAAGCCGGAATGCGCCTGCGTCACCGGATAGGCGGCCAGCAAATGCGCCGTGCGGGCCAGCGACAGGCGGTACTGGCTGCCCTGCCCGCTGGCCTGGCGCAGCGTGAGTCCGCGCACGGCAGCCGCGGCCAGCAGGTAGCCGGTGGCGTGATCGAGCGCCTGGACCGGCAGCGGGACCGGTTTGTCGCTGCCGTGCTGGCGCATGCCGGCATCGGCAATGCCGCAACTCATCTGCACCAGGCTGTCGAAGCCGCGTCGGCCGGCCCAGGGGCCGCTCCAGCCGTAGGCGTCCAGTGCCACATCCACCAGGGCCGGGTTCAGGGCGCGGCGCCGGGCCGGCCCCAGGCCCAGGTGCTCCAGGGCATCGGCGCGATAACCGTGCACCAGCACATCGGCCTGGGCCAGCAGGGTTTCCAGGGTGGCGCGGTCCTGGGGCTGGTCCAGCTCCAGATGGGCGCAGCGCTTGCCGAGGGTCATTTCCGGCACCACGCCGGGCTCATTCCAGCGGGCCGGGTCGATGCGCAGGACCTCGGCGCCGAAGCCGGCCAGGCAGCGTGTGGCGGTCGGGCCGGCCAGGACCCGCGTCAGATCCAGCACCCGCACGCCGGCCAGGGGCCGGGACGGGTCAATGGGGCGCGGCGTGGCCGGACCGGCGTCGACCAGTTGGCTCGCCACCAGCGGTTCGCCGGCCACCGCCATGCCTTGCGGATGCGCGGCCCACTGGGCCTGGCTGCGCATCTCGGCGGCACAACCGCCGTTGCCGACCACCGCCGTCTCCAGCTCGGCGCAGTGCCAGCGCGCCACCTCGCGGGCCACCTCCTCGCGATCCGCCTGCAGCGGATCCAGCCCCAGCACTGCCAGCGCCGCCGCGCGGTGGTGCGCGGCGTTGGTATGCAGGCGTATCCAGCCATCCAGAGCACGATAATCGCCGGCTACCGAGTCCCAGAGTGAAGGCCCCTGCCAGCCCTGGGGCCTGAGCGAAGACGCAAACCACATCGAGGCCAGGCGGCGGTCGCATTGCACCGGCGGCAGCGGCGCGCCACTGCTGTGGATCCACTGCGCCACCGCCATCCCGGCCGCCGCCACCGAGGCCTGGGCCAGGTCGCTGGTGGCAAAGACCGAGGGCAAGGCACCCTCAGCACTGAGGGTGACGGTCTCCAGCGCGGCCGCCGGCCCGCCCAGGGCACTCCAGATCTCGGCCAGCATGGCGTGGGCAGATGTGGTGTCAGGCTGGGTCATGGTGGGCTCCTCAAGTAAGGTCGGTGTCGGGCAAGGGGGAATGGCTGCAGCTTACTCCGCTTGAATTAATCGTCAATATTGATTAATTTAATCAACTTATCGACCGATCTGGACCCGCCGTGAGCACCTATCTTTCTTCCGCCGATGCCGCCGCCCTGCTGGGCGTGTCGCGCCAGACCCTGTATGCCTACGTCAGCCGTGGCCTGCTGCACGCCCATCCGGGGGAAGAAGCGCGGGAAAGCCGTTACCTGGCCACCGAAGTGGAGCGCCTGGCGGTCAACCGCACCCGTGGCCGCAAGCCCCGCGAAGTGGCGCGGGCGGCGCTGGACTGGGGCTTGCCGGTATTGGAGTCGGCGCTCACGCTGATCGAGGACGGGCGCCTGTACTATCGCGGCCAGGATGCGGTGGAGTTCAGCATTCGGGCCAGCGTCGAAGAGGCCGCCGCCCTGCTCTGGGACTGCACCGTGGATGAGGCCTTCGACCAGGCAGCGCCCTGCTTGCCCACAGGATTTGATGCACTGGCGGCACAGTGGCATGAACGCCGCGCCGAACAGACACTGCTGCCCTTGTTCTCCCTGGCCTGTGCCGAGGACATCGGCGCGCAATGGCAATTGCCGTCGGCCCGCCGGCTGGCCAGCGCCGGCCTGCTGGTGCGCCGCCTGGCAGCCTGCCTGCTGGGTAGCAGGCCCTCCTCTGAACCCCTGCACCTGCAGTGCGCCCGGGCCTGGCAGCTGGATGCGGCCGGTGCCGATCTGGTCCGGCGATCGCTGGTGCTGTGCGCCGACCACGAACTGAATGCCTCCGGCTTCACCGCCCGCTGCATTGCCTCCACCGGCGCCAATCTGCAGGCGTCCATCGTGGGCGGGCTGGCGGCGCTGAGCGGCCCGCTGCACGGCGGCACCACGGCCCGCGTCGAGGCGCTGCTGGACATGCTGGAGATAGCGGCCGATCCAGCCCAGGCCCTGCGCGAACGGCTGGCACGGGGTGATGACCTGCCTGGCTTCGGCCACCATCTCTATCCGCAGGGCGATGTACGGGCTCAGGCCCTGCTGGCGGGCTTTCTCGACGCCCATCCCCGCTGGCAGGTCGCCATCGCCACCGTGCGCGAACTGACCGGCCATGCTCCCTCGGTCGATTTCGCCCTGGCGGCGCTGCGCCGTCACCTGGATCTGCCAGCCGGCAGCGCCTTCGGCCTGTTTGCACTGGGCCGCTCGCTGGGCTGGATCGCCCACGCGCTGGAACAGGGGCGCGACGGCAGCCTGATCCGTCCCCGCGCCGCCTACACCGGTCCCCGCCCTGGCTGACAGAATTGTCATCTTGATGTCAGCCTGACGTCGAGGGGCAAGGCTTACATTAGCGTCCTAAGCAGGGGCCGATTACGGGCGCTGAGGGGCGCCGGGGTCGGTCTGTCCGTCATCCGCAAGCCATCTCCGTGAGCCCTATGGTCGTCCCGTTTCGCCGCGTCGCAGCCAGCGTCAGTACCCGTCATTTCACCCATCCCAATAATCGAACCCCCTTCCGCGCCAAGAAGGGAATGACGGTGCTGTTGCTGGCCGCGCTGCTGGGCGGTTGTGCAGTCGGCCCCGACTACGTGCGCCCGGCCATGGACCTGCCGCAGGCCTACAAGGAAGTCGGCCCCTGGAAGCAGGCCACGCCGCGCCAGGTCGACGACCATCAGCCCTGGTGGCAAGCCTATGGCGACCCCATCCTCAATGACCTGATCACCCAGGCCAACGCCGCCAACCAGACCATCCAGCAGGCCGCCGCCCAGTATCGCCAGGCCCAGGCCACCGCCGCCCTGGCCCGCGCCAGCCTGTGGCCGACCGTCGGTCTGCAGGCCGGCGCCGCGCGCGGGCAGACCAACAGCAACGGCGTGCAACGGCTGGCCGACACCTATACGGTGGGCCTCAATGCCTCCTGGGAGGCCGATGTCTGGGGCCGCATCCGACGCGGCGCCGAAGCCGGCGATGCCAGTGCGCAGGCCAGTGCGGCCAGCCTGGCGGCGGCGCGCCTGGCGATCCAGGCCACACTGGCCCAGGATTACCTGCAACTGCGCGTGACCGACCTGCAGAAGGATCTGTACCGCCGCACGGTGGAGGCCTATCGTCGCTCGCTACAACTGACCACCCATCAATACGAAGCCGGCACCGCCCTGCGCTCCGATGTGGCCCAGGCCGAAACCCAGTTGCGCGCCGCCCAGGCGCAGTTGATCGACCTCGACGCCACCCGCAACCAGCTGGAACATGCCATCGCCATGCTGGTCGGCAAGGCGCCGGCCGCCTTCTCGCTGGCACCGGTGGCCGCCGCCACCGCCAGCGACGATGCCATGGATGCCAATGCCCAGCGCCTGCAGGCCAGCCTGCCCCAGATTCCTGCCGGCCTGCCTTCGGACCTGCTGGAACGTCGTCCCGACATCGCCAATGCCGAGCGCCTGGCCGCTGCCGCCAATGCCAACATTGGCGTGGCGCGGGCGGCGTATTTCCCGACCCTCACGCTCTCCACCAGCGGTGGCTACAACAGCCCGGCCTTCGCGCAACTGTTCAACACCCCCGGCCGGGTCTGGTCGCTGGGTGCGGCACTGGCCGAGACCCTGTTCGACGGCGGCGCCCGCAGTGCCCGCAACGATGCGGCGACGGCCGCCTTCGATGCCGCCGTGGCGCAATACAAGCAGACCGTGCTGGGTGGCCTGCAGGAAGTGGAAGACAACCTTTCCACCCTGCGCGTGCTGGACCAGGAAAGCGGGGTCCAGGCACAGGCGGTGCAATCGGCGCAACTGGCCGAACGACTGGCGATGCGCCAATACCAGGCCGGCACCGTCACCTATCTGTCGGTGGTGACCACCCAGGCCACGTCGCTGACCAACCAGCGCAATGCCGTGACCCTGCTGGGCCGGCAACTGGTGGCCAGCGTCGCCCTGATCAAGGCCACCGGTGGTGGCTGGCAGGCAGAAGCGGCTGCAGCGGCCGGGGCCGCCGATGCTGCAACGTCGACACCTTCTGCCCCGCCGATGGCTGCCCGCTGAGCGCGGCCACGCCCCCATTTCCGAATCAACAGCGATCATTTCAGGACGAGTTTCAGGCATGACCACCTCACCCCAATCTCCCCAGCGCTCTCCCCTCGCCGTGTTCGTTGCCACGGCCCTGATCCTGGCGGCCGGCATCGGCGCCTGGTCCTATGTCGAACACGCCCGCGCGGCCGACCAGCCGGCCGCCAAGGCGCCGCCACCGGTGGCCGTCTCGCTGGCGAGCGTGCAGGAACGCGACCTCCCGCTCTACCTGGCCGGCGTGGGAACGGTCACGGCCAATGCCAGCGTGGTGGTCAAGACCCGCATCGACGGCCAGCTGGACAAGGTCGGCTTCAAGGAAGGTGAAGAGGTCAAGAAAGGCCAGTTGCTGGCCCAGATCGACCCGCGCGCCCTGCAGGCGCAACTGGCGCAGGCCGAGGCGCAACGCGCCAAGGACGCCGCCACCCTGACCAATGCACGGCTGGACCTGCAGCGCTACACCACCCTGCGCGGCCAGGACGCCGCCACCCAGCAGCAGCTGGATACGCAAAAGGCCCTGGTGGCGCAGCTGGAAGCGGCGGTCAAGACCGACGAGGCCCAGGTCGCCTATGCCAAGGTGCAATTGAGCTATACCACCATCAACGCCCCGCTCTCCGGGCGCGTGGGCGCACGTCTGGTGGACCCCGGCAACATCGTCCACGCGACCGATGCCAACGGCCTGGTGGTGATCAACCAGATCGATCCGATCACCCTGGTCTTCACCCTGCCCGAGGAGGCGGTGGTGGCCATCAACCGCGCCCAGCGCAGCAGCCAGCAGCCGCTCAAGGTCAGCGCCTATGCCCGCGACTCGCAGGAGGTACTGGCTACCGGCAAGCTGGTGCTGCTGGATAACCAGATCAACACCACCAGCGGCACGGTGCAGCTCAAGGCCCGCTTCGACAATGCTGAACACAAGCTGTGGCCGGGCCAGTACGTCAATGCCCGCCTGCAGATGAATTCCCACGGCAATGCCCTGACCGTGCCGGCCGCCGCCATCCAGCGCAACCAGCAGGGTACCTACGTCTATGCCATCGACCAGGACGACAAGGCCAACATGCAGCCGGTCAAGGTCGATCGCATCCAGGACGGCGTGGCCGTGCTGGCCGCCGACAGCGGCGTCACCGCCGGCCAGCGCGTGGTCATCGACGGCCAGTACAAGCTCAAGCCGGGCAGCCGCATCGTCGAGAGCAAGCCGCAGCCTGCCAAGGCCCAGAGCAGTTCCGCCGCTGGCACCGATGCGAAAGGAAACACCAAGTGAGCGTTTCCGCTGCCTTCATCAAGCGCCCCATCGGTACCACGCTGCTGGCGATCGCCATCCTGCTGGTGGGCATCGCAGTCTGGCCGCTGCTGCCGGTGGCACCGCTGCCGCAGGTTGACTTCCCGACCATCCAGGTCACCGCGCAACTGCCCGGGGGCAGTCCCGAGACCATGGCCTCCAACGTGGCGCAGCCGCTGGAGCGCCAGTTCTCGCTCATCGCCGGCCTCTCGCAGATGACCTCGCAGAGCACGCTGGGCACCACCCAGATCACCCTGCAGTTCGACCTGAACCGTAATATCGACGCCGCCGCACTGGATGTGCAGGCGGCCATCAACGCCTCCACCGGGCAGTTGCCGGCCAACCTGCCGAATCCGCCGACCTTCCGCAAGATCAACCCGGCCGACTCGCCCATCATGATCATGTCGGTACAGTCCGACGCACTGCCGCTGACGGTGGTCAACGACTACGCCGACAACATCCTGGCCCAGCAGATTTCGCAGATTTCCGGCGTCGGCCTGGTCAGCGTGAACGGCCAGCAGAAGCCGGCGGTGCGCATCCAGGTCGATCCGGCCAAGATCGCCACGCTGGGTCTGAGCCTGGAAGACATCCGCGGCGTCATCGCCACCACCACCGTGAACCAGCCCAAGGGCACGGTCGATGGCGCGCGCCAGGCCTTTACCGTCTATACCAATGACCAGTTGCTCAAGGCCGAGCAGTGGAACGACATGGTCCTGGCCTGGCGCAATGGCGCACCGATCCGGGTCAAGGACATCGGTATCGCCATCGACGGACCGGAGAACAACAAGATCGCCGCCTGGGCCTTCTCGGGCGCCGCCAACACGGCGGACCACACCATCACCAACGGCCGCTCCATCGTGCTGGCCATCACCAAGCAGCCCGGCGCCAACGTGATCGAGACGGTGGGCCGCATCAAGACCGCCATGCCGCGCCTGCGCGCAGCGATTCCGGCCGCCATCCATGTCAACACCCTGATCGACCGCACCCAGACCATCCGCGCCTCGGTGGAGGATGTTGAGTTCACCCTGGTGTTGACCATCGCCCTGGTGGTGATGGTGATCTTCGTGTTCCTGCGCAATGTGGCGGCCACCCTGATTCCCTCGGTGACCGTGCCGCTGGCCATCATGGGCACGGCCGGCGTGATGTACGTGGTCGGCTATAGCCTCGACAACCTGTCGCTGATGGCCTTGACCATCGCCGTGGGCTTCGTGGTGGATGACGCCATCGTCATGCTGGAAAACATCTACCGCTACGTCGAGGAAGGCATGTCGCCGCTGGAAGCGGCCTTGAAGGGCGCGGGCGAAATCGGCTTCACCATCATCTCGATCTCGGTCTCGCTGGTGGCGGTGTTCATCCCGCTGCTGTTGATGGGCGGCATCGTCGGGCGCCTGTTCCGGGAGTTTGCGGTGACGGTCACGCTGACCATCGGCGTGTCGGTGGTGATCTCGCTGACCTTGACGCCCATGCTGTGCTCGCGCTTCCTCAAGAACGAGCACGGCCAGCGCCACGGCAAGCTCTATCAATGGTTCGAACACTGCTTCGATGCCATGCTGGCCGGCTACAAGCGCGGGCTGGATGTGGTGATGAAGCACCAGTTCATCACGCTCATGAGCTTCCTGGCGACGGTGGCGCTGACGGTGGTGCTGTTCATCTTCATCCCCAAGGGTTTCTTCCCGCAGCAGGACAATGGCGTCATCGTCGGCTTTGCCGAATCCGCGCAGGACACTTCCTCGGCGGCCATGCATGAACGCCTGCTGAAGGTGGCCGACGTGGTGCGCCAGGACCCGGACGTGATCGGCTTTGCCATGAGCGCCGGTTCCACCACCTTCAACACCGGGCAGTTCTTCATCGCCCTGAAACCCAAGGACGAGGGCCGTACCACCAATGCCGACGAGATCATCGCCCGCCTGCGGCCCAAGGTGGCACGCGTGCAGGGGGTGAACCTGTTCATGCAGGCCAGCCAGGACATCAACGTCGGTGGCCGCCTTTCGCGCACCCAGTACCAGTACACCGTCACCGATACCGACCTCGATGAACTCAACGTCTGGGCGCCACGCATGCTGGAGCGTTTCCGCCAGCTGCCGCAGCTGACCGATGTGGCCTCCGACCAGCAGAACCAGGCGGCGGCGGCGGTGATCACCATCGACCGCGCCCGTGCTTCCAGCTTCGGCATCTCGCCGGCCTTGATCGACGCCACCATCTATGACGCCATCGGCCAGCGCCAGGTCGCGCAGTATTTCACGCAGATCAACAGCTATCGCGTGATCCTGGAAGTGACGCCGCAGCTGCAGAAGGACCCGGCCCTGTTCGACAAGCTCTACTTGACCTCGCCCCTGACCGGCCAGCAGGTGCCGCTGTCGACCTTCGTCAAGGTCGATACGACCAAGACCTCCTACCTCTCGATCAGCCACCAGAGCCAGTTCCCGGCGGTGACGATTTCCTTCAACCTGGCCAAGGGCGTGTCCCTGGGCGAGGCGGTGGACATCATCCAGAAGACCAAGGACGAGATGGGCGTGCCACAGACGCTGGTGGGCAATTTCCAGGGTACGGCCAAGGCCTTCGGCGATTCGCT
The DNA here is from genome assembly GCF_002870055.1 of Herbaspirillum sp. BH-1. Lineage (NCBI taxonomy): Bacteria > Pseudomonadati > Pseudomonadota > Betaproteobacteria > Burkholderiales > Oxalobacteraceae > Herbaspirillum > Herbaspirillum sp. BH-1. The sequence goes on along the minus strand of NZ_PKOI01000005.1, from coordinate 94,140 downwards.
GTCGTCCCAACCCTACCTGATCGCGGCCGCACTGATCGCGGTCTACATCGTGCTGGGCCTGCTCTACGAGAGCTACATCCACCCGCTGACGATTCTCTCCACGCTGCCCTCGGCCGGCGTGGGTGCCCTGCTGATCCTGATGATAGGCGGCTACGACCTGTCGGTGATCGCGCTGATCGGCATCATCCTGCTAATCGGTATCGTCAAGAAGAACGGCATCATGATGATCGACTTCGCCCTCACCGCCGAGCGCAGCCAGGGCATGAAGCCGGAAGAGGCGATCTACCAGGCCTGCCTGCTGCGCTTCCGCCCCATCATGATGACCACCATGTGCGCCCTGCTGTCGGGCCTGCCGCTGATGCTGGGCCATGGCGCCGGCTCCGAGCTGCGCCGGCCACTGGGCTATGCCATGGTGGGCGGTCTGGTGCTGTCGCAGGCGCTGACTCTGTTCACCACCCCGGTGGTCTATCTCTACCTGGACCGCGCGCACTACTGGTATGAACGCAAGAAGAAGGCACGCCAAGCCCGCAAGGCCGCCCGCCTGGCCCAACAGCCGCCGCAGGTGGAACATTGAAACAAGACCACACCGATAAAAAGCCGGGACGGTAGAATCCGGCATGGACTGATGCCGGGCGATCCTGCCCCGGCGCAGGCTATGGAGACCGCATGAAGATCCTGATAGTCGAAGACGAACAAAAGATGTCCGAATACCTCTGCAAGGGCTTGACCGAGCAGGGATGCGCGGTCGATCTGGCCTCCAACGGGGTGGATGGACAGCACCTGGCGATCCAGCATGACTACGACGTCATCGTGCTCGACGTCATGCTGCCGGGGCTGGACGGCTTTGCCGTGCTGCGTTCGCTGCGCACGGTCAAGCAGACCCCGGTCATCATGCTGACCGCCCGCGACAGCGTGGAAGACCGCATCAAGGGCTTGCACGACGGCGCCGACGACTACCTGATCAAGCCCTTTTCCTTCCTGGAGCTGCTGGCCCGGCTCCAGGCCCTGACCCGGCGCGGTCGCGCGCAGGAGCCGGCGCAACTGCGCATCGGCGACCTGCAGATCGACCTGCTTTCGCGCAAGGCCTTTCGCGGTGGCTTGCGCATCGACCTCACGGCCAAGGAATTCGCCCTGCTGGCGGTGATGGCGCGGCGCCAGGGTGAGATCCTGTCCAAGACCGCCATCGCCGAACTGGTCTGGGACATGAACTTCGACAGCAACACCAACGTGGTCGAAGTCGCCATCAAGCGCCTGCGCGCCAAGATCGACGCGCCCTTCGAACAGAAACTGCTGCATACCGTGCGCGGCATGGGATACGTGCTGGAGCCCCGGGCTGCGGCCGACGCCGGCGATGACTGAGCCCGATCTCCAGACCGCCCCGCCGGGGCAACCGACCCGCCGACGTCGGCTGCCGCTGCGACAATCGATCACGGCGCGCCTGGTGTTGATGTCGGCCGCCTCGGCCCTGCTGATCTTCGCCGTCGCTGGCGTCGTGCTCTACACCGTCCTCAAAGGCGAATTGCTGCGCCACGAGCGCGACGCCCTCTTCACCACCCTCAACGACATCAGCTACCAGATCGAGCGCGCCGGCAATACCGAGCGCTGGGGGCGCGTGCAGATGAAACTCTCGGCGCTGTCGCAGGCGGACCAGCACGTCTCCTTCTGGATCGCCAGCGACGACCCGCGCTTCACCTATGGCGACCTCAGCCGCCTGACCCCGAGCGCCATCACCCACGATGACGGCAAGTCGGTGGCCCGCCTGCACCTGCCGGGACGCCGCTTCCCCCTGCACATCATGACGCGCACCCTGCCGGCCTTCGAGGAGCGCCCCGAAGTGCGGGTCACGGTGGGCGTGGATGGAGAACCCTACTTCGAGATGCGCCGCACCTTCCTGCTGGCCACCACCATCTCCTCGCTGCTGGGCATCGTGTTGGCCGTCATCTCCAGCTACTGGATCGCCCGCGCCGGACTGGCACCGCTGCGCCGCATGTCGGTCCGCGCCCAGAGCTTTTCGCCGCGCAAGCTGTCGGCGCGCATGCCGGTGGAAGCGCTGCCGGAAGAACTGTCGGTCCTGGCCGACGCCTTCAATGGCGCGCTGGAACGCATCGAACAGGCCTATACCCAACTGGAAGCCTTCAATGCCGACGTCGCCCATGAACTGCGCACGCCCCTGGCCAACCTGATCGGCGAAACCCAGGTGGCGCTGGCGCGCGAACGCAGCGCGGGCGAGTTCAAGGACGTGCTGCAATCGAACCTGGAAGAACTGGACCGCATCCGCTCCATCGTCAACGACATGCTGTTCCTGGCCCGCTCCGATCAGGGCGAGGCCGCCACCGCCCGGGTGCCGGCGCGGGTGGCTGCGGAGGTGCAGAAGACTGCCGATTTCTTCGAGTTCGTGCTCGACGATGCCGGCATGGGCATCACGGTCGCCGGCGACACCCAGGCCACGGCGACCATGGAAACGGCGCTCTTCAAGCGGGCACTGACCAACCTGATCCAGAACGCCATCCAGCACTCACCACAAGGCGCAATGCTGCGCATCGATATTTCCGCAGGTGAAGAAATGGTCAGGGTGGCGGTCACCAATCCCGGCCCCGCCATCGACGAACAGCACCTGCCGCGCCTGTTCGACCGCTTCTACCGGGTCGACAGCGCCCGCCAGGACATCAACGGCAGCCATGGCCACGGCCTGGGGCTGGCCATCGTCAAGGCAGTGGCGCGCATGCATGGCGGGCGGGCCTTCGCCAGTAGCGGCGGCGGACATAACACCATCGGATTTACCATCGCCCGTCAGTAAGGGCTGGACGGTGGTCCGCTGTATGTGCGGACGCTGGCGCCATCTGTCTACGTTTGCCCGGGCGGCGTGGAATTAACATGGGGCTTCGACTTTTTCGTTCTTGTTCCGGGAAGCCAATATGATCGTTCGCCCCCAGCCCCACTGGTTCCGCATGCTCTTCGTCTGGAACGGCTCGGTGCTGCGCACCATCATGCCGCAGATGCTGATGATGACGGCCTTCTCCACCCTGGCGGTCTTGACCGACGGCAAGATCTTCGGCGACAAGCTGCCGCTGAACACCTCCACCTTCACCCTGCTGGGCGTGGCGCTGGCAATCTTCCTGGGCTTTCGCAACAGCGCCAGCTATGACCGCTACTGGGAGGGCCGCAAGATCTGGGGCGCCCTGCTGATTGCAGCGCGGGCACTGGCGTCGCAGGGATTGCGCTATGGCGTGACGGGCGAAGATGCAGCCCACAAGAAGCTGTTCATCCATCGCATCATCGCACTGGCCTATGCGCTCAAGCACCAGTTGCGCAAGACTTCGCCGCAAGAGGACATGGTGCGCCTGCTGCCGGCTGAGGCCGAGTTCGACGCCACGGCCGGCACGGTGCAATACCTCCCGGTGTACCAGATGGACCAGCTGCGCGCCATGCTGGCCCAGGCCAACCGGCAGGGAAGGCTCAGCGACACTGGCCTGTGGACCTGCGACCAGCAGCTCAACGAGATCAACCACTGCATCGGCGCCAGCGAGCGCATCGCCTCCACGCCCATCCCCTTCGCCTATGGCGTGCTGCTGCACCGGACCGTGTACATCTACTGCCTGTTGCTGCCGTTCGGGCTGGTCGATGCCATCGGTGTCGCCACACCGCTGATTTCGGTCTTCGTCTCCTACACCTTCCTGGCGCTGGAAGCCATCGCCAGCGAAATCTCCCTGCCCTTCGCCTGCTCCCCCAATGGCCTGGCGCTGGATGCCATCAGCCTGGAAATCGAGCGCTCGTTGCTGGAACTGGCGGGAGAACCGCTGCCGCCGGCGGCGGCGTGCGGGAAGGATTATCGGCTGGATTGAGGGGGATACCTTCCACCTCCGTCAGTACCCCCGCCCAATATCCACATTGGCTGGAATCTCCCCACTCTCCCGGTAATGCCGGATATTCCCCGCCACGATGGCCGAGGCCGTGGCGGCATCGGTAGGGGCGGAGCAATGCGGCAAGACCGTCACCGCGGGATGGCTCCATTGCCAGGACGACGGCGGCAGGGGCTCGGTGGCGAACACGTCCAGCACCGCATGTTTCAGCTGGCCGGCATCCAGCGCCTGGCGCAGGGCGGCATCGTCGATGATGGGGCCGCGGGCGAAGTTGATCAGTTGCGCCTGTGGTGGCAGCAAGGCCAGGCGCGCCGCATCCAGCAGGCCACGGGTGTCGCGGGTCAGGGGCAGCAGGCAGACCAGGATATCGCTGCGTGAGAGCAGTTGCGTCAGCCCCTCCATGCCGCTGAAGGTCTCCACGCCGTCCAGCTGGCGCGGACTGCGGCTCCAGCCAGCCACCGGGAAGCGCGCCTGGCGCAGCGCCACGGCGGCCGCCTCGCCCAGCGCACCCAGGCCCAGCAGGCCGATGCGACGCTGTTCCGGCAAGACGTAATCCAGCCCCTGCCAACGCTGCTCGCGCTGCTGCTGCGCGTAGCGCGGCATGTCGCGATGCAGGTAAAGCGTCCAGGCCAGCACCGCCTCGGCCATGGTCGCGGCCAGCCGGGGATCGACCAGCCGGGTGATCTGCAGGTCGGACTGACCAAGATCGGCTACCAGCCGTTCCACCCCCGCCCACACGCTATGCACCCACCGCAATTGCGGTAACTGCTTCAGCTGGGCCGGGTCCGGGTTGGCGACGATGGCCAGGCGGCACTTTGCGCGCTGGGCGTCGTCCAGATCGGCGAAGGCCACCACTTGCTCCTCCGGCATGGCATTGCGCAGGGCCTGCAGCCAGGCGGCGACCGAGGCAGCATCGCCCTGGCTGACGAAGGGGATAGTCGTGCCTTGACTCATTTGGCGTACACCTGCGCCAGGCTCCTGAATCCTTTCACCTCGATGGGGTTGCCAGAGGGGTCGAGGAAGAACATGGTCGCCTGTTCACCCGGCTCACCGGCAAAGCGGATCTGCGGCTTGAGCACGAATTCGACCTGGCCGCTGGCCGTCAGGCGATCAGCCAGTTGCTGCCACTCGGGCAGCTCCAGGATCACACCCAGGTGTGGCATGGGGACCATATGCTCACCGACCTTGCCGGTGTTGCTCACCGTGAAGGGTTGCCCAAGGTGCAAGGAGAGCTGATGGCCGAAGAAGTCGATATCGACCCAGGTATCGGTACTGCGGCCCTCTTCGCAACCGAGCAGGTCGCAATAGAAGCGGCGCGACTGGTCGAGGTCGCGCACGTGGTAGGCAAGATGGAAGATCGATGGCATGCAAGCTCCTCGCTGAGGCAATGACGCAATGTCGGATGACGGAAAGACCGCAAAGCTGACAAGGATAACCCAGCCAGCGCCACCGCACTGCAAGCGCCTATCGTTGGCGCGCCGAATTCTGCCCGCGAAGTGATGCCGGCCGCGATTGACATGTGTCAATCAGCGCCGCATTTGCGCTGGACGCCCGGGCAGGAGCGGCCTAGTCTGGATACATGGCATCCAGCCCCGGATGCCGTCCCACCTGATCTACCTGATCTACCCGATATTTCCGAGGAGTCACCATGAGCTACAAGTCCATCCTGGTCCATGTCGACCAGTCGCGTCACGCCGCCCAGCGCATCCGCATCGCCGCCGAACTGGCCCGCGCCCAGCAGGCGCACCTGATCGGCAGTGCCGTCAGCGGCATCTCCAGTTTCATCACGATGGAAGGCGCCGCCTATGTGGCCGCGCAGATGGATGGCTTCCGCGACCGCGCCCTGGCGGCCCTGGAGAACTTCGACAAGATCGCCAACAGCGTGGGCGTGCCTTCCTGCGAGAAGCGCTTCGTCGACGACGACGCCGAAGGCGGCCTGGCGCTGCAGGCCCGCTATGCCGACCTGGTGGTGGTCAGCCAGGCCGACCTGGACGATGCCGACGACAGTTTCCTCACCGACCTGCCCGAATATGTGATGTTGAACGCACCGCGCCCGGTGCTGATCATCCCCAGCGCCGGCGAATTCAAGCACGTCGGCAAGAACGCACTGATCGCCTGGGACGGCAGCATGGAATCCACCCGCGCCATCACCGCTGCCCTGCCGCTGCTACGCCAGGCCGACAACGTGACGGTGGTGATCTTCAATTCCGACAAGCGCCTGGGCACCCATGGCGAGCAACCCGGCGCCGACATCGCGCTCTATCTGGCACGTCACGGCGTAAAGGTGGAAGTGGCGCAGGAACAGACCCCGCTGGACATCGGCAACGCCCTGCTCTCGCTGGCCGCCGACAAGGGGTCTGACCTGCTGGTCATGGGCGGCTACGGCCACACCCGCTTCCGTGAAGTGCTGCTGGGTGGGGTCACGCTGACCATCCTCAAGACCATGACGCTGCCAGTCCTGATGGCGCACTGACCCGCTCACTGATCCGCTTACCGCAGTTCCGCCACCGGCCCCTCGCGGGCCGGTGTCTTTTGTGCGGCCAGCCGTTCACGCTGCTGCAGTCGTGCCTTGCGCTTGCGCACCCAGATGATCACCCCGGTCACCGACAGCATGGCCACCAGCGCCCCCAGCAAGGACACCATCACCCGCCCGGCCAGCCCCAGGATACGGCCCGAATGCAGCGGGAACTGGGCCTGCAGGAAGATATCCCCGGCACTACCCCGGCCTGGAATCTTGCCCCCCTCATAGGCGCCCGTCATGGCATCGAAATACAGCCAGGCATTGCCCAGCCCGACGTCGCCATGGTCATTGCCCGGCTGGAAGAAGCCGACCCCGTAGACGCCGAACATGCCGGAATAGAAAACCCCACCGACCGGCTCATCCAGCCCCAGCTTCTGCCCTTGCGCCCGGCCCAGCGCCACCACCTCTTCGCGCGAGATGCGCGGCTCCGGTACCTTGTCGGCGGCCAGCGGCGTGCGGGTCTCAAACGGACCGGCTGTCAGCGTGGAGACGGTCTGCAGGATCGGGCGCATCACCTGGCGCTCCAGGTTCATCGACACCGAGGTCACCGCCAGCACCAGCAGCAGGCCCCAGACCCACACGCCCCCGGAACGGTGCAGATCGAAATTGAGCTTGTGCCCGCCCTCGCGCCAGCGGAAAGCCAGGGACTTGCGCCAGCTCCGCCAGTTGGGGAAGGACAGGTAGAGCGCGATGAAGCAGTCCAGCATCCAGACGATACCGATGATGCCCATGAGCCAGATGCCGGTCTCGATGCCGCCCATATCAGGCAGATGCATCGTGTAATGCAGCTTGTAGAGGAAGGGCAGCAGGTTTTCCCGCGACAGCGAGATGGCACCCCACATGCGCCGGCCCTGGATCTCGGCGGTGACCGGATCGACGGCGATCTGGTTGTAATCCAGCGCAAATGGCTTGCCGGTCGCCGGATCCAGGCGCGGCTCGACCATCATGCCGATGGTATGGCCCGGCTCGGCCTCGGTCAGCACATAGGTCACCCGCAGGCGCGGTTCGGCCTGCTCCACCCTGCGCGCCAGCTCCAGGCCGGGCAACGGCGCCCCGGCACCGGGCTGATCGGCACTGCGGGCATGAAACAGCTGCGGATTGAGCCAGGCGTCGAGTTCGTGGTCCCAGGAGATCAGCGCCCCGGTAGCACCGGCGATGAACAGGAACACGGCAACGGCAAGGCCGAACCAACGGTGGAGGAGAACGAGCAATGCGCGCATGTACGTGATCTGGCTAGGAGCTGGATGGTAGGAGACGATATGGCCTGATGCCCACCTTCCAGCGGGCATGCAGCGGATCTGGCAGGCGCTCGTACGGCAATCCCGAAGAGCATGGAGTCAAAACTTTACCTGCACTGCCAAATCAAAATTTATGAACGATAATTATTCTTATTTATTTTATGCAATGTGAGGAAAAAAAGATAGCACCCGCCCGTAGAGCTTGGCCACGGCGAAGCTGTCCAGACCTCCAGAAAATAAAACGGCTGTCGGTTCATTGAACCCACAGCCGCAAATCTGCGCATCGATATTGAATATAGTGACAATAAGGCAGCAATCCTGCGTTCACATAGACATCAAGCCGACGCAATCTTCGTCAATATCTCCTGCAACTGATCGATATCGTATGGCTTGGGCAGCGAATGCGACGGGAAGCCCACGTTGCGTGCCACCATCGCGCCGTAGCCGGAGGCGAAGATCACCGACATCGTCGGGAACCGCTCCAGCGCGCGCTTGGCCAGTTCCACCCCCGTGATACCCGGCAGATTCACATCGGTGAAGAGCACGTCGAACGGCTGTTCTTCCAGGGCCTGCAGCGCGTCTTCGCCGCTGGCCACGCCGCGCGCCTGATGGCCCAGGGTCTCCAGCAACTCACAGACCAGCTGCTGAGAGTCGATGTTGTCTTCCACCACCAGCAGGCGTAGTCCGCTGACGGCCTGTGCGGGCTCATCGGCGCCCTGCGAAGTCACGCTGCCCGCCACGCCGACGCTGCCACCGGCAGCGAGGCCACCCGTGCCATAAGCCTCCTGGGACAGTGGCTGCTCGGTCGCATCAGCCTGGTGGTGGCGTTCGGCCACCGGCAAGACGTGGATGGTGGCCGAGGCCGTGGCGAGGTCACGCTCCCGGCTGGCCTTGGCCAGTTCGATGCGATACGCCCGGTTGGACAGCATGTGCCGGATCCGTTGCGCCAACTGGTTGATGCGGTAGGGCTTGGAGAGCAATTCCACGCCGGCATCCAGTCGTCCTTCGTGGACGATGGCATCGCGCGGATAGCCGGAGGTAAACAGGATTTCGATTTCGGGCAGCAACTGACGCGCCTGCCGCGCCAGTTCGGTGACCGGCACGCTGCCCGGCATCACCACGTCGGTGAACATCATGTCCACCGTGATGCCGCTCTGCAGGATGGCCAAGGCCCGTTCGCCGTTGTCGGCCTTGAGCACGCGATAGCCCAGGGACGAGAGCGTGTCGATGACCGTGAGCTGCAGGTTGGGATCGTCCTCGACCACCAGGATGGTCTCGTCGCCCCCTCGCACCTGCAGGTCGCGGCTGTCGTCGACGACCACCTCGTCCTCGATGCAACGCGGGAAGTAGATGCGGATGGTCGTGCCCTTGCCCGGTTCGCTGTGCAGGCTGATATGCCCCTTGCTCTGCTTGACGAAGCCATATGCCATCGACAGCCCCAGCCCGGTGCCCTCGCCTTCGCGCTTGGTGGTGAAGAAGGGTTCGAAGGCGCGCTCGCGCACCTCCGGTGACATGCCGGCACCGTTGTCGGAAATCTGCAGCTCGACGTAGTCGCCTGCGGCCAGGTCGGCCTGTGACAGGAATGCCGGATCGGTCAGTTGTACGTTATCGATCTGCAATGTCAGGCGGCCGCCATTGGGCATGGCGTCGCGCGCATTGATGGCGGTGTTGATGATCAGGTTCTCGACCTGGTTGGGGTCGAGCATGCTGTTCCACAGCTCATGCGTGACCACCGTGGAAATCTCGATGTTCTCGCCCACGGCGCGGCGCAGCAGATCGTCCATGTTCTGCACCACCCGTTCCAGGTTGATGCTGCGCGGCTGCAGCGGTTGCCGGCGGGCGAAGGCCAGCAACTGCGAGGACAGCTTGGCCCCGCGATCGACCGCGCCGATGGCGGTGCGGATGCGCTGCCGGCTGCGATCATCCTGGCGGGGGTCGCCCTGCAGCAATTGCAGGTTGCCGCCGATGATCTGCAGCACATTGTTGAAGTCGTGCGCCACCCCGCCGGTGAGTTGGCCCACGGCTTCCATCTTCTGCATCTGACGCAGGGCGGCCTCGGCGCGGGTGCGCTCGATGATCTCGGCGACCACGCGTTGCTCCAGGGTGTCGTTGAGTTCGCGCAGGGCATCTTCGGCGCGGCGGCGTTCGGTGATGTCGGTGGAGACCGCGATCATGGCCTGCGGGCGGCCCTCGCCGTCGACGATGCGGCTGATGTCGCTGGAGACCCAGAAGGTCGAACCGTCCGGACGCAGGTAGCGTTTTTCCAGGGTGAAGGAGCGGCCATCCTCGATGCAGCGGTTGAACAGGGACATGTTCATCGGCACGTCATCCGGATGGGTGACGTCGGCCAGGGTCATGTGCAGCATCTCGTCTTCAGTGCGCCCGAGCATGCGGCACAGGGCCTGGTTCACGCGCAAGTAGTTGCCGTGCAGGTCCAGCTCGGAGAAGCAGACCGAGGCCTGGTTGAAGATGGCCGTCAGGCGGCTCTCGCTCCACGACAAGGCCTGCAGGCCACGACGCCGCTCGGTCAGATCGATGAAGGTGCACAGCGCCCCTTGCAGCTTGCCGTCCTGCCACACCGGATGCGCCTGGTATTGCGCCGGGAAGCTGCTGCCATCCACGCGCAGGAAGTCCTCGTTGTCGATATGGGCCGTGATGCCTTCACGCGCCGCCTTGAGCACCGCGCATTCGGCACGGCTGACCGGCTCGTCCTGTTGCGGGACCAGAATCACTTCATGGATGGATCGTCCCAGCACGTCCTTCTCGCTGGCATAGCCCAGCATCTGCAGGAAGGCGGCATTGCACAGGGTGACCGTGCCATCGCAGTCGATGGAGAAGAAACCCTGATCGGTGGAATCGAGCAGCTGGCGCACGAAGGCGTTGTTGGCCCGCACGCTGGCCTCAGAGGCGGCCAGCGCCTGTTCCATCAGCTTGCGCGAGGTGACATCGAACACCACGCCCACATAACGCGCACCGGCGCGCGGATCGTCCTGCACCACCTCGCCCTTGCGCGCCAGCCAGCGCTGCTCGCCGTCGGGGCGGGTGATGTGGTATTCGGTGTATTCGAGCGGATTGCGCGGGCCGCTCTCACGGATACGCACCGTCCCCAGGTTGGGATGAAACTCTTCATCGATCATGTCCACCAGCTGCTGCGAGGTCACCTCGCCTTCCGGCGCGACACCCCACAGGCGGCGGAAACGGTCTGACACCGCCAGCTTGCCGGAACCAGGAAACCACTCGAAGATGCCAATCCCACCGGCGCGGTCGACGATGCGCAGCCGCTCCTCGGCGACATGGAGATCAGTGACATCATTGCCTTCGATGAAGATGCCCGCCACCCGGCCGTCACTGCCCTTGATGGGCTGGAACACGAAGTCCAGCACCGCCCCGGCGAAGCCGCCTTCCTCCGAGCGCCGCAGGAACAAGCGGGCGCCACGTTCGGTATAGGCTTGCCCGGTCTGATAGACGCGGTCCAGCAGCGCGAAGAGGTTTTCATCCAGCAGTTCGGGCAAGGCCTCGCGCGCCGGCAGCCCCAGCACCGGACGGTCGCCGAAGAGCTTGAAATAGGCGTCATTGACGCGCTCGAATACGTGCTGTGGCCCGCGCACCACGGCCTTGAAGCTGGGCGACTGCTCCATCAGGTCGCGCAGCAGGTCGGTATGGGCCAGCGCTGCATCCAGTCCACTGGCCCGGTGCAGGGAACACAGTACACCGGCCACCGGGTCGTCACCTGCTTCCCCCTTCTCATCCCATACCGGCAGGCAGGAGAAATCCCATTGGTTGCCGGTGGATATCGCCTGGTTGTCATCGTGGAACAAGGGCAGACGGCACAGCTGCTGTTGCTGGCCGGCGAACGCGGCCTCGATGGCGGATTCGCAGCGACCGCTGGCGCCGGTCCACATAGGCGAACCCGCCAGCGCAGCGCCGAACGCGGCCGGGTGGGCCGCGCCGATACAGGCGGCAAATGCATCGTTGTAGAGCATGTGACGGCCGGCACCCCACACCAGCAGACTGGGCGTGGGCGAACGCAGTGCGATATTGAGGGTGGTCCGCAGCGTGGGCGACCATTGGGTCGGCGCGCCCAGGGGGCTGGCGCTCCAATCGGTTGCTGCGACGATTTGCGCGGTCAGGCCAGTTGCGCGCAACCAAGAAATTTCTGCCATGTCGTGAAACTTACCTTTATGAGCACCGAGGTCGGTCGCGTGGATGACGGCGTTGCGCGATCACGTCGCGCCGTCCTTGCCCACGGGTCCCTTCATTGTTGTTCGCATCCGTTTCGAGCGGGGGCGCTTGCTCACAGCAATCTCGATAGTGCTGCAAGCTCGATGATGTCGATCATGCGCCCCTGCATGACGCGCACGATTATACGGGAAGCCCGCGCCCGCTCGCGCTGCCGTCTCACGCCGCGGGCAACGGCGCATGCGACCAGGAGCCACATGGCGTCTGCATTTGCGGTGAGCTTCCGTTTTTCCTACATGAAGTCGCGTCAGGCACCTACAGGGTACGGCGCCCGGCCTCAGCGTATCAGCCGGCTTTCTTCTTCAGCGCACGTTCTTCGCGTAGCAGGCGATTCAACTCGGCCAGTTCCTGAACCGCTTCCTGGGTCAGGATCACCGGCTCGTTGGGTCGGTAGGCGCGGCCGCCCAGGCGACCGTTCATGCCGATGTAGGCGCGCGCGCAACGCCGGCGATAGGCCAGGATGTCCTCCTCGCCGTGCAGCGGTTCACCCGCCGTATCCTGCTGCTGTACGTGCTGTACGGGCTCGGCAAAAGTGCTTGGGCGCTCGTCCTCGGTTTCACCGGGGTGCCCGGCCTGGGTCGAGATGTGGTTGCGATAAGCGGTCCAGTCGCCCTGCTGGATGGCGACGAGAGGATCGCAAGGATGGGTGGAATCAGACTTGTCCATGAGGCTACCCTGCTCAAAGATCCGACGCAGGCCGACTGCGCCGGGCTGGTTGCAACGTCAGCTTGCCATTGTCCGCATCGGTTCCGGCGGGTGCCAGCGGCTTGGCCGGACCGATACAGCGTTCGATTTCTTCCCGGTATGTCATCGACAGCATACTGGTTCGCTCCCTGTTGTAACCCCGGCTCAGCACACTATCGACGACTTCATTGTAGCCATGTCACGCAAAACTGGAAGAGCCTGACAGCACCTCCTGATGTGATTTGACGCATCCTCACGAAGTCTCAGCACCTGAACCGGGCAATCTTTTCCCGTGTGGCATCTTCCGGCGCCAAAGCACCGATACGCCACCGATATGCCGCGTTGTTTCTGCGAGTTTGTGCTGATCTTAAGAGCCTGCACGGATGAGTTCTATCGGACTGTTCCCGATTGCCTTGTAGGACAAAGTGGAAATTCCGGCGGCCGGCGAGACTGGGCGGATCGGGCGGTGGCTGGCCTCTGCGATTAAATTCACCTGCAGAGTGCACCAAATGCAGGACCACGCCTATAATTGGCATTTCCCGAAAACAAGGGCCGTACCGCCGCGCTGGACGACAGCTGGAACAGCGCGGAATGAAAAGGTGCGTTGCCGACTTTGGGCCGCCTCCAACTTGCGTTCGTCTCCAGATGTGCGCGACCGCAATTCGACACCCTGTTTCCACAGGCATCGGGAAAGCAGTACATGAGCAACCCGTACCACGAAAATCGCCGACGATCGGTCGACCTGAGCAACTGCGACCGGGAGCCGATCCACATCCCCGGTTCCATCCAGAGCCACGGCGCCCTGCTGTGCTTCACGCCGGATGGCCGCCTCGCTTCGCGCAGCGCCAACGCCGATGCCCTGCTTGGCGCGCTGCCCGCGCCAGGTGCGCCCCTGGGAGAACACCACCTGGATGCCGGCGCGCGCGCAGTGATCCACAGCGCGCTGGAAGACAAGCATGGCTATGTCGATTCGCGCATGATCACCCTGCCGTCCGGCGCCTTCGATCTGGTGACCCACAAGTCCGAGGGCGTGCTGATCGCCGAATTCGAGAAACGCCCGGCCGATGCGCTGTCGCTGGACGCCTTCGCCCTGGCGGCGCACCAGGCCATCCAGCGCATCCAGCGCCAGCAAGGCGTGGAAGACCTGCTGACCCTGGCCGTGGACGAAATCGCCCGCATCACCGGATTCGACCGGGTGATGGCCTACCGCTTCCTGCATGACGATAGCGGCGAGGTCGTTGCCGAGCACAAGCGCGAAGACCTCGAACCCTTCCTCGGCCAGCGCTATCCGGCCAGCGACATCCCGGCCCAGGCGCGACGCCTGTACGTGATCAACCCGATCCGCCTGATCGCCGATGTCAAGGCGCCCACGGTGGCGCTGGAGCCTGATCTCAACCCTACGACCGGGCGGCCGCAGGACCTCAGTCACAGCATGCTGCGCAGCGTCTCGCCGGTACACATCGAATACCTGAGCAACATGGGCGTGGGCGCCTCGATGAGCCTGTCCATCGTCATCGGCGACCGGCTGTGGGGGCTCATTGCCTGCCATCACATGAGCGCCCACCTGGTGCCGCACGCGGTGCGCATGTCCTGCCAGTTGCTGGCGCAGTTCGTCAGCGCCCTGGTCGAGCGCAACCTCAATGGCGAGCGCGCCCGGGCGCTGGAATACAGTACCGCCCTGCGGCGCGAGATCGTAGCCCGCATCACCGACCGCGAAGACATCGTGCTGGCCCTGGCCAGTGAACACGAGGGCTTCCTGCGCCTGATGAACAGCCATGGCGGCGCCATCTCGATGGACCGCAAGACCCAGGTCTTCGGCAAGGCGCCGTCACGCGAAGCGGTCAACGCCTTGATCAACTGGCTCAATGAGAACGAACCCGGCGACCTGTTCTACACCAGCGCGCTGGGTGCCGATGCCCCGGCGCTCAAGCAGGCGCTGGGTGACATCTGCGGTGTGCTGGCCGTGCGCTTCTACCGCGAACAGGACGGCTATGCCTTCTGGTTCCGCAGCGAACAGGTGGAAGACGTACGCTGGGGTGGCAATCCCGAAAAGAAATACAGCATCGGCCCGCTCGGCCCACGACTCACGCCACGCGGCTCCTTCGCGGTATGGAAGGAAACCGTGCGCGGCAAGAGCCTGCCCTGGGTCAAGACCGAACTGGAAGTGGCCGGCCAGCTGCGCCTGGATTTCCAGGAAGTGGCCTTGTCCAACGAAAACATGGTCAAGCGCGCCCGCGAGACCCTGCTGGCCACGCTGGGCCATGACCTGCGCGATCCGCTGCAAGCCATCATGATGGCTGCCCGCATGATCGAGGTGCGCGAGCACTCGCCCTCCAGCTCCAACCTGAGCAAGCGCATCTCGTCCTCTTCCAGCCGCATGCACCGGCTGATTTCGCAGGTACTCGACATCAGCCGCCTGCAAAGCGGCATGGGTCTGGATATCCAGCGTCGTCCGGTGGACGTGCGCAAGATGGCGATGGAAATCGTCAACGAGGCGCGCATGGCCTATCCCGACAATGAAATCATCCTGGAAGCCGAAGACTGCGGTGAGATCGGCCTCGATGGTGACCGCATCAGTCAGGTGGTCTCCAACCTGCTGTCCAACACGCGCCACCATGGCGAAATCGGCAAGCCGTCCACGCTGATCGTATTCCGCCGCGACGCGCTGCTGACCATCTCGGTCTCCAACTACGGCGCCCCGATACCGACGGCCGTGCGTGACAATCTCTTCAAGCCCTACAAGAAGGAATCGATGGGCAACCAGCGCAATGCGCGCGGCCTGGGACTGGGCCTGTACATCGTCAGCGAGATCGTCAATGGCCACGGTGGCCGCATCACCGTAGACTGCGACAACAACATCATCACCTTCACCGTCACCATTCCGGCGCCGGCAGACTGAAGAAGGCGCCGACCACCATCGGCGAGATGGCTTAAGCCGGGGTGGCCATCGGCAGCGTCAGCACAAATCGCACTGCGGGGCCAAGACCTTCCGCGTGCATGCGCCCTTCGTGTAATTCCGCCAGCTGACGGGCAATGGCCAGCGACAATCCTGACGCAACGCCGCTCTCACCCGCAAGGTCGACCTCGACATCGTCATCGCCAACACGCTCCGGCGCATTGGCCTGATCGGCGTCGATCAAGGCCTGCCCCAGCTCCAGCTCTACCTGGCCACCCGTCTGACGCAGGATCACCTGCACGCGCCCTTGCGGCGGCGTAGAGCGGATGACGTGCGTCAGCAGGTTCCCCACCACCTGCTGCAGCCGCGCAGGATCCCCCAGGATCGGCGCTGGCGTATCGACTACCGTATGAATGCGGATCTGCCTGGCATCGGCCACCGCGTGTACCGCCGCAATCGACTGGTCGACCACGCGGACCATGTCCACCGGCTGCATGTCCACGTGCAGCTTGCCGGCCATGAGGCGGCTCAGTTCCAGCAACTGCTCCACCCGCTGCGCCTGCAGGCGGGCATTGCGCTCGATGACTTCCAGCCCCTTGCGTACCTGCTGGCCATCGGTGGCATCGCGCAGCAGATACTGCGTCCAGCCGATGATGGTATTCAAGGGGGCACGGAATTCCTGCGCCAGCGTGGCCACGAATTCTTCCCGCACGTGGGCCATGCGCTCGGTCTCGGCAAGACGCTGCAGCGCCTGCTGCTGGAGCAGGCGTTCCACTGCGGCCGGCAGATAGTCCAGATAATCGCTGGTCTTGGGCAGCACGTCGGCCACCCCCGTGCGCAGCGCCTCGATGATGAGCGCATCGTCGGACACGCCCGATACCATGATGGCCGGAATGTCCAGCCCCGATGCACGCAGCTGTCGAAAAAAATCCAGACCGGTGTCGAGCGCCTGCAGGTGATAGTCGACGATGAGCAGGTCCGGTCGCTCCTGCTGCACCGCCGCCAGGGCGCTGACAGCATCGGCCGTGGCGGTCACGCGATGTCCTTGCTTGCGCAGTACCCGGGTCGCCAATGCCAGCAGCCCGTCGTCATCCTCCAGTACCAGTACGTGGGCGGGGATGGCGCTCATCGTGACCCGTTCTCGCCTCGATCCGCAACACGACCCGCCAGGGGCAGCTTGACTACCTGCAGGAAAAAGCCCAGCCGGCGCACCGCCTCGATGAAGTCGTCATATTCCACCGGCTTGGTGATGTAGACATTGCAGCCGGTCTCGTAGCAGTGGGCGATCTCGCGGGGGTCATCGGTGGTGGTGAGCATGATGACCGGGATGGCCGCGGTGGAGGCCTCCTGCTTCATCCGTCGCAGCACCTCTACGCCATTCACGCGCGGCATGTTCACGTCCAGTAGCACTACCAGCTGTTGCGATTCACCCTGCGACTGATCGTCACCATAGAAATAGTCCAGCGCCTCCTGACCATCACGCAAGCGCGTAAAACCGTTGACCAGGCCGGCGCGCCGCAGGTTCTTCTCCACCAGGAGCGCATGGCCGTCATCGTCTTCGACCAGCAGGATATTGACGCTTTGTTCCGTGTTCATGCCACTCTCCCTGTGATGTTTGCCCGCCGGCCGCGGCCCTCGTTCATGCCGCCACCGGCGGACGCGCCGGCAGGGCCACATAGAAGCAGCTGCCCTGCCCCTCCACCGATTCCACCCAGATGCGACCGCCGTGGCGCTCCACCACGCGCTTGACCAGTGCCAGGCCGATGCCTTCGCCTGGCGCGGCGTTGCCATGCAGACGCTGGAAGGCAATGAACATCTTGTCCAGATAGGCCGTTGGAATGCCCATGCCGTTGTCGCGCACGCAGTAGGTCACCAGGCTGGGCGCGGCGGCGATGTTGTCGGTACGGCGCACGTGGTCGATGGTGATATGCCCCTGGCGCGACGGATCAAGGTAATTGACGGCATTGCCCACCAGGTTGCCCAGCACCTGCTCCACCGAGGTCGGGTCGCCGAAGGCCGGCGGCAGATCGGCCGCGATCTCCACCTGCGCCCCCTTGGCGCGAATGCTGCCGCTCATGGCCGCGACGATGCGCTGTGCAATGGCGTGCATGTCCAGCATCACCGGCTGGTATTCGACCCGGCCGGCACGCGAGAGGCGCAACATGGCATCGATGATCCCGGCCGAACGCGTGACCGCGTTCTGGATGAAGCGCAGCGAGGTGTGGATGTCCTCTTCGACCAGTGCCTTGAGGCGCTGCTTGTCCGCCGCCGGCAGCGCCAGTTGTTCGACCTCGACCAGCAGCTCACGGGTGGTGTGGGTGATTTCCTTGCTGAAGCCCTGCAGGTTCACCAGCGGCGAGCGCAGGTCATGCGACACGCTGTAGATGAACATTTCATTGTCCTGGGTCTGCTGGCGCAGGTCGGCATTGACATCGGCCAGCTCGCGTGCGCGCTGTTCCAGTTCGGTGCGGTAGCCCTGGGCCTGGCGCGAGGCCTCGTTGAGACGCTCGCTACTGCGATGCAGGGCATCATCGAGCTGGCAGATCTCGTCATTGCCACCCACCCGCGCCGCCAGCGGCTGGCCGTCGGACAGGCGCTGGGCATTGTTGATGAGCACCGAGATACGGCTGCCGATGTTGCGCGTAAAAGCCAGCGAGGCCAGTCCCGCAGTGACGATGGAGCCCAGCACCGCCGCGATCAGCAACGCGGTCTGGGAATTGCGCGCCGACTGCAGTAGCGCCGTGCGCTGCTGGCCCAGGCTGCGCTCCTGCTCGACAAAGCCATCCATCCGGTTCAGGAAGTCCGAGAGCCGGTGCGGCCCTTCCTCGTCACGCAGTTCGCGGATCAGTGCATCGCGCTGCCCGCGTTGCATGCGCTCGCGGGCCGTATCGGCCCAGCTGCGATAACGCGCGATGCTATCGTGCAGCGCCCGCACGGCGGTCGTTTGTTGGGGATTGTCGGCCACCAGCCGGACCAGCTCGCCGGTCTTGACCTCCAGATCGGCCCACATCTCGGGCCGACTGATCGGCTCGGACTGGTTCAGGAGGATGGCATTGCGGATGCGGGCCGATTCCAGCAGCATCGGCTGCCGCACCTCGGCCGCCTGGTTGATCACCTGCGCCGAATGCGCGGCCCAGCGCTCGGCCTGCTCCGCATCGTCCTGTGATTTGAACAGCGCCCCCAGCAGCAGTAGCTCAAACAGGCTGGGGATGGCAACGATCAACAAGCCCTTGGTCAATAATCTCATGTGCGTTCGTCCGCTTCATGATCATTCTCACGGCGCAGCTGCCTTCCATCGCAGCGCCCCCTCTTGGCGTTTCTTATTGTTCTGTCGTACGCCCGCCCGCTGAATTTCTGGTAATCAATTATTACGCCCAATTATAGACTTATAAAGTCATAAACTCATCAACTCTCAACGGCAGTGTGCATGACCGGGATCGCACTCTGTGTCGTCAGGAAGACAAAAGGCCCGACAGCATGCTGTCGGGCCTGGCCCTGATCCTGTCGCGGCACTGCGTCAGCCGACGCCACCCTGCACCCACTGCGGTGCAATCAAAGGATCGAAGTCGATCCAGTCACCATCGCGAATCTGGCCTTCCGCGCGCTCCAGATCAGTACCCTGCAGGTCTTGCAGCACCCTCATGGCGCGTTGTTCGAGGGCGAAATCAGCGGAATCGACGACATCTGCAGATTCGTCCAGCTGCACCGCCACCAGCATGCCTGCCACGCGACGCGGCACCGGATCGTCGTCGGTGGCACTGAGACTGCCCACCAGACCGCCCAGGTGGCCACCCACCAGCCCACCCAGCACCGGTCCCAAGGGACCAGCCACGGGCGCGGCGGCCACCCCGGCAACCGCCCCGGCGCCGGCACCCGCGGCCACGCCGGCCGCCGCACCTTTATCCGTCTCTTCGGCGCCGGGCGACTTGTCCCGATCGCCGCCCACGGCGAAACGATCATGCTGCCCGGCCGGGTTGACGAAGAAACTGCTGATGCGCTCACGGGCGAAGCCGGCATCGACCAGCGCCTTGACGGCACGCGCCGCCTCGTCCTGCAATTCAAATCGTGCGGCGATGATGCTGCCCATGGTGTCTCCTCCTTGATCCCTGCGGCGCAAGCTGGCCGCTTCGCTTCATTTGGATGGATCGCTAGCGACAGTGCCGCCCTGGCAAGCGCGATAGCGCCGGATCAAGGCATTGGTGGAACTGTCGTGATGCAGCGGCTGCCCGTGATCGATCAGCTCGCGCGCCGTGCGCTTGGCCAGCTGCTTGCCCAGCTCCACACCCCATTGGTCGAAGGAATCGATATTCCAGATCACACCCTGGGTAAAGACGCTGTGTTCGTACAACGCAATCAGGCTGCCCAGGCTATAGGGTGTCAACTGCTCGATGAGCATGCTGTTGCTGGGACGGTTGCCGGGGAAGACCCGGTGCGGCACCAGTTCTTCGGGCGTGCCCTCTTCGCGCACGCGCTGCACGGTCTTGCCGAAGGCCAGCGCCTCGGCCTGGGCGAACATGTTGGCCATCAGCAGTTCCTGTTGCTGCCCCAGCGCCTGCGCGGGTTGGCAAAAGCCGATGAAGTCGCACGGCACCATCTGCGTTCCCTGATGCAGCATCTGGTAGAAGGAGTGCTGCCCATTGATGCCGTTATCGCCCCAATACACCGGCGAGGTCTGGTAATCCACCGGCTCGCCGTGCAGGGTCACCTGCTTGCCGTTGCTCTCCATGGTCAGCTGTTGCAGGTAGGCCGGCAGGCGCTTGAGATACTGGCTATACGGCAGCACTGCCTGGCTGCGGGCATCGAAGAAATTGCCATACCAGACCGTGAGCATGCCCAGGATGGCCGGCAGGTTCTGCTCCAGCGGCGCGGTGCGGAAATGTTCATCCATGGCGTGCATGCCGGCCAGCATGTCGCGGAAGTGCTGCGGTCCGATGGCGATCATGGTCGACAGGCCGATGGCGCTGCTCATCGAATAACGGCCACCGACCCAGTCCCAGAAGCCGAACATGTTGCGCTCATCGATACCGAAGCGGCTGGCTTCCTCGATATTGGTGGTCACGCCCACAAAGTGCCTGACCACTGCCGCCTCGTCGCCCAATTGCTGGACCAGCCATTGGCGCGCGGCCTGGGCATTGGTCATGGTTTCCAGGGTAGTGAAGGTCTTGGAGCAGACGATGAAAAGCGTCTCCTCCGCCGGCAAGCCGCGCACCGTTTCCAGCAGTGCCGCCGCGTCGACGTCGGAGAGGAAGTGCAGCGACAGGTCGCGCTGGCTGTAGTGGCGCAGGGCCTCGTGCGCCATCATCGGCCCCAAATCTGACCCACCGATACCGATGTTGACCACATGGCGGATCGGCCGACCGGTATGTCCGGTCCAGGCGCCGCTGCGCACCTGCTCGGCAAACACCTCCATGCGCGCCAGGACGTCCTGCACCTGCGCGATCACGTCTTCACCCTCTACCACCAGCCGCTCCGACGCCGGCTTGCGCAGGGCCGTGTGCAGTACGGCGCGCTGCTCGGTGGCATTGATGCGGTCACCCCGGAACATAGCCTCCACCCGATCCTGCAGGCCGCACTGGCGCGCCAGCTGCATCAGCAGGGTCATGGTTTCGGTGGTGACGAGATTCTTGGAATAGTCGAGATAGATACCGGCCGCTTCGGCGATCAGGGTTTCGCCGCGCCGGGGGTCGGCGGCGAATAGGCGTTCCAGGCGGAAGTGGCGGGCACTGTATTGGTGGTGCTCCTGCAGGGCGATCCAGGCGCGCTTCTCGGTCAGCGACTCGCGCTGGCTATAGGCGAACAGCGGCAGTTGAAGATCGGCGGCGGGCAACTTGGTCATGCGGACTCCTTGAGCGGGATGGCAGCGCCAGCGGACTTGCCGGACGGCATGCCGGATCGCTCGATGATAAGGGCCGACCTGTTCTGAAGGGCATAGGACGGCGGCACATTCGCTTGTAGGAAACGAGGAATCCACGCTCCTTGTTTTGCTTGGCTGCAGATTTCCTTTGATCGACGCAAAGCCAATACCGGCGCGGCTTCGCGGCGCCCATTCCGGTCAGGAAATGTCAGCCGGCGTGTAGTTTTACTAGCTAAAGTACAGCCGTCAAATCAATGGATCGGAGCGCTGCGACGATGAAGTATCGCTTGCAGTCACCCTCATTTATGAACACCACTGCCGCCACCAGCCCGCATACGACATCGACCGGAATCATCCCGCGTGTGCCCACTGCCGCCATGTCTGAAACCAAGACGATCGTGACACTGCTCAGTGCAAACGGTGGAAACGGTGCATCGGCTGGCGATGTGGCCTCCAAGGATGCGCAGTCGTTTTTCAGTCGGGAAGAGAGCCTCGGCTGGGTCGAATCGCAGGAAGGCCCGTTGGTCAAGGCAGGCTCCTCCTACGAGAGACTGCGCGACGCCGGCATCGTACCCGGCCAGTTCCTCGCCGTCGCCGCCCCTGACTGGAGCCACAACGGCCAACGGGAATTCATCCTGGTCCGCTTCCTGCAGGTGACAGCCCGACGCGACGGCTACAGCACCAGTTGCGAACTGCATTGCCGGGTCATGGGCAGCTGTCGCATCGACCCGGTCAACGGACAACTGAGCTACTTTGCCGGCCTGCCTGGCTACAGTGGACTGATGCTCTCCCCCACCTGCGGCTGCCACGTGCTGCCCGAGCCCATCCTGCGCGCCCTGCTGGCGCTCTCCGGCGAAGCCGGTGAAGCCTTCGAACTGGGCCACGTGCGCTGGGGCGAACATATCGGCCAGCATGCCTACACGGTGCCGGTGGCCATGAGCGTCAATGAAGTGGTGGGCAAGCGCACCGCCATGTTCGGCAAGACCCGGCTGGGCAAATCCAACGTCGTCAAGCTGCTCATGCAGGGCGTGCTCAATGCCACCGGCGAGAGTGGTCACGTCGGCCAGCTGGTGTTCGACGTCAACGGCGAATACGCCAACGACAATCCGCAGGACGGCAATTTTTCCATCGCCTCGGCCTACCCCGAGCGCGTCCAGGTGTACTACCTCTCGACCCAGCCCCGGGGCGACGGCGAATTCCTGCGCTACAACTTCTATGACATCCCGGACCGCGCCCTGGCGATCTTTTCCGAACTGCTCACGCCTTCGGTGCTGGAGATTCCCGAGGTACGCAACTTCCTGATGATCCGCTTTCCGGCCCTGTCAGTGCTGAAGAGCGGTCGCGCCGACGACAGTGCCGCCGCCTTCCGCAAGCTCTGTCTGTACTGGACGCTGCTGCACGAAGCCGGCTTCGAACCGGGCGAGGCCGTGTGCGCCGCCATCGCCGCCCGTGGGCTGGTCAACGTCGGTTTCACCCAGGGCTTGCGCATGGCCGCCTGGCAGGCGACCAGATCGAAGGTGCCGCCGCCGATACCCACCAGCTTCACCGAGATGACCGAAGAAATCCGCGTGCTCTCGGCCTTCGCGCTCAAGTACGAGAACGACCCCAACCTGCGCGTGGGCCGCACCGAACTGTTCGACGAAGAAGACCGCGTGATCCAGGAACTGCTCTGCCAGACCAATGGCGTGGGCCCCTATTTCCTGCGCGAGTGCCTGCAGTTCCACTCCGCCAACGCCAGCGATTTTCTGCATGACAGCCTGCGCGCCCTCGATACCGGCAAGACCGTCATCATCGATCTGGGTGCGGCCAATGAACGCATCGTGCGCTACTTCTCGCGCATCATCTCCACGGCCGTGTTCCAGCAGCAGGAACGCAAATTCATCACCAACACCCTGGCCGGGCGCTTCGTGCAGATCTACTTCGAAGAAGCGCACATGATCTTCCCCGTCGAGGCGGCCGGCAAGAACACAACCGACATCTACGCCCGCTTTGCCAAGGAAGGCGCCAAGTTCGGCATCGGCATCGTCTATTCGACCCAGTCGCCGACCTCGGTCAGCTATTCCCTGCTGACGCAGACCGAAAACTTCTTCATCGGTCATCTCTCCAGCGACATCGATGTCGATGCCCTGGCCTCGGTGCAAAGCCTGTTTGGCGCCGTCAAGGACGACATCCTGCAATTCCGCCTGCCCGGCTACATGCGGGTACTGAGCTATTCGCGCCGCTTCGTCCTGCCGATCCAGGCCAAGCGTTTCGATCCACGAGAAAGGAGATAGCCCCGTGATGAAGTAAATCGCCAAACCAAGGACAAGCACCACGACGACGTGACAGCAAGCAAGGCGCATGCGCGCAAGACTGCCCCGACACCCTGGTTGCCTGCCAGGGCGTGGCATGAAGAACGGGACAACCCCAGTCCCGGCGCGGTGTTCTTTGCCAAGAATCCATCCACTCATCGGTTAGGCCTGCCCCCTCTTTCAGTCGGCGCTAACCCTATTTCAAGGAATATAGACATGCTTTACTCCCCTCACCCGGTGCGCAAGGCGCGCACCCTGCCGCATGCGCAACGCGGCTTTACCATCGTCGAACTGTCGGTCGCCGTGGCCATTGCCGGCGTGCTGCTGGTCTCGGCGATTGCACTGGTGCAGGTGGTGCTGCGACAAACGCGTACCAATGACCTGGTGAGCAGTATCCCGCGCACGATGACGCAGATTGACAAGATGTACGCCCGGGTGGCCGAATTCACCGGCCTGAACACCCAGGTCGCCATTGGCGTAGGCGCTTTCGACGGTGCTTTCGACATTACTGGCCCGGCCAACGCCAGGGTGGCGACCCATCGATTTGGCTATCAGACCCTGGCGCGATCGACAAACGCTTTTCGCCCCGGAGCGGGGAATGGCGGCACAGCTTATTCCGTGATGTATAGCGGCATTCCGCGGGCCGCATGCGCTGATGTCGTGAGCTCTGCTGCCACCTCCGGCGTCCTTGGCCTGATCGTCGCACCAGAAGGCGTTGTCGGCACACCGGCATTTACAGAAGCCAATGCCGCAGCGCTCACCATGCCCATGTTCGACGGAACTGGCACTGCTCCGCCAGCAGGTGTCATGGTGAAAGGTACTGACAATAACAGCCGCCTGGATGTGGCTGCAATGTCCGCCGGGACTGCATGTGGCACCAATAACGACACCGTGACCATCGCCATGGTCAACTGGAAGTAAGCCGCATCTGGCGTCGATCTTTCCCGGCAGCGATGACCTGCCGGGAAAGATCGGAGTTCCCCCATGAAAAACCATCAATCCGGCTACACGCTGGTCGAACTCTCCGTGGTCATGGCCCTGGCCGGCCTGATCGTCGTGGGCAGTCTCGTGGGTGCCACCACGCTGCTCCATCAACAAACAGTCAACGGACTCGCGGCGCAGAATGCCGATGCCATCAAGCGCGTCAACGAGGCCTATGCCCAGTTGCCCAGCTATGCCGGCCTGTCCTTGCGACAGGCGGTGTCCTTCGGCGCGTTCAGCCAGTTCGTCATCACCCAGCGCGCCACCGACAACGTGACCGTGGCCCATCCATTGCGCGGCGCCGTCGGCGTGGCACCGGTCAATGGCGCGGCCCAGGCCTGGGGCTTGTATCTCAATGCCATCCCGGCGGACCTGTGCGCCGAACTGTTGTTGCAGTCGGCGCCGGTTGCGGATGCGCTCGTGGTCTATCCCGGCGGGATGGGCAACCCCAATGACTGGACCAGGAGTCTGCTCATCAATGCGAACGTACCGGCGATCACCATCGGCGCAGGTTTTGGCGCCGCCGCCCCGCGCATCGTCAAGAACATGACCGAGGACCTGACTCCTGTCGCGCTGTCCGCTGCATGCCAGAGCGCTGGCGACACCCTCGGCGTGCTGCTACTGAAATCGAAACTAAGATGAATCGCTTACCCCTATTGCGGCCGCCCTGCGCCGCGCACGTCCACGGCGCACCCGGTCACGCGCGCATGCAACACCTGCGCCAATGTGGTTTCACCCTGGTGGAGTTATCCGTCTCGATGTCCATCGCCGCCATCCTGGCGGTGGCCTCGCTGGTGGTGCTGCGCCAGCAACTGGATCAGGCGCAGGTGGCTTCGTCCTCCTATTTTCTGGAGCAGACGGTGGTGGCGTTGCAGAATTTCTTTTCCAACGACAACGGCGCCGCACCGATCAACAACAGCGCGCTGGCCAGCGGCGCCGCCGTGGCCCGGCAATACGTAGGGGGCGGTGCCGGCGCCAGTACCCAGATCAACAATCCCTGGGGCGGGCAGATGTTCGTGGGCCCGTTGATCGCCGGCAGCAACACCAACTGGGTCTTGCAGGTATCGGGACTGCCCATGCGGCTGTGTCCGGACATCGTGCAGAGCGTGGAATCCACCTTGAACACTGCCGGCCTGCGACATGCCCTGGCCGGCTCACCCACTACCGGCGCGGCAGTCACCACCTCTGCGCTGGGCGCAGTCGCGCTGGACGCCAACCGCGTGCTGACCACCGCCCTGGCCGACGTGTATCTGATCAAGACCGACCCCTATGCCCCGCTCAATCCGGCCGCCATGAGCCTCCTGTGCGAAACCGATCGACCTTACTTCAACCTCTTCCTCACGGGTAACAACCATGCTCTCTAGGCATGACATCACCATATGAAAAAAGTCACGGCTTACCTTACTGATCCCACCCGCCTCACCCGCCTGGGGCGTCAATGGCTACCCCCGCTTGTGCTGATGGCGGCCAGCCTTCCCGTCCATGCCGAGCAGGCGACGGAGCCGGCTTCCGACAGCGCGCAAGTGCAGGCAGAAGCACCAGCAGAAGCTCCCTCACCAGCAGCACCAGCCAATGCGCGTGCCTCCGCCTGGCTGCCCAAGGGCGACACGATTGCGCCCGAGCTATCCGACGGCATCGCCATGTCCGCATTGGGCCAACAGCCCGATCCGGGCGTACAGCAATGGCAGGTGCGCCGTACCGACGTCTCGGTGCGGCGCATGTTGCAACGCTGGGGCAGCGACGCCGGCTGGCAGCTGGTGTGGGATGCCCCCCGCGATTTCCCCATCGAGACCGAGCTGCAATTGTCGGGCCGTATCGAGCAGGTCGTCAGCGCCGTCATCGAGTCGCTGGCCACCACCGACTATCCGGTGCAGGCGCGCATCAACAGCGAGCTTCGCATCATCCGCATCGGCCGCTATCTGGAAGGCAAGGCCCGCTAGGTCCATCACGCACAATCATGAAAATCGAACACATCATCGCCCCCGGGCAAGCTCTTACCCGCTCCCCCGCGCCGCGCGCCCGTCGCCCCGGCCGCGCCCTTCCGCTGGTGGTCGCCACCAGCATGCTATGCAGCGCATGCAGCACCTGGCGCCAGGCCGACCAGACCCTGGACCAGGTCGTCAGCCGCACCGACAGCTCACGCGCCGAACTGATGACGGCCCAGCCGCGCCCGGCCTATGCGGTCAAGGACACGCGCCTGACAATTGCCACGCGCTCCATGCCGCTGTCCCGCGAGGCGGCCTTGCCGGATGCAATGCGTCAGGTCGCCTTCCGCTTCCCGGGACGTTATTCGGTGGCCACCATCGTCGAGCGTATCGCCAGCGAGACCGGCGTGCCCATGCTGCTCACGCCCGACGCCCTGCTGCCGGCCTCGCGCTTCACCGTCGGCAGCACAGCCGGTGCAGCAGGTGCGGCACTGGCCGCGGTGGCCCAGCCGCTTCCAGGCGCGGGGCCGCAGGGTGCGGCCAGCGAGAAAAGCGCCTTCGGTGAAAAAGGCTTGAGCGACCTCAGCTTCAGCAACCAGGCCTATGGCAACACCTACGAACTCAATTACGCCGGCTCCTTTGCGGGCCTGCTGGATTACGTGGCCGTGCGCGCGGGTTTGCAATGGAAATACGAGGACGACCGCATCCTCTTCTATCGCGTCAGCACCCGCACCTTCTTCGTCAAGACGCTGAGCTCCTCCTTCAAGTACACGGCGTCGCTGTCGGCCTCGACTGGCGGCGATGGTGGAGGCAGTGGAGGCAACGGCGGGGGCGGAGGTGGTGGTGGCGGCGGTGGCGGCAGTTCGGCCAGCATGGAGTTCGAATCCGACTTCTGGGGCGGCATCGAAAAGACCTTGGGCTCCCTGGTCTCCGGTGGTGGCAAATTCTCGGTCGACGCCAAATCCGGGGTCATCACGGTGACCGACGCCATCGAGCCGATGAAGGCCGTGGAAAGCTACGTCGAACTGGTCAACAAATCGCTGATGCGCCAGGTCAGCCTGGAAATCCAGGTCCTGTCGGTGCAGCTGAACGACGAATTCTCGGCCGGCATCGACTGGAACGTGGTCCGCAACAATTTCACTTCCTCGGCGCCCGCAGCGTTACTGCCCAGCCAGTCCGGCAGCCCCTTCACCATCGGCTACCAGAACGGCAATGGCAATACCGCGCTGATCAAGCTGCTCAAGACCTTCGGCCGGGTCTCGACCACCTATTCCGGGGTGGCCGTGACCTCCAACCGGGTCTCGGTACCCCTGATGGTGGTCAACCAGCAGGCCTACCTGAAGCAGACCCAGGCGGCGGTGGTCGCCGGCGGACAGGTGGGCAGCGTCTCCACCACCGGCCCCAGCCTGACCCCGGGCCAGATCAGCACCGGCATGTCGCTGGCCTTCCTGCCGGTGGTGCTGGACTCCAACCAGGTGCTGTTGCAGACCTACGTCAACATCTCCAGCCTGAAGGGCTTGCCCTCGTTCAGTTCGGCCGGGCAGACCATCCAGCTGCCCAACGTGAACGCCTTCACCGTCGGCCAGCGCATGGTGGTGCCCTCGGGGGAAACGCTGGTCATGCTCGGGTATGACCAGGCCCAGGCCAATTCCAGCAACGCCGGCAGCGTCGATGGCCTGGCTGCCAGCAAGACCGCTTCCAATGTCCGGCAATCCTTCGTGATCCTGATCACCCCGCGGCTGACCGATGTTTAAGACTCTACTCAACCAGAAAACGGCCCACCGAGCCAGGCCGGAGGTGGACCACAGCCGCATCTTCCAGAAGAACAAGGTGGCGCTGGTGGCCGGCCTGCGCTGGGTGCCACTGAACAAGGGCGAGCGTAGCAAGCTCTTCACCGCCGCCCGTAGCGAGGGCGAGCACAGCTATTGCCTCACGCCCGATGGCACGCAGATCGGGTTCTTCTCTTCCAACCCGGGTGGTCATGGCAAGGGGCGTGGCGCACTGGTTTCGCTGGCGCTGCTGCTGGGCGAGAACTATTCGCACGGCGGCGAGGAAGTCTTCGCCTTCCACGTCGACGCCAGGCGGTGCTGCGTGATCGTACTGCGCGACGGACAGCCGGTGCCGGGATTTGATGTCATCGGCAGCGCCGAGGTGGTCAGCGAACGCATCAACACCTTCCTGCAACTGACTGATGTGGGCTCGGTACGACGCGTGGGCGCGGTCGATCTGCTGGGCAATGTGGAAGAGATCGACTGGGACCTGGTGCTGGATGAAGTCACGGCCAAGGTACGCCTGAAGAAGATTCCCGACATCCGGCAGATCCTCGCCTTGGTGGCGGTGTCGGCCGTGGTGTTCGTGGCCGGCTTCAGCGGGGTCAGCTACAAGCTGGCCCGTGACAAGCGCATCGCCGACGAGCAGGCCCGCCTGGCCAGCGATCCCAATATCGTCTACGAGACCAAGATCGAGAGCGATCTGGCTGCCATCACCGGCACCGGCCAGACCAGCCTGCGCCGCATGGTCGGTGGGCTCAAGCAGATCCCGCTGCAGATCAATGGCTGGCGGCTGAGCAAGGTGGAATGCACTCCCGCCCTGTGCAACGCCTCATGGAACCGCAGCTACGGCAACTTTGCCGAGTTCGGACATGCGCTGCCACCCTCGGCGATGGGCCGGCCGCAATACGACGTCTTCAAGCCCGACGACCTGACCAGCGCCCGGCTGGTGACGCAGCACCGGCTGGAGGAAAGCAGCGCCGACGGCATCGTTGCGGCTGCCTCGGCGCCACTACCGAAACTCATGCGCGCGGCGCTGCCGCTGCGTAGTGCCGTGTCCTCGAAGTTCTTCAGCACGCTGCAGGACCTGTCCATGGTGGACATCAAGGTCAAGGTGGAGCCCGCAACACTGTTCGCCGGACAAGGCGATGTCAACCAGCTGGTACGCCCGGTGGTCAACGCCGCCTGGAGCATCGAGGGGCCGCTGTGGACGCTGGAAAACATCGTGCTGGAAGACTACGTCGCCCTGGACACCTTCACCGTCGAACTCGACACGGACAAGGCAGCCCCGTCCATGGAAAAGACCCATTTCAAGCTCTCTGGAAAATATTATGCAAAAGGTAAAGACTTCTAATTTGCCGCTGGTGGTTGCGCTGACGGCCCTGCTGCTGGGTACGGCGCAGGTCTCCCGCGCCCAGGGGACCGCGACGCCGGCAACAGTGGCAGCGGCAACGGCACCAGCCGCACCAGCAGCAGCCGATCCGGCCCCCGCTCACCTGGACCAGGGTGCCACCCTGGGCGACATGATCAAGCTGGCCAAGCAGGCCGGCGAGCGGGAGTTCGCCGCCCGCCTCAGACCGGCCGGCAAGAACGCCGGCAAGGAGCCTGCCGAACCCGTGGTCGAAAAGAATCCGGTACTGCTGGCCCTGTACGGGATCGACCGCAACTACAAGGCCGAACTCGACATCAACGGCCAATCCCGTGTGGTCCCCGTGCCCGGGCCGGTAAGCAAGATGGGACCGTGGAAATACATCGCGCTCATGGAAGAAGGCGTGCTCCTGACCAAGAACCCGCAGGACAGCAGCAAGGCAGGTAGCGCCAAACGCGGCGCCGCGGTGCAGGCCTGCCAGCAACAGGAGACTTGCCTGTTCCTGTCAGTGCCCAAGGGTAGCGACGATTCGCGCTCGCTGATCACGCCGGACGCCCAGGCACGTCATCTGGCCAGCCAGTTGCCGGTCGGTACTCGCACGACGGCGCTCGAATTCGGCGGCAAGCCGCAGAGCCCGGACGAGCGCATCAACATGGTCAACACGAAGCCGGCCTCGCGCTGATGGCCAGTGTCACGGACATGAGCAGCATGGCCAAGATAGGCAACGCGGGCAGCACGGGTAGCGCGGGCAGCACCAGCGCGCTCCCCGAACGCACCCCATCCACGGGCCTGGAGATGGCCCATCTCCGGCGCGCCGAGGAACTGCCGCAGTTCCGTAGCGTGATGGAGATGTGGCCGGCCGAGAAATACCGTGCCTTCAACCAGGAGCGCATCGCCGTGCTCAACATGGAAGCGGGCCTGATTGCAGTGGTCTCCACCCGCGGCGTGAACCTGTCCTCGGAGTGGTTCCACATCCTTGACCGCCTCAAGCGCGACGGCAAGACGCCGCGCATGTTCTTCACGGCCGAACCTATCGTCTTCGAGATCCTTGACTATCAGGTCGCCGCGACTCATGAGGAAGCGGCGACCAGGGCGGTATCGGGGATTGACCTGATCATCGCCGAATCCAAGCCCTTGAACTACTTCGCCGACATGGTCGGGCGCGCCATCGAGATCGGCGCCAGCGATGCCCATCTCGAGGTGCGCGGCGACCATGCCACGCTTAACGCCCGCGTGGATGGCGTGATACGCCGCATCGGCAGCTATCCGGCACAGATCGTCATCGATGCCGTCAGCGCTGCCTTTACCGTACAGGCCGAGGAATTGTCGCGTTCGGATGCCGCCTTCAATGCCCGTCTGCCGCAGCAGGCCATGATCCCGATCCGCAACAAGGAGCGGGATTTCACGCTGCGCTACCAGAGCCACCCCTCGGTGGGCGGTTTCGATGTGGTGCTGCGGATCCTGCATTCCAGCGCCAGTTCCTCCAGCAAGGTCAAGACCCTGCCGGAACTGGGCTACCTGCCCAGCCAGGTGGAGCAGCTGGACCTGGCCATGCAATCGGCCTGGGGCGGCGTGTTCGTGGCTGGCGTGACCGGGTCGGGCAAGACCACCACGCTCAATTCCATGCTGTCGATGCTGGCGGCCGGTGGCGAACGCAAGATCATTTCCATCGAAGACCCGGTCGAGTACATCGTGCCGGGCGTGACCCATCTCTCGGTGCAGCGGACCAATGCCATCGGCGCGGAAAACCCTTTCCTCAACGCCATGCGGGCCTTTCTGCGGCTGGACCCCGATATCGGCATGTTCGGCGAGGTGCGCGATCCGCTCTCCGGTGAAATCGCCCAGGCCGCCATCGAGACCGGCCACAAGATCTTCACCACCGTGCATGCCACCTCAGCACTGGGCATCGTCTCGCGCCTGACCTCCAAGATGGTGGGACTGGACCGGCATGCCGTCTGCAATCCCGAATTCCTGTCCATCCTGGTCTATCAGGCGCTGCTGCCCAGGAACTGCCCGCATTGCAAGCAGCCCGCCAGGGAACGCCTGCCGGCCGAGGAGTTGAACGCCTACGAAACCGTCTTCGGTCTCGACATCGACCAGATGATGTGCGCCAGCGACAGCGGCTGCGCCCATTGCCGCATCCCCGGCGTGGATTACAGCCAGCTGTCGCACGCCGGTACCCGCGGCGTATGCGTGGCGGCCGAGGTGATCACGCCCGACAACGACCTGCTGCGGCTCTTGCTGGCCGGGCGCGACCTGGATGCGCGTGACCACTACCACGCCACCCGTGCAGGCCCCTTCGATGCCCCGGACATGCGCGGCAAGGCCGCCTGGGGCCATGCCCTCTACAGCCTGGCCCAGGGGCAGATCGATCCCTATTACTTCAAGACTACCTTTGGTCATCCCAAAGGATTCCGCCAGATCGTGCAAAAGGGAAGCTCATGAATCTATTTGAACGCCTGCAACTGAGCATGGCCAAGCGCCAGCTGCGCGCACGCCGGGCCGAGTTCTATTTCGACCTGGCCATGTCGCTGGAAGACCGGGTGCCGCTGTTTTCCACCTTCAAGAAGTACGAGAAGCGCGCCCGCAAACGCGACCGGGGCATGGCCCTGCTGTACCGCCACATCCTCAGGAACGCCATCAACGGTTCGCTGGCCACGGCGCTGGAGGGCGTCGCGCCCACCTCGGAACTGATGATGCTCGATGCCGCCCAGACCGCTGGCGACGCCAGCGTGGCCGAGGGTCTGCGCTTCCTGTCCGGCACGGTGGAAAAGACCGAGCGCATGACCGCTGCCATCAAGGGCGCGGTGATGTATCCACTGTTCCTGATCGCGCTGTTCTACGCCATTCTGCTGGGCTTTTCGTTCTACGCCATTCCGGTGCTGGAATCGATCATGCCCGTCACCGAATGGCCGGCCTCCGGCAAGGCCCTGGCCGCCGTTGCCAACGGCGTGCGGCATTACGGGTTGCTGATGATCGGGCTCAACGTGGTCCTGTTCATCGCCTTCATGTATTCACTGGCCCACTGGGCCGGGAGAAGTCGGCGACCGTTCGACAAGCGCCTGCCCTACAGCGTCTACCGTGACTATTCGGGTGCCATGTTGATCGTCTCGCTGGCCTCGCTGATGCGTTCGGGTATTTCTCTGCGTTCGTCGCTGGAGCAGGCGGTGCGCTACTCGACCCCGTGGATGCGCTGGCATGTGCGCAGCATCCTGCGCGGTATCAGCTCGGCCAACGCCGAAAACTTCGGCGCGGCCTTCGGCACCGGCGTGCTCAACCAGGATCTGGAAGACCGCATCATGGATGCCTCCGAACGCCGCGATCCGGTGGAAGCCTTCGTCAAGATCGGCACCGGCTCCATCGACCGCATCGCCACCTCCATCGAAAAATCGTCTGCCCGTCTCAACAGCGTGATGCTCCTGCTCTGCGGTGTCGCGCTGGCCTCCATGCTGCTGGGCTTCATGGCGACCACGCAACAACTGCAGAGTGCCGTGCAAAAGAAAACGCAACAAACTTCCCAGAGGAACTGATGACTACCCTACTTCGTCGCATCTCGCAGCAGTTGCTGTGCCTGCCCCGGCGCAGCACTCCCCTTGATCCACTGCAGCGCCCCACGCGGCGCCGGCACCGTGGCTTCGCACTCGGCCAGGCGCTGGTGACCACCGCCATGCTGGGCGCGGTCGGCGCCGTCGGCACCGACTGGGCCTCGCAGCAGCGCCAGGCCGCCTTGCTGGAGGCACAGAACGCGGTCTATGCCCGCATCAACAATGGCGTAGGCACCTACATGACGCTGTACTATCCGCGCATCATCGATCGCAGCACCTACCCCGACAGCTGCGCCAAGGTGAACCACCCCGCCTCGGCCAGCCCTGACAAGGCTTGCCAGTTCGCGGCCAGCTATACCGATGCCGCCGGCGCGAGCAAGACCCATCAGGTCGCCAACATCCTGCAGCCGACGCTGGCCGACCTGCAGACCCTCGGCCTGGTGGACCGGCAGATTCCTGCCGCGCCCTTGTTGCCGGTGCGTGCCACGGTGGCCACGGTGGCCACGGGCGGCGCCACCGGCAGCGCGGCCGCCACTATCGACGGGGGCGACGGCAATGACGGCCTTTCAGGCGATGCTGGCAACGACACCCTCATCGGCGGGAACGGTGATGACAACCTCTATGGCGGTGATGGCGACGATACGCTTTCTGGCGGCAAGGGAAATGATTATCTGAATGGCGGCCTCGGCAACGACATCTATATCTTCAACAAGGGCGATGGCGTCGATACCATCAGCGACTATGACTACAATGCCGGCAATATTGACACCCTGCGACTCGGCAAAGGTATCAATGCGCCAGACACCGTCGTCGCCCGATCCGGCAATCATCTGATCCTAACTTGGGATACTGACACCATCACTATCGAAAATTTCTTCTTGAGCGGCTATTACCACATCGAGAAGATCGCCTTCGACGATGGCACGACCTGGACCTATTCCGACCTGGCCTCAAGGCTGACCCAAACGGGGACATCCGAAAATGAATACTGGATCGGTCTCAGTGACGCGAGTAATCGCATGGCTGGCATGGCGGGGGATGATTCGCTCATCGGCCGCCAACTTGCAGACACTATCGACGGGGGCGATGGCAATGACGGCCTTTCAGGCGATGCTGGCAACGACACCCTCATCGGCGGCAATGGTGATGACAACCTCTATGGCGGTGATGGCGACGATACGCTTTCTGGCGGCAAGGGAAATGATTATCTGAATGGCGGCCTCGGCAACGACATCTATGCCTTCAACAAGGGCGATGGCGTCGATACCATCAGCGACTATGACTACAACGGCGCCAACATCGACTCGCTCAAGTTCGGCGCCGGCATTACCAGTAAGCGCTTGAGCTTCAGTCATGTCGGCAATAATCTGGAGATTTCGGTGAGCGGCACTGGAGGCAAGACGATCATCGAAAACTGGTATCTCGGCAGCGCCTACCAGGTCGAACGAATCAGTACTGCCGACAATGTCACCATCCTCAATACTGATCTGGAACGACTGATTCAGCCGGTGAGCAGTGTGAGCACCCTGTCATTCAGCACGGCGGTACTAGCGGCTTAAGAAGCGCCGGCAGCAAAAAACTGGTAGCAAGATCAGTCGCTGCCCGACATGGCGCTCAGCGTGGCAGCAGCCCCGGGCAACATCGACCCGGGCCTGCTTCGAGGGGAGGCGCCTCCCGCCTTCCCTCACTCCAGATGCAACTCCAGCATCTCCACCGGCAAACTCCCCAGAATCTCCGCCACGGCGATGCTGCCACCCCGTTCGCCATCGGGCATGGCGCATTCCTCCAGCTGACCCTGGCCACTGGTGAGGACGCTACGCCAGAGTCGCATGCCTTGCCCGGCCGCATGCGACAGCGACTGCGGGAGCGCGATGCTGGTATCGCCCCAGGCCTGGGCGGAGATCAGCGGCAAGGCTTCTTCACGACGACCTTCGAAGGACAGCAGGTGACCCGCCAGTCGGGTACAGATGACGACCACCGCCTGCAGGCCCTGCGCTTCATCGCCCTGCTCCACCGGCAGCAATCTGGCAAAGGCGATGACGTGGCGCGCCAGCTTGCCATGGGCCGTGAGGGGGATGTATCCACCATCGGCGAAGAGTGGCGCATGGCGGCGCCGATACTGCAGCACCGCATGGATCAGTTGCTGCTTGGCGCCGCCGCTCTGCCATTCGCGCAGGGAGACCGGGCGACTGGTGGCTTCGTCCAGGCGACGCGCGCGCAGGGCGAAATCCACGGGTCGGCGATTGTCGGGGTCGACCATGCTCAGGTCCCAGAGCTCGCTGCCCTGGTAGAAATCCGGCACCCCTGGACTGGCCAGCTTGAGCATGGTCTGCGACAGGCTGTTGATGGCGCCCAGCGGTCCCAGGCGACGGACGAAGTCTTCCAGTTCGGTGAGGAAGGGATGATGGCGCGGGTCCAGTCCGGGGTCGCACAGCAAGGCGCGGGTGAAGCGTTCGCAGGCGTCTTCATAGTCCTGCTGGGGTGCCACCCAGTCGCTGCGCCGTTTGGCTTCGCGCAGAGCCTTGCGCTGCCATTCGATGACGCGTTCGGCCAGTTGGCCCAGGGCGCTCAAGTCGTCGTCGCCAGCACGCATGCCATCCGGCCACGCACCGACCAGCGTCTGGTAGAGCATGCTTTCGTCGACGGCGTCGATGCCGCCCTGCGGACCGGCGGTGGCCGCGACGATGGGGGCGTTGAGTTGATGCCAGTGGCGCAGTACGGTGGCCCATTCCTCGGCGATCTCGGAGAGTGCGGCCAGGCGCATGCGGGCATCTTCGCCGCGCTTGTGGTCGTGCGTACCAGTGGCCAGGAGGCTGTAGGGCGTCTGTTCGGCGCGGCGCGCGGCCAGCTGGTGGAAGTGCGCCACGGAGAGCGAGAGGTGGGCCGGTTCGGCGCCCACTTCATTGCGCGACAGCAGGCGTCCATAGCGATAGAAGGCGGTGTCTTCCATGGACTTGGCCGTCAGCGGCGGCGTCAGTTGCTGGAAGCGGGCGATGGCGCGCAGTTGCAATGCGCGACGGCGGGCGTCGCTGGTATTGAGCAACAGATCCCCACCCAGCCAGCCTTCCACCACGTGCAAGGTCGGGTGGTCGGCGGCATGCAGGGTGGCCGCTGCGGTGCGGGCGGTGCGGGCCAGCAGTTCACGGTCCAGGGCGGGCATGCCTTCGGCGTTGGCGTAGGTGCGATAGACCGGGAAATGCACCAGCAATTCGGCCACGCAGCGACGGATGGACATCAGTGTCAGGTCGCGGGTCTGCGTTGCCGTGCGGGCGAGCTGGTGCAGGCAGTGCGCAAGGGCATTGAATTCGGCGGCGAAATTGCGCACCAGAAAACTGCGGCGCGCCTGCTGCACGATGGTCGGGAAATGGCTGAGCTCGCCCGCCGCATGTCCCTGCATGTGATCCACCGTCGGCGTGACTTCGCCGACGATGTCGCGCCATAGTTCGTCCAGCACCGGTTCGCCTTCGCCGTCGTGCAGGACGGCGGCGCACTGGTCCATGAATTCATAGCCGGTGCTGCCATCGAGCGCCCAGCCGGGCGGCAACATCTCGTCGCCGGCCAGGATTTTTTCCGCGATCAGATAGGGTTCGTGGTCGGGTCGCAGGCTGCGCAGACGCGCCCGCAGGCGCTGGCAGTAGGTGGCCGGGTCGGTCAGGCCGTCAATGTGGTCCAGGCGCAGGCCGTCGATGAGGCCCTCCCCATACAGGCGGAAGATTTCGGCGTGCATGGCCTCGAACACATCCTCGCGTTCGACCCGCATGCCGACCAGTTCGCTGACTTCGAAGAAGCGGCGCCAGTTGATCTCGTCAGCCGCATTGCGCCAGTAGGCCAGGCGGTAATGCTGGCGTTCCAGCAGTTCGTGCATGGTGCTGCGGCCATGCGGCTGCACGGCGGAGAAGGCGGCCAGGGCGGCGTCGATGTCGGCCAGCGCATCGGGGTCGGCGGCCAGGCTGCGCATCAGATGGCAGGCCTCCGCTGTCTGGCGGTACTGCTCGGGGTGACCGGGTTCGACCGCCTGGAAGGCGCTGATGAGCTCCGCCAGACGTGGGCTGCCGGCGGTCTCCAGCACCACCGCGTGATCCTGCATGGCCAGGGGGAAGACGTTGTCGTGGTGCGCCACGTAGAGCTCGCCCCGTTCGGTATCCAAGCGTAGCACCAGTTCGCCGGCTTCCAGTGCCTCGGCATAGGGCTGGCCGAGGAAAGGCAGCAGGACCTTGCCGGCCAGGGCCGGGTCGGCACTGTCCCACTCGATGTCGAACCAGTCGGCGTGGTGGCTGTGACGGCCCCAGCGCAGCACATCCTGCCACCAGGCATTGTGTTGGCCCACGGCCATGTGATTGGGGACGATGTCGACGATGACGCCCATGCCCTTGGCATGCAGGCGCTGGCACAGCTGGCGCAGGCCTTTCTCGCCGCCCAGTTCGGGGTTGATGCGGGTGGCGTCCACCACGTCGTATCCATGGGTGGAGCCGGGACGGGCGACCAGGATGGGTGACAGGTAGTAATGGCTGACGCCCAGGCGATGGTAGTAATCCACCACCTCGGCAGCATGTTCGAAACGGAAATCGCGATGCAGCTGCAGACGGGCGGTGGCGCGCGGGATGTCACTACGCTCACGGCGGTCACTGCGCTCACCATACGGATGGGGTGCGGTCGGGGCGGGCATCAGGTCTCCTTGGGGCCGCAGCCGCGCACGCGGCGCAGGCGTTCCAGCCTGGCCCGGGCGGCATAGGCGGCAAACAGCTGTGGCGTATCGGCCGGCAGGCGGCGGCGCCAGTTGGGGTGGGGGTCGGTCAGGCCGGGCAGATTGGGTTGCTGGCTCAGGCCGAGGATGTCTTCCACCGGCACGACGGCCAGCGGTGAGGGCGTGGCGGCCACCATGTCCAGTGCGGCGTCGACGGCGATGGCGCAGTCTTCCAGGGTGGCGGGATGGTGTTCTTCCGACACCTCCTCGACGAGGGCCTGTGCCACCTCTGGCAAGGGGCCGCTGGCCCGTCCCTGCTCGACCAGGCTGTGCCACAGCTGGCGGCGGTCCTGGCTGCGCTGTTCCTGCGCGGCGGCCACGCCTTCATCCAGATGGCCGAGGCGGTCGCGCCAGGCGATGTCGGCACCGGACCACCATCCGGCCACGGTGGGCAGGTCGTGCGTGGTCGTCACGGCAATGGCCTGATCCGACCAGTCGGCCGGCGGCAGGAAACCGGTTTTGTCACGCTGGAACCAGAGCACGCGGATGCCCGCCACCCCCGCCGTATCCAGTGCCTGGTCGAAGCCGGGCGGCACGGTGCCGAGGTCTTCGCCGATGACCACGGCGCGGTGGCGCCAGGATTCCAGCGCGATCAGGCGCAGCAGGTCCTGCTGCGGATAGCTGACGTAGGCGCCGGCATCGGCGTCCAGTCCTTGTGGCACCAGCCAGAGGCGGTTCAAGCCAAGCACGTGGTCGATGCGCACGCCGCCGCCCTGGGCGAAGCAGGCGCGCAGCATCGCCAGGTAACCCTGGTAGCCGGTGCGGCGCAGGGCCAGCGGCGAGAACGCGCCCAGCCCCCAGTTCTGGCCTTGCGGGGCCAGGCGGTCCGGCGGCGCGCCCACGGTCAGGCCGGCGGCGATCTCGGCCTGATGGCTCCAGGCCTGGCTGCCGCCATTGTCGGCACCGACGGCGAGGTCGGCGATCAGGCCGATGGGCATGCCGGCATCGCGGGCGGCCTGCTGGGCCTGGCCCAGTTGATGCGCCGCCTGCCATTGCAGGAACAGGTGGAAATCGATCTCGCCGGCATGCTGCTCGGCGAAGGCGCGCATCTCGGGGGTCTCCGGATGCAAGCCGGCCTGGCCCCATTGGCGCCAGTCGCAACCGCCGACCACGCCTTGCGCGGCCAGGTGGTGGCTATAGGCCTCATACAGTGCATGCGCATGCAGGGCCGCGCCCCCGGCACTCTGGAAAGCCTTGAAGGCGGCCTGGTGGTGCGCATGCTGTCCCTGCCCCGCCTGTTCGGTACGGAACAAGGCGTACAGGCGGCGCAGCAGCGTCAGGCGATGCGCACCGGCGCGCTGCCAGTCGATCAGGCTGGCCTGCTGCAGGCGCTCATGGGCGGCGATCATCTCCGATCCCCCCTCGGCCAGCACCTGGGCCTGGGCCTCTTCGCCGAGAATGCCGGCAGGGTCGATCAGGAAGGGGTTGAGGAACAGCCGGCTGGAAGGCGAATAGGGGCTGCTGCGACCGGGGTCGGCGGCAAACATGGCGTGCAGTGGCGACATCGCCAGCGCTGCCGCGCCATACTCGGCTGCCATCGGTGCCAGCGCCTTGAGCGCGCCGAAATGCCCGATGCCGCCGTCGCCGTAGATGGTGCGGGCCGGGTTCAGGCTGTCGCTGCGCAGTCCATAGACCTGGGCCGCCAGTGCCCAGCCGCGCTCGCTGCCACGGTCGGCCAGGGCATCGGCAATGGTGTAGCAGCGCGCGGGGGCGATGGCCAGCGTGAGGATATGGCCGGCCACCAGCAGGCGGTGATAACCGGGCACATCGATGGGCGGCAAGGTCGGCGGGCGGTTCAGGTCGGAGGAAATCAGCAGCATCAGGCGCGCGCCGTTTTCCAGCTCCACGCGGCAGGACAGGCCATGCAGGCGCGAATGCATGGGCAGCGCCACCGGCTGGTGCAGCACCCCTGTCAGCAGCGGTGGCAGATAGCCCACCGCCTGCTCGCGGTCCAGCTCGGCCAGGCTGTCGCGACAGTCGCCCGGGCTGGCACAGGGCAAGCCCAGTGCGGCCAGGATGGCGCGCAGCGCGTCTTCCTGCACCACCTGCGGCTGGTCGTAGGCATCGGTCCATTGCACGGCGATGCCGGCCTTGCGTGCCAGGCGATAGAGATCGCTTTCGTGGGTGGCCGGGGCCGTGGCCGGGCGGGGCACGGGGGCTGACATTCGGGATGGCGCGGCTTCGCGCATGAGAGTGCTGCTCATGTCGGTCTCCCGATAGGCTGGGTCGACATCGTGTCCGCGGCCGGTTCACGCAGGGCCAGGATGGCGTGCGGCGGGAATGTGCCCTCGGCCAGGGTTTCCAGCACGGCACCACTGTCGAAGAGCACATCGGCGCCAGCCGGATGGGCCAGTTGTTCCAGCGACTCCTGCAGCGGCTGCTCATCCAGGTTGACCGTGATGTTGAGCACGCTGCCGTTGGACAGACGCCAGCGCGCCTGCACCGCCTTGGGCCCGATGGCACGGGCCTCCAGCGCGCGCGCGCCGCGCAGGTAGGGCGCGATATGCAGCTTGCGGATGTGCAGCAGCTCGGCCACGCGACGCAGGCAGG
The DNA here is from genome assembly GCF_002870055.1 of Herbaspirillum sp. BH-1. NCBI lineage: Bacteria > Pseudomonadati > Pseudomonadota > Betaproteobacteria > Burkholderiales > Oxalobacteraceae > Herbaspirillum > Herbaspirillum sp. BH-1. Next base: position 53,674 of record NZ_PKOI01000005.1, on the reverse strand, counting down.
CCGCCGAACCCGGTGCCGGACCCGGCTCGGGGATGGATGAGACGAAGGTGGCGAAGCTGTTGGGATCGGGAATCTGCTCCAGCAACTGCGGATCGGCGAATTGCGGGAAGCGGGAAAACTCGCGTCGCCGCCCTTCCCGCACGGCCGTGGCCAGGGCCTCGTCCTGATGGCTGGTGAAGTACAGGAAAGGCTGCACGGCGCAGAATTCCTCGCCCATGAACAGCATCGGCACTTGCGGCGCCAGCAGGATCAGGGCCTGTGCGGCATGCAAGGCCAGCGGATGGGCCAGCACGGTGAGCCGTTCACCGAAGGCGCGGTTGCCGATCTGGTCGTGGTTCTGCAGGAAGTTGACGAAAGCCGTGGGCGGGAGCTCGGCGCTGGGTTCGCCGCGGGGCTCACCGGAGTACGGAGAGACCTCGCCCTGGTAGACGAAGCCCTGCTGCAGGCAGCGTGCCAGCTTCTCGGCCGGCTGTTCGGTGTAGGCGCTGTAGTAGCCGCCGTCTTCACCGGTCAACAACACATGCAGGACATGGTGTGCGTCGTCATTCCATTGGGCATCGTAGACATGGCTGGTGCGTGTGCGCACCTCCCCCTGGTCGGGATCGGCGACCTGTTCGCCCTGGCCACCATAGCCCAGCAGATGGGCGGCATTGCCGTCGTGTTCCAGCACCAGGTGGACATGACGTTCGGTACCGATCTCCTGGCGGATGCGATGGCCCAGGCTGACCAGCCAGTCCGGCTCGCAGATGGCGTGCACGGCATCCAGGCGCAGGCCGTCGAAGCGGTATTCCTGCAGCCAGTAGAGGGCATTGAGGGTGAAGAAATCGGCCACTTCCGGGCGGCGGAAATCGATGGTCGCCCCCCACAGGGTGTTGCTGTCATGCCGGAAGAACTCCGGGGCATAGCTGTTGAGATAGTTGCCGGCCGGGCCGAAGTGGTTGTACACCACATCGAGGAACACCATCATCCCCAGACCATGCGCGGTATCGATGAGCGCCTTGAGTTGTTCGGGCGTGCCATAGCTGGCGTCAGGGGCGAAGGGCAGCACGCCGTCATACCCCCAGTTGTGGGCGCCGGGGAATTCGGCCACCGGCATCAGTTCGATGGCGGTGATGCCCAGCTCGGCCAGTTCCGCCAGGCGCTGCTGGATGCCGGCAAAGCCACCCATGGCGCCGGGATGGAGCTCGTAGAGCACCGTTTCTTCCCAGGGCCGGCCTTGCCAGTGCGGGTATTGCCACGGGTAGGCATGGGCATCCACCACCACGCTGGGATCGAAGACGTCCCCGGCCTGGCCGCGCGAGGCCGGATCGGGGACGGTGACTTCGCCCTCCACCTTTGAGTGCAGGACGTAGCGATAGAGGGTGCCGGGTTCGCAGGCGGTGTCCAGCAGGTACCAGCCCGGCGCCGCGGAATCGGGTGACATCGGCAGGCGGCCGCCTCCGGTGATCTCCACCGCAGCCGCATCGGCGCCAGGTGCCCAGATGCGAAAACGCACCTGGCCAGGCGCCGTGACCTGGGCGCCAAAAGGCAGCGGCAGCGAAAAGCGGGCCGTCATGCGCGCTCTCCCCATTCGTTGCGGGCAATCCATTCATTGGCCGCCAGCGGGTAGATGGCCGAGGACAGGTGCAGCGGCCGGTTGGCGAACACCTGCAGGCTGTGGGCCTGTACCTGCACCGTGGCGCTGCCCTGCACCCTGGCCGCTGCGCCCTCGCCTTCCGGCATGCCGGTGGGCTGGGCGCTGTCCAGCAGAAGGCAGTATTCGCCTTCGGTGCGGGGGAAGTGGAACTCGATGGGCTCATGGCCGGCATTGACGAAGATCATCAGCACATCCGAGATGGCTTCGGGAATGTCGCCGGGCGCATCGGTATTGGCGGCGTCCTGGATGCGCGAACTCAGCTGCTTGTGCGCTTCCTGGCGCTTGCCGGCCAGTTGCAGGGTGATGGCGCGGGCCACCGGATTGTTCCAGTCTTCGCTGGAGACCGGGCGCGCCGCCTCGTCGAACCAGGCCACATCCGGCAGGCCATCGGCCACCATCTGCGCGCCATGCAGGAAATAGCTGGCGCGCAGGACCTCGAAGTCACGGCGGATGGCGGTGACGCGGCCCACGAAGGCGGTCAGCGCGGCGCCTTCGGGCGAGCGGGCCTGCTCCCAGTTGATCCAGGAGATCTCATTGTCCTGGCAGTAGGCATTGTTGTTGCCGCCCTGGCTGCGGTTGAATTCGTCACCGGCCAGCAGCATCGGCGTGCCTTGCGCCAGCAGGGTCGAGGCCAGCATGGAGCGTTGCACATTGGCGCGGGTGGCCTGGATGGCGGCATCGTCGGTCTCGCCTTCGGCACCCCAGTTGTAGCTGGCGTTGTCGTTGTGGCCGTCGTTGTTGTTCTCGCCATTGGCCTCGTTGTGCTTGCCGTTGTAGCTGACCAGGTCACGCAGGGTGAAGCCGTCGTGCGAGGCGATGAAGTTGATGCTGGCCCAGGGCTTGCGGCGATGGTGTTCGAACAGCTCGGCCGAACCCAGCATGCGCTGGGCGAAGCCGCCGCGCATGGCCTCGTCGCCCTTCCAGAACTTGCGCATGTCATCGCGGAACTTGTCGTTCCATTCGCCGAAACGGGCCGGATGGTTACCCAGCTGGTAGCCGCCGGGGCCGATGTCCCAGGGTTCGGAAATGAGCTTCAGGCGCGACAGCACCGGGTCCTGCAGCAGCGCATCGAAGAAGCCCGAACCGGGGTCGAAGCCATGCGGCTCGCGCCCCAGGGTGGAACCGAGGTCGAAGCGGAACCCATCGATATGGAAGGACTGCGCCCAGTAGCGCAGCGAATCCAGCACCATCTGCAACACGCGAGGGTGTGACAGGTTCAGCGTGTTGCCACAGCCGGTGTCATTGATGTGATAGCGCTCCTGACCGGGCATCAGGCGGAAGTAGCTGGCATTGTCCAGGCCGCGGAAGGACAGCGTGGGACCCAGTTCGCTGCCGCAGCTGGTGTGGTTGTAGACGACGTCGAGGATGACCTCGATGCCGGCGCTGTGCAGGCGTCGCACGGCCATGCGCAGTTCGTTGGGGTCGCCCATGGACATGTAGGACGGCTCGGGCGCGAAATACGAGAGCGTGCTGTAGCCCCAGTAGTTGCTCAGGCCCCGTTCGACCAGGAAGCTGTCCTGCAGGAAGGCATGCACCGGCATCAGTTCCAGTGTGGTCACGCCCAGCCGCAGCAGGTGGTCGATGAAGGCCGGATCGGACAGCGCGGCGAAGGTGCCGCGTTCGTGCGGCAGCAGGTCTTCGCGCATCTTGGAGATGCCCTTGACGTGAGCCTCGTAAATCACGGTCTTGTTCCACGGCACCTGCGGCAGGCGGTCATGTTCCCAGACGAAGGCGTCTTCGGTGACCATGGCCTTGGGCATGGCGGCGGCGCTGTCGCGACGGTCGAAGGACAGGTCGGCGCGGGCCGAATGCAGGCGGTAGCCGTAGAGCGCATCGGTCCAGCGCACCTGGCCCACCAGGCGCTTGGCATAGGGGTCCAGCAGCAGCTTGTTGGGATTGAAGCGATGGCCCTTGTTGGGTTCGTAGGGACCATGGGCGCGGAAGCCGTAGACCAGCCCCGGGGCGGCACCAGGCAGGTAACCGTGCCACACCTCGTCGGTGCACTCGGGCAGCTGGATGCGCTTGAGTTCGCGCTTGCCGGAGGGGTCGAACAGGCAGAGATCCATGCGGGTGGCGTTGGCCGAGAACACCGCAAAATTGACCCCCAGGCCATCGGAGCTGGCGCCCAGGGGGTAAGGCAGGCCTGGCATCAGGCGATCAGGAAAGGCGACACTCATTTCAGGACTCTCTACGCAGGATCAGGGTGGACAGCGGCGGCAGGTTCAGTTCGATGGAGTTGGGGTGGCCATGCCAGCCCATGTCCTGCACCTCGACCCGGCCCATGTTGCCGCTGTTGCTGCCGCCATAGACGGCGGCATCGGTATTGAGCACTTCGCGCCACACACCGGGCTGGCCCGGTGCGATGGGTGGCACGCCAATGCGGTAGTGGGTGCGCGGCACCGGGGTCAGGTTAACCACGATGAGCACCGGCGGTCCCTCGTCGGCGTAGCGGAAGTAGGCCAGCACGCTGTTGACGCTGTCGTCGCCGACTGCCCAGGAGAAGCCGTCGGCGCGGCAATCGCGCTGGTGCAGTGCCGGTTCGCTGCAATAGAGATGGTTCAGGTCGCTGACCAGCTGGCGCAGCTGGCGGTGGCCGGCCGGGTGGCCGCCATGTTCGTCCAGCAGGTGCCAGTACGGCGATTTGTCGTGGTCGAACTCGTCGGGCTGGCCGAATTCACTGCCCATGAAGAGCAGCTTCTTGCCCGGGTGCGTCCACATGAAGCCATAGTAGGCGCGCACGTTGGCGAAGCGGCGCCATTCGTCGCCCGGCATCTTGTTGAGCAAGGCGCGCTTGCCATGCACCACCTCGTCATGCGAGATCGGCAGGATGAAGTTTTCCGAGAAGCCGTAGAGCAGACCGAAGGTCATGTCGTGGTGGTGATAGCGGCGGAACAGCGGGTCATGCTGCATGTAGCGCAGGGTGTCGTTCATCCAGCCCATGTTCCACTTGTAGTGGAAACCCAGGCCATGATGATCGGCCTCGTCCTTGACTTCGGCGGTCACGCCGGGCCAGGAGGTGGATTCCTCGGCAATCATCAGCGCGCCCGGGCAGCGCTGGGTCACGACGGTGTTGAGCTCGCGCAGGAAGGCCACGGCTTCCAGGTTTTCGCGGCCGCCATGGATGTTGGGCACCCATTCGCCGGACTTGCGGCTGTAGTCGCGGTAGAGCATGGAGGCCACGGCGTCCACGCGCAGGCCGTCGACGTGGAAGTGTTCCAGCCACTCCAGGGCGCTGGCGATCAGGAAGCCGCGCACCTCATTGCGGCCGAGGTTGAAGATCAGGGTATTCCAGTCCTGGTGGAAGCCTTCGCGGGGGTCGGCGTGTTCATACAGCGCGGTGCCGTCGAACTGTGCCAGGCCATGCTGGTCGCTGGGGAAATGCGCCGGCACCCAGTCCAGCAGCACGCCGATGCCGGCCTGGTGGCAACGGTCGACGAAGGCGGCGAAGCGCTCCGGTTTGCCGAAGCGGGCACTGGGCGCGAACATGCTGATCGGCTGGTAGCCCCAGGAGCCACCGAAGGGGTGTTCCATCACCGGCATCAGTTCGATATGGGTGAAGCCCATGCCGACCACGTAGGGGATCAGCTCATCGGCCAGTTCATCCCAGGTGAGGTTGCGATGCGCCTGTTCCGGCACGCGGCGCCAGGAAGCGGGATGCACCTCGTAGATGGACATGGGCGCCGAGCGTGACTGGCGCTGGGCACGCTCGGCCATCCACTGCTGGTCCTGCCAGACATAGGGACGGGCATCGGCCACCACCGAGGCGGTGGCCGGCGGCGGCTCGGTCGCGCGCGCCACCGGATCGGCCTTGAGCGGCAACAGCACGCCATCACGGCCGAGGATTTCGTATTTGTAGACGTCGCCAGGGCCGATACGGGGGATGAACAGCTCCCACACGCCCGGCTCATGGCGCAGGCGCATCACGTGGCGGCGCCCGTCCCACTGGTTGAAGTCGCCCACCACCGAGACGCGCTCGGCATTGGGTGCCCAGACGGCGAAGCGGGTGCCGGGCACGCCATCGATTTCCATCGGACGCGCCCCCAGGCAATCGGCCAGTTGACGATGACGACCTTCCTGCAGCAAGTGCAAGTCCAGCTCGCCCAGCAACAGGCCGAAGGCGTACGGATCTTCGGTGCTCTGCACGCTGCGGTTGCCGTCGGGGATATGCCAGTCCACGTCCAACACATAGGGGACCTGGTGGCGACGCTGCTCCAGGCCGGTGACGACACCGCTGAAGAAGCCGCTGGGCGAACCGTTGAGCGGATATTGCTGCAGCTCGCCCAACAGGGCGCCGCTATGCCGGCAGCGCACGCGGACCGCTTCGGCACCGGGGTGGAAGCAACGAATGGCGCTGACGCCACTGGCCTCGCGCGCATAGCGGGGGCCGAGCAGGCAGAAAGGCTGGTTCAGGCGCCCTGCCAGCAGGGCTTCCAGCAGGCCCTGCTCTTCAAAGGACAGGGACAGCGCGGTTTTTTCGAGGGGAGGAAGGGACTGCTCCGGGCTTGCGCCGGGGGCATGATGGGGGGGCGCCGAGCTGGCGTCGGAAGACGAATCCGCGGAGTCCAGGGATTCCCTATACGCCATGACAGACATGCCGGACATGCACACTCCTGTTGTTGTTATCTGGGTTGATCGAAATATCGATAGTCAGCATCCGGCGCACCGCGTGGCGGCACGCCGGCAAACACCTTCCCTGCCGCGTCCCTGATGGATGCAGGGACGCGGTCGGGCTTGAAAGAAAATTGTCAAAAGACGGCCGCAGCTGCCACGGCTGCAGCGACGCAATCAGGCCGCCGCCACGGCCGAAGGTCCGGCAACCACACCCGCCAGAGCCGCTGCAATGGCCGCCGCCGGACTGACCATGCCAGCCACCCGCTCATGGGCAACTGCGCCGTGGGCGACCTGCGCTGCCGGCCGCTCCACCGGCAAGGGACGCGGGGCAAACAGTGGGCGCACGGCCATGTCCGCCACGTGGGCATAGGCGTCGATGTAGGCACGGGTGGGGCCGGCCCAGTCGCAGTCGATGCTCATGGCATTGCGCTGGATGGACTGCCAGCGCTCGTTGTCGCTGTAGAGCGCAAAGGCGCGGGCGACGGCGTGCTGCATGTCTTCCACACGCTCGCCTTCGAACAGCACGCCGGTGGCGCGTTGCGGATCGAGATCGGCGTCGCATACGGTGTCGACCAGACCGCCGACACGGGAGCCGATGGGAATGGCGCCATAGCGCATGGCATACAGCGGGGTCAAACCAAAGGGCTCGAAACGGGTCGGGTGCAACAGCATGTCGCTGCCGGCATGCAGCGCATGGGCGCGCCGCTCGTCATAGCCGATATGTACGGCGATGCGGCCAGGATACTGGCGGGTGAGGGCCAGGAAGGCGTCTTCATAGTCATGGTCGCCGCAGCCCAGCACCACCACCTGCAGGCGCGGATGGCGCTCCAGGATGCCCGGCAATGCCTCGATGACGACGTCGGCCATCTTCTGGTGCGAGATGCGGCTGCCCAGGCCCATCACCGGGGCGAAGGGATCGACCGGCAGGCCGAACAGCTTTTGCAGGTCGCGCTTGCAGGCAGACTTGCCCTTCATGTTGCCGACGCTGAAATTGCGGGCGATCAGCGGATCGTTGGCGGGGTTCCACAGCTCGGCGTCAATGGCATTGGGGATGGCGCGCAGGTCCAGCTTGCGGAAGGACAGGATGCCGTCCATGCCGCAGCCGAAGCGCGGGGTCATGATCTCTTCGGCATAGTTGCGGCTGACGGTGGAGACGCAATCGGAGAAGCGGATGCCGGCTTTGAGGAAGGACAGCTTGCCCCAGTATTCCACGCCATCGCCGGTCAGCAGGTGCTGGGGAATACCGATCTGCTCGGCCGAGCCCAGCGCGAAATTGCCCTGGAAGGCCAGGTTGTGGATGGTCAGCATGGTGCCGATGTGATCCAGCCCGCGCAGCTTCAGGAGGCAGGGAATCAGCCCGGCGTGCCAGTCATTGGCGTGCACCACGTGCGGTGCCGGCAGGCTGGTCTCACCGGCGCAGATGGCCACGGCCGCATGTGAGAGGTCGGCGAAGCACAGCGCGTTGTCGCCGAACTCCACGCCATCGGCATCGACATAGGGGTTGGCGCCGCGCTGGCGGAAACGCGCGGTATCGAGCAGCAGTGCCGGCACGTCGGTGCCGGGGATGGTGCCGCGCAGGAGCCGGCCGGCGCCGCCGGGCAGTCCATGCTTGAGACCGATCTGTACCGTCTCGCCGAGATTGCGCACCGCCTCCGGATAGGCGGGCATGAGGATGCTGGCGTCGATGCCGACTTTGCGCAGCGCTACCGCCAAAGCGGTGATGACGTCGGCCAGGCCACCGGTCTTGACGAGCGGTACGGCCTCCGAGCTGACTAACAGAACTCGAGCTTGCAAGATGGACCCCTAATGTGTGAAAGCACCTGAGATGGAAAGCACCCTTGGCTCGTCGCATCGCATTGCATCTGCGCCTCGGCCGGGCTTGATCCGGTGGCCGGGCGAAGACATGTCCTTGTTGTTATGTTGGCCTGGACAAACTTTTGAGCGCCGATGATTACGTTATACGGATCAGGATCAGCCCTCACTATCGGACAGCGGCGTGAGATCGCGTAGGATGAATCCTACTGTTGCAGCGCGGCGAAAAAACCGGAGCGGCACGCTGAGCAGAAATCCGTATAGGTGACGAGACCTGCTACCGCACTGCACGAAAACACAAAAGCCGGCCGGGTCACGCAGCGCGGGCCGCAGTACGACGAATTGACGACGAATTGACGATGAAGAGGGCGCAGTTCCAGCGGTTCAGGTGGCGGTGCTGGCGTGGATACCGTGGCTGCCGTGGCGAGTATCGCCGCTGCGCGCGGTGATGAACCCCTACTTTAGCCAAAGGAGCCTGAAAGCCGCCAATTGAACCTCGCTATATGGGGACCAGCCCGATTGCGGCCCTGTATCCCTCATCCGTGGGAAGGGCCGCCCAAGCTCTGCCGTGCAGTCGACCGCTCGCCTGGCGGAATCAGGCCTCGACCCGGAAACCGATCTTCAGACCGACCTGGAAATGGCCGATGCTGCCATTTTCAACATGGCCACGGCATTGGGTGACCTCGAACCAGTCGACGTTCTTGACGGTCTTGACGACGTCGGCCAGGGCATTGCGGATGGCCTCGTCGCTGCTGTTGGGCGAACTGCCCACGACTTCGATGATCTTGTAGGTGTTGGAATTGTCGTGCTTGCGCTCGTTCATTGGGACTCCTTGCATGAGGTATGAGGGGATGGACGATTCAGCAAGGCTAGCCGCTCATGCCGGCAACCGGCATCGGCCAATGCCACCAGTTGGCGTAGGAATCGATGCGCAGGGATAGCGGGACTCGGGTACCAATCGGCAAGCTCGCGCATCGAAGGCCCGAAACTCACCTTGCATTGCTGCGCAGCAAATTCGAAGCGAATGGCAGGTGCTTATCCTTGCCTCACCCCAACATTTCGCGACTTCCTACAAAAATTTAGGTCCTCGAACACCTGTTGCAGCGCAGCTAAAACGGCTAATATGCATTCATCTGGCTTGCCAAAACGTTCACATATCGGCCGCGATGTTTCCTCGCCGCCCCCTGCGAACAGGATTTGGCAGCCCTGCCCGTCGGCCCTGCCGGCCGCGGGTCTGCACAAGATTTTCATCCCTTGGAGAACATCATGTCGCAACTCAACCCTGGCATTCCAGGCAGCCCGCAGCAAGGGGCTCCCGTCAAAGCGATCAGCGCACCGCCGGAAGACCTGCAACACGTCAACGACGATGCCGCCGCCGCCCGCCACCTGACCGCCCTCCGCATTCGCGGGCAACTGGCGGAACTGGACAGCGAACGGCCACAAGCCTGAACTTCCCGGCGTCGTCGGTAAGACGCTGCGGCCAGTGCTCACGGGTATCTGCCCGGCGAGCACTGGCCGATTTTTTTTAGAGCGTGTCGACTGCGGTGCCTTCGCTCTCAGGCACAGGCGCCCTGCTCTCATGGTCATGCCGTGTTCCTCCTGAAGCCATCAACGCAATCCTAGTCTGCGGGCCAGTCGGCTCAGGTTGGCCCGGTCCAGCCCCAGCTCGCGTGCGGCAGCCGCCAGGTTGCCCTGGTGTCGCTCCAGGCTGGCACCGACCAGCTCGCGCTCGTAGTGCTCCACCGCATCGCGCAGTGGCAACGAGCGCAGCTCCGGCGTGGCGCCGGTCGGATTGACTCCCGCGACAGCATTCCCAATTGCCGCGCTTGCATCGGATGCGAGCGCCAGCGGCGTGCGCAGGTCCAGCGCCTCGGCGTCCAGCGTGAGGATGGACGGACGCTGCGGCTGTGCTGCGAGGGCACGCAAGGCGCTGCGGCCGACCAGATGTTCCAGCTCCCGGATGTTGCCCGGCCATGGGTATTGCTGCAGGGCGCGCTGGGCGTCGGCGGACAGCCGCAGGCTGGTCAGACCCAGTCTTGCGCGGTTCTGCTCCAGGAAATACCCGGCCAGCAGCAGCACGTCGCGACCCCGCTCACGTAGCGGCGGCACCCGGATGGGAAAGACCGACAGCCGGTGATAGAAGTCGGCCCGGAAGTGACCGCGCTTGACCTCTTCGGCCAGGTCGCGATTGGTGGCGGCGATCAGGCGTACATCGACCCGATGTTCACGGTCCGATCCCACCCGCTGCAATTGCCCGCTCTGCAGTACCCGCAGCAGTTTGGCCTGCACCGCCAGCGGCAACTCGCCGACTTCATCCAGGAACAGCGTACCGCCATCGGCCATCTCGAACTTGCCGCGACGGTCAGCCACCGCGCCCGAGAAGGCGCCACGGACGTGGCCGAACAGTTCGCTCTCGACCAGGGTGTCGGGCAAGGCGGCGCAGTTCAGGCTGATCATGGGCTTGTGGGCGCGGGGCGAGGCGGCATGCAGGGCGTGCGCCACCAGCTCCTTGCCGGTGCCGGTTTCGCCGCTGACCAACACCGTCATGTCGCTGGGTGCGGCCATGCGTATTTCTTCCATCAGCTGGCGCTGGGCCGGGCTCTGGCCGATCAGTTCACGCTTGCCCCGGCTTTCCTCCAGCCCGAGACGATAGGCTTCGGCGCGCTGGCGCGCCTGTTCTCCGGCTTGCGAGAGGTCACTGATGCGCTCGGCCACGTTGACGGTGGCGGCCGCCAGCGCGGCAAAGGCATGCAGCGAGGCCATGTCGACCCCGTCGAAGCGGCCCGGCCCCAGCGCATCCAGCGTGACCAGGCCCCAGGGACGGCCGTTGACGGTCAGCGCACACCCCATGCAATCGTGCACTTCCAGCTGGCCGGAATGGGCGTCGTTGAGCCCGTCGACCAGACCATCATAGGGGTCGGGCAAGCTGGAATCGGCCGGGAAGCGCGTGGGTGCCACATTGGCCAGCAGCACGCCGAAGCGCGGGTGATCCGCCACCCGGAAGCGCCGCCCGAGGGTGTCGCCAGAAAGACCGTCGATGGCCAGCGGCACCAGCACCTCGCCCTCCAGCCGCAGCAGCGCGGCCGCGTCGCAGGGAAAGAGCGTGCGCAAGGTCTGCAGCAGGCGCCGGTAGCGCTCCCGATCATCGATCTCACGGGAGAGGTCGGCCACCAGCGGCAACAGCGCATCCAGCAAAGCCTTTGAAGTCATATTGACTACCAATAAAGTGAATTAAAGTCATTATGACACAGGTAAAAATCACACGGATATTTCCTAAGTCATTGATTTTATTAGGACAGGATGGTGGCACGGCTTTTGTAATACATCAGGGCAGACCGGTACTCCGGCACCCCCACTCCACCACTGAAAGGCCCAGCATGCTGACCGAAGCCCAACTCGCCATCGTCAAGTCCACCGTCCCCCTGCTCGAATCGGGCGGCGAGGCCCTGACCACGCACTTTTACCAGATGCTCATGCGTGACTATCCGCAAGTGCGTCCCCTGTTCAATCGTACCCACCAGGCCAGCGGCGACCAGCCACGGGCGCTGGCCAACGGCGTGCTGATGTATGCCCGCCACATCGACCGCCTGGAAGAACTGGGCCCCCTGGCAGCACAGATCATCAACAAGCACGTCGCGGTGCAGGTCATGCCCGAGCACTACCCGATGGTGGGCGATTGCCTGCTGCGCGCCATCCGCGAAGTGCTGGGTGCGGATATCGCCACCGATGCCGTCATCGACGCCTGGGGCGCGGCCTATGGGCAGCTGGCCGATATCCTGATCGGCGCCGAGCGCCAGCAGTACGACAGCAAGGCCGAAGCGCCCGGTGGCTGGCGCGGTGGCCGTCATTTCGTGGTCAGCCGCAAGGTGGCCGAGAGCGAGGAAATCACGTCCTTCTACTTCGTGCCGCAGGATGGCGGCAGCCTGCTGGACTTCGAACCGGGCCAGTACATCGGCCTGCGCATGACGGTCGACGGCGAGGAGCAGCGTCGCCAGTATTCGCTGTCGGCGCCGCTGCGCCAGAACGGACAGCCGGCGCAGTACCGCATCAGCGTCAAGCGCGAAGCCAACGGCAAGGTCTCGCGCCATCTGCATGACCAGATCCATGTGGGGTCGGTGGTGGAACTTTTCCCGCCCTCCGGCGAGTTCACCTTGACCGCCAGCACCAGGCCGCTGGTGCTCATCAGCGGCGGCGTCGGCATCACGCCGATGATGAGCATGCTGGTCGCGGCCCTGCCCAGCGGCCGTCCGGTGCACTTCATCCATGCCGCCCGTCATGCGGGAGTGCACGCCTTCCGTAGCGCGCTGGAAGAACTGGCCGCCCGCCATCCCCAGCTGCAGGTGCGCTTCTGCTACGAGAACCAGCGTGCCGGCGATGTGGCGCCGCATGCGCACGGCTTTATCGATGCCGCGCTGTTGCAGCAGTGGCTGCCGGCCGATCGTGATGTGGACGCCTACTTCGTCGGCCCCAAGCCCTTCATGAAGGCCATCAGGCAGGCGCTGGAGGAACTGGGCGTACCGGCGGCGCAGGCGCGTTACGAATTCTTCGGACCCGCAGCCGCCCTGCAGTAATGCCCTCTAGTCCTGCCCCCGCACCTGGCCGACCTGCCCCGGTGCGGGCTCTTCCATCATCCATGAGCAAAACGATATGAACCTGGACAAATACCGCCGCGAACACGCCGACATCATCGGCCACGTACAACAACTCAAGGCCCTGTGCACGCAGGGCATCGCCGAAGAGGCCGCCTCCATCGCCCGCGAAGTGATCGCGATGAGCTCGGTCATCAAGCTGCACCTGTCGGTGGAAGACCGCTACCTCTACCCTGCCATGCAGCAGGCGTCGCCCGCACTGGCCGCCAAGGCCAGGCATTATCAGGAGGAGATGCAGGACATCTCGGCGCAATACGCGCATTTTTCGCGCCAATGGAATGACGCCCAGCGCATCGCGGAACAACCCGAATTGTTCCGTGCCGACGCCAATCGGGTGTTGAAGCTGCTGTTCGACCGCATTGGCCGGGAGAACCGGGACTTCTATCCCATGGTGGAAGCGGCGTAACGTGCGGCGGGCAGCGTTGGAGGCCGGCGTCGCCCAGCGGCCATCCTCGCTGCCTCGCAACAAAATTCGCCGCTCTCGCACCCACATTCAGGCAGCATCGCCCTGATCACGGCTGATTATCAAGACAGGATTGATTTCCGACAATTTTTCGCGACGCAGCAAATGCTAAGCTGGAGGCCCCTCCTCCTCCGAAAGAATTCATGTCCGAGAAACTCAGCGCCGAGCGCCACACCCCCGATGAGCTGACCCAGGAACTGGAAGCCCTGGACCTGGAGATCGTGCGCTTCGCCGTGATCTGCCAGGTGCGGCTGTTCGATCCGGGCGTGCTCAACCAGGTGATGGACAACAACGAGCAGATCTGCGGACAGTCCCATCCAACCGCCTTCCAGAGCCTGCGTGGCCTGCTCTACCTGCACTTTGACATGCACCGGCAGCTGGCCCAGACCTATGGCACGGCCGACGCCGAAGAGATCATCCATCGCGTGCGCGAGCACCTGCGTCCGCGCATCGGCGAGCAACTGGGTTCGCTGTTCAATACCCGCGGCGCTGCGGGTTGAAAGCAGCGCCGGTCAGGCCACCAGGCGTTCCCCGAGGCTGGCGCCGGTGGCGAAATCGCTGAGGTTGTCGATGGTGGTCTGCATGATCTGACCGATGGCTTCCTCCGTGAAGAAGGCCTGGTGACCGGTCACGATCACGTTGGGAAAGGACACCAGGCGCTGGATCACGTCGTCGGTGATGATGGTGGAGGACAGGTCCTGGAAGAACAGGCTGGCCTCCTGCTCATAGACATCGATGGCCAGGCCGCGCAGCTGGCCGCTCTTGAGGGCGGCGATGGCGGCCTCGGTATCCACCAGCGCGCCGCGGCTGGTATTGACCAGGATGCAGCCGGGCTTGGTGGCCGCCAGGGTCTGCGCATTGACCAGATAGCGCGTGGCCTCGGTGAGCGGGCAATGCAGCGAGATCACGTCACTGGCCGCAAACAAGGCCTCGCGCTCCACGTAACGGCCGCCCAGTGCCTTGAAATCCGGGTTGCGATGCACGTCGCTGCCCAGCACGGTGCAGCCGAAGCCAGCCATGATGCGGGCAAACAGCGCACCGATCTTGCCGGTGCCGATCACGCCCACGGTCTTGCCGTGCAGGTCGAAGCCCATCAATCCATCCAGTTCGAAATTGCCCTCGCGCGTGCGCATGCTGGCGCGGGCGATCTTGCGGTTGACCGCCAGCAGCAGACCCACCGCGAACTCGGCCACTGAATAAGGTGAATAATCCGCCACCCGCGCCACCGTGATGCCCAGCCTGCGCGCGGCCTGGATATCGATATGGTTGAAGCCGGTGGAGCGGGTGGTGACAAAGCGTATGCCCTGGGCCGCCAGACGCTCCAGCACGGGTGCGCCGAGATCGTCGTTGACGAAGGCTGCCACCGCCTCGCAGCCGCTGCACAGTTGGGCGGTGCCGCTGTCCAGCCGGTCCTGCAGGAACACCAGCTCGTGGCCCGCGCCGGACTGGGCGTTGGCACGCAGGAGCAGGGTCTGGTCGTAGCGACGGGCGCTGTAGACGGCGGTTTTCATGGAGACCTTTCGAGACGGATGGAGATCGGAAACGGTGGGTGGGCTGTATGGCTGCAGGGCCGCAGAGCCGCACAAACGTGATGCGGCATTGCACCATATTTACGGCCAGCTTGCCTTGACGCAGTGCAGGACAACGCCGGAGAGCCCCTTTTTTGGCCGGATTGGCTTCCCAAGCTTTCATCCAGCTATCGAAAAAACCGATATTTGCTTCCATCCCGGGTCAGGGTGGTCCATGGTCGGGAATTCGGGCATAGAATCGGCGGCGCAATAGCTGTCCCCACAAAAAAGATCCTGACACAACCTGCCGCATGGCGGGACGAGACAGGCGCAAGACCGGAAGCAACACGGTCCGCCCAACAGATAACGAGGCACATATCATGACGACATCCACTTCTTCGCCGTCGAAGTTTTCCACGGTGCTGCGGGTTACCAGCGGCAACTTCATGGAAATGTTCGATTTCTTCCTGTTCGGTTTCTACGCGACGCACATCTCCAAGGCCTTCTTCCCGGGCGACAACGAGTTCGCGTCCCTGATGCTGACCTTCATGACCTTTGGCGCCGGTTTCCTGATGCGTCCGCTGGGTGCCATCATCCTGGGCGCCTACGTGGACCGCGTCGGTCGTCGCCAGGGCCTGATCGTGACCCTGGCCCTGATGGCGCTGGGCACCATGCTGATCGCCTTTGTCCCCTCCTACGCCACCATCGGCGCGCTGGCGCCCGTGCTGGTGCTGATCGGTCGCCTGCTGCAAGGCTTCTCGGCCGGCGTGGAACTGGGCGGTGTGTCGGTCTACCTGGCTGAAATGGCCACGCCCGGCCGCAAGGGCTTTTACGTGAGCTGGCAGTCTGCCAGCCAGCAGGTGGCCATCATCGTGGCGGCCGCCATCGGCTACGCACTCTCGACCACCCTGACCCCGGCCCAGGTCGGTGACTGGGGCTGGCGTATTCCCTTCTTCATCGGCTGCCTGATCGTGCCGGTGTTGTTCGTGATCCGCCGCTCGCTGCAGGAAACCGAAGAATTCATGCGCCGCAAGCATCGTCCGAGCACCGGCCAGATCTTCCGCTCCATGATCGAGAACTGGAAGCTGGTCATCGCCGGCATGATGCTGGTGTCGATGACAACCGTGTCGTTCTACCTGATCACGGTCTACACCCCGACCTTCGGCAAGAATGTCCTGAAGCTGTCCACCGAAGCCAGCCTGATCGTCACCTTGTGCGTGGGCGTGTCCAACTTCATCTGGCTGCCCATCATGGGCGCGCTGTCGGACCGCATCGGCCGTCGCCCCATCCTGGTGGCCTTCACGGTACTGACCATCCTGACCGCCTACCCGGCCGTGAACTGGCTGGTGCATGACGCCACCTTCAGCAAGATGCTGATCGTGGAACTGTGGCTGTCCTTCCTCTACGCCAGCTACAACGGCGCGATGGTGGTGGCACTGACCGAAGTGATGCCGGCCGACGTGCGTACCGCCGGTTTCTCGCTGGCCTACAGCCTGGCCACAGCAGTGTTCGGCGGCTTCACCCCGGCCATCGCCACCGGCCTGATCCAGGCCACCGGCGACAAGGCGGCGCCTGGCATCTGGATGAGCGCAGCCGCAGTGTGTGGCTTGATCGCCACCCTGATCCTCTACCGCAACAAGACGGCGCAGCAGGTGGCTGCGGCCTGACAAGCGTTTTTGCAATAGCTATTGGAATGATGGGCCGCTGAAGCTGAGCGGCCCTTTTTTATGCGTGCAAGCAACGGCGCGCCATAGGTCAGCGCAGGCTGGACAGGGGCAGAAACAGGGTGAGCGGAGCATCCCGCAGATCGATGAACCCGTGATGACGGTAAAAAGCGGCTGCCTGCGGGTCCTTCGCCTCGACCACCATGACCGCGCCCGGAATCTCGGCTGCCACTGCCCGGCGCATGGCATTGACCAGCAGCGCGCCACCGAGGCCGCGCCCCTTGAACTCCCGGTCCACGGCAAGGCGGCCCATGCGGATGGCAGGGATGGCGCCATAGCGCGGCAGCTTGCGTCGTAGATCATCCGGCAGTCCGGTCAGCGGCACGCTGGCACTGGCCAGAGTGTAATAGGCGGCGATGCGCTGGCTGTCATCGAGGGCGACAAAGCAGGCTGCCACGCGACGACGGATGTCCTGCGAGACCTGCTCCCGCAGGTAGCGGTTTAGTGCAGGTACGCCGCAGTCGAAGCGACCACGATCATGAATCCCGGTCTCCAGCGCCGTCACCAGGAACGGCGGGCGCGTCATTCTTCAGTGCGCAGAAGCTTGTCATGACGCGCCATGGCGCGCTTGAGAGCGGGCGATGGCGATGGAGGCGCCAGCAAGGCCTCCGCGAAACGCTGCTGGTCCTGAAGTGAAAGGCGGATCACATCGGCCTGCTCGATGGTCTTCTGCGCAGCCTCCTGCACGGCGCTTACGACGAAATCGGTCAGCGTACGACCTTCGATCTCGGCGGCACGCTTGAGCAATTGCTGCAATTCAGGACTGATCCGGGCTTCGAGCCGGGCGGTTGAGACGGCGGGCATGATGTTTTCCTCCGGAAGGCATTGTACGGCAAATTGCCGGATCGATGGCAACCCGGCCAGTTGATGATGTGTGGATACAGCGGCCGTCTCTTCAGCACTCACTACCCAGGGGCAAATGAAGCGGCCTGGCAGGCTGGCATCAGGCCGTGCGAATCTCTTCCAGCAGGTCCGGATGGCGGTCCAGCAGCCGGAACAGCTTGACGAGTGCCAGCGGCGGCTTGGTCTTGCCGTTTTCGTAGCGGGAAAAGGCATTGACGCCGCCCCCGAAGAGTTCAGCAGCCTGACGCTGATCGAGGTCGAGCTTGCGGCGCACGCGGGCGATGTAGTCCGGATCGACGTAGGCCGCATTGATGCGGCGCTGGAACTGCCCGATCAGGGCGCTGTAGCGATCCCCCTGCTCGCGATTGAGCAGTATCTCGCCACAAGCCGGACAGAAATTCCCCGTCACCGCTTCAATGACCGTGCTTTCACCCTTGTAGACATAGCTCAGGTTGCGGGTGTCGCGCACCAGTTCAGCGCCACCACAGGAGGGGCATTTCATTTCATAGCTCCTTGAAGGAAACGACAAGCACCTCATCGACCACCGTCAACTTGACGTAGGCCCATACCCAATCGGCAATTAAACCAAAAAGGTTAATCGATCATCACGCCCCGACAAACCGCTGCCCCTTGAATCGAAGGAAATACAAAAATTTCTTCAAGTCTTATATAAGAGTTGAAGCATTTCCGCCCGCTTAGGAGTAAACTACCGCTGTTTTTTGCCGCGGCCCTCTGGCAGCAGTACGCCGGGAACGCCGCCCCGGGAGACGAATTTCCGCGCAGCAAGCCGACAAGGAGATGGCACCAGTCCAGGCCGACAGAGCAAGGACGGTCCATCCGGCGCTGCGAGGATCGCACCAAAGCACATCAACACACCAACGCAAGGACATCATCGTGACTACTGGCAACCCGACCATCATCTATACGCTGACCGACGAGGCACCCTATCTGGCGACCCACTCGCTCTTGCCCATCGTCAAGAAGTTCACCGCTCCGGCTGGCATCGACGTCGTCGAAAGCGATATTTCGGTGGCTGCGCGTATCCTGGCTGAATTCCCGGAGTACCTCACCGATGAGCAGAAAGTCCCCGACAACCTGGCCGCACTGGGCGCACTGACCCAGAGCCCGGACGCCAACATCATCAAGCTGCCCAACATCAGCGCCTCCATCCTGCAGCTGCAAGCGGCCATCCGCGAACTGCAGGCACGCGGCTACAAGCTGCCCGACTATCCGGAAAACCCCTCCACCGACGAAGAAAAGGCCCTGCAGAAGCGCTACGCCAAGGTCACCGGCAGCGCCGTGAACCCGGTCCTGCGCGAAGGCAACTCCGATCGCCGCGCACCCAACGCCGTCAAGAACTACGCCCGCAAGCACCCGCACTCGATGGCGAAGTGGTCGATGGCCTCGCGCACCCACGTGGCGCACATGCATGGCGGCGACTTCTACGCCGGTGAAAAGAGCCTGACCCTGGACAAGGCTGTCGACGTCAAGATGGATCTGGTCACCAAGTCCGGTGAAACCATCGTCCTGAAGTCCAAGGTCTCGCTGCAGGCCGGTGAAATCATCGACAGCATGTTCATGAGCAAGAAGGCCCTGTGCGCCTACTACGAAGAACAGATGCAGGATGCCTTCGATACCGACCTGCTGCTGTCGGTGCACGTCAAGGCCACCATGATGAAGGTCTCGCACCCCATCGTCTTCGGCCACGCCGTGCGTACCTACTACAAGGACACTTTCGCCAAGCACGCCGCCCTGTTCGCCGAGATCGGCGTGAACCCGAACAACGGCATGTCGGGTGTCTATGAAAAGATCAACACCCTGCCCGAAGCCAAGAAGGCTGAAGTGCTGGCCGACCTGAAGGCCGATGAAGCCAAGCGCCCGCGCCTGGCCATGGTGGACTCCGCCAAGGGCATCACCAACCTGCACGCCCCCAACGACGTGATCGTCGACGCCTCCATGCCGGCCATGATCCGCGCGGGCGGCAAGATGTGGAACGCCGCCGGCAAGACCGAAGACACCAAGGCCCTGCTGCCGGAATCGACCTTCGCCCGCATCTATCAGGAAATCATCAACTTCTGCAAGACCAACGGCGCCTTCGACCCGACCACCATGGGTACCGTGCCCAACGTCGGCCTGATGGCCCAGAAGGCCGAGGAATACGGTTCGCACGACAAGACCTTCGAAATCGCGCAAGCCGGTGTGGCCCGCATCGTCACCCTGGACGGCCAGGTCCTGCTGGAGCAGAACGTGGAAGAAGGCGACATCTGGCGCATGTGCCAGGTCAAGGACGCAGCGGTCCGCGACTGGGTCAAGCTGGCCGTGACCCGCGCCCGCCTGTCCGGCATGCCGGCCGTGTTCTGGCTGGACCCGTACCGTCCGCACGAAGCCGAACTGATCAAGAAGGTCAACACCTACCTGAAGGATCACGACCTGACCGGTGCCAACATCCAGATCATGTCGCAAGTGCGCGCCATGCGTTACACCCTGGAACGCGTCATCCGTGGCCAGGACACCATCTCGGTGACCGGCAACATCCTGCGCGACTACCTGACCGACCTGTTCCCGATCATGGAACTGGGTACCTCGGCCAAGATGCTGTCGATCGTTCCGCTGATGGCCGGCGGCGGCATGTTCGAAACCGGCGCTGGCGGCTCGGCGCCCAAGCACGTGCAACAGCTGGTCGGTGAAAACCACCTGCGCTGGGATTCGCTGGGTGAATTCCTGGCCCTGGCCGTGTCCATCGAAGACGTGGGCATCAAGACCGGCAACAACCGCGCCAAGATCCTGGCCAAGACCCTGGATGCCGCTACCGGCAAGCTGCTGGACAACAACAAGTCGCCCTCGCCCAAGACCGGTGAACTGGACAACCGCGGCAGCCACTTCTACCTGGCCCTGTACTGGGCCCAGGAACTGGCCGCGCAGAAGGACGACGCCGATCTGGCCAAGCAGTTCGCACCGCTGGCCAAGGCACTGACCGACAACGAGCAGAAGATCGTGGAAGAGCTCAATGCGGTGCAGGGCAAGGAAGTGGACATCGGTGGCTACTACCTGCCGGACCGCGAAAAGACCTTCGCCGTGATGCGTCCGAGCGCCACGCTGAACCAGGCGTTGGAATCGCTGTAAGGCGCCTTCATCTGCCGGAGGGTAGCTGGAGCACCCTCCCGCAGTGAAAACGGAAAGGCCGCGAATGCAAGTTCGCGGCCTTTTTGCTTTTTGCGGGCTGAGCCTGCATGGCAGGAGCATGCGGGAAAGCTACTGGTGAACCAACTACCGTTCGGACTGAGTAGCCGCACATCAGTGCGGCGTATCGAAGGCGCGCATGCCGGTGAGTCTTCGATACGCGGCAGAGCCGCTACTCAGTCCGAACGGCCATCTTGAATAGCGGCAAACCAACCGACTACCGTTCAGACTGAGTAGCCGCACATCAGTGCGGCGTATCGAAGGCGCGCATGCCAGTGAGTCTTCGATACGCGGCAGAGCCGCTACTCAGTCCGAACGGCTGCCGGGGCATCGCCAGGGGCGAGGTGCGGCGCCGGCTTAATCTCCCCCGAGCAGGAAATTGCGCCGCACATCCAGCTCCGCGCCCTCACCAGCCGTCTCATCCTTCAAGGCCACGCCCGACAGGCTGCGCTGGTGCGCCTGGGCCATCAGGTAGTGCAGCTTGTAGGCCGCTTCCGGATAGGGCAAGCCTTCCGGACGTACGTTGGAAATGCAGTTGCGGCTGGCATCGGTCAGTCCGCGTGCCGGCATCCAGGTCAGGTACAGGCCCATGCTATCGGGTGAGCTCAGGCCCGGGCGCTCGCCGATCAGGATCACCACCAGCTTCACGCCCAGCAATTCCCCGATCTCGTCAGCCACCGCCACCCGGCCCTGTTGCACGATCACCGGCGGCGCCATGGTCCAGCCTTCCGGTGCGATGCGTCGCATCACCTCGCCCAGGAAAGGCGCGGCATTGCGCACGATGGCGCGGGCCGAGAGGCCGTCGGCGATGACGAAGCCGACGTCGTAGCTGCGCGGCGCCTGGCTGCCGAAACGCGCCAGCAACTGCTGGCGCGATGCCTCCGAGAGCTTGCGTCCGAAGTCAGGGCGCTGCAGATAGACCAGGCGGTCCGTTGCTGCGCTCTGGACCTGCAGTACCTCTTCGGCAGCGCAGATACCCTGCGCCTGCAACTGTGCCGTCAAGGCAGCCACATCCAGCGGCAGATGCACGGCATCCCGCGCCTGCGCATGCGCCAGCTGGAAGGCCAGTTGCGGCACGGTCGGCAGGCTGACGCCGCTGCGCCCCAGGGCGATGCGTGCAGCGGTGAAACGGCGTAGCGCTTCCCACGGATTGGCCGTGACCGATTCCGCACCGGGGCTGACGTTTTCTGCACCTGAAGGAGAAATGGGCTGGTCGTCCATGCTCATTGCAGCCGCAGCAAGGTATCGCGAAAGCCCGGCGCCATGTCGGCATGCAGGCGGAAGGCAGCTTCGTCGCTGCCCTGGTTGAAGATCTGCATCCGGTGCAGCCAGGCCTCGAA
The DNA here is from genome assembly GCF_002870055.1 of Herbaspirillum sp. BH-1. Classification (NCBI taxonomy): domain Bacteria; kingdom Pseudomonadati; phylum Pseudomonadota; class Betaproteobacteria; order Burkholderiales; family Oxalobacteraceae; genus Herbaspirillum; species Herbaspirillum sp. BH-1. The sequence goes on along the minus strand of NZ_PKOI01000005.1, from coordinate 31,908 downwards.
CTCGGGCGCGGGGCGCGAACCCAGCACCCGGCGCGCATACAGCGCATCGTGGAAGGACGTGGTCTGGTAGTTCAGCATGATGTCGTCCGAGCCGGGGATGCCCATCACGAAGGTACAGCCGGCCACGCCCAGCAGGGTCAGTAGCACGTCCATGTCGTTCTGGTCGGCCTCGGCGTGGTTGGTGTAGCAGACGTCGCAGCCCATGGGCAGGCCCAGCAGCTTGGCGCAGAAGTGGTCTTCCAGGCCAGCGCGGATGATCTGCTTGCCGTCGTAGAGATATTCGGGACCGATGAAGCCGACCACGGTGTTCACCAGCAGCGGCTTGAACGCCCGCGCCACCGCATAGGCGCGGGCCTCGCAGGTCTGCTGGTCGATGCCGTGATGGGCATTGGCGGAGAGCGCACTGCCCTGCCCGGTCTCGAAATACATGACGTTGTCGCCCACGGTACCGCGCTTGAGCGACAGAGCGGCTTCGCGCGCCTCGCCCAGCAGGGAGAGATCGATGCCGAAGCTGCGGTTGGCGGCCTCGGTGCCGGCAATCGACTGGAATACCAGGTCCACCGGCGCACCGCGCTCAATGGCGGCAATCGTGTTGGTGACGTGGGTCAATACGCAGGATTGGGTGGGGATGTCATAGCGCGCAATGACGTCGGCCATCATGCCGACCAGCTTGACCACCTGCGGCACGTTGTCGGTGGCGGGGTTGATGCCGATGACGGCGTCGCCGTTACCGTACATCAGGCCATCGAGCATGCTGGCGGCGATGCCGCTGGCGTCGTCGGTCGGGTGATTGGGCTGCAGGCGGGTCGAGAGCCGGCCCGGCAGGCCGATGGTATTGCGAAAGGCCGTCACCACGCGGCACTTCTTGGCCACCAGGATCAGGTCCTGGTTGCGCATGATCTTGCTGACGGCCGCAGCCATCTCCGGGGTGATGCCGGGCGCCACCGCTGCCAGCACGGCGCTGTCGGTGTCGTCGGCCAGCAGCCAGTTGCGCAGGTCGCCCACGGTGAGATGGGCGATGGGTGCGAAGGCGGCGCGGTCGTGGCTGTCGAGGATGAGACGGGTGATCTCGTCCTCTTCATAGGGGATGAGAAGCTCTTCCTGGAAGAGCTTCAGCGGAAGATCGGCCAGCGCCATCTGTGCAATCGCCCGCTCTTCGGCGCTGCCCGCCGCCACCCCGGCCAGCAGGTCGCCCGAGCGCGCCGGGCTGGCCTTGGCCATCAGGTCCTTGAGATCGCGAAACACGTAGCTGGCGCTACCTGCGCTGTGCCGGAAACGGTGTTCGGCCATGATGCTGCTCCTCCTTGTTCGCCTGAGCCGGTGCTGCCGTGGGTGGCGGCACCGGCCCGGTCTGGCACCCTGCCGCTCAGCTGGTGAGCAGTTGCGGTGCGGTCTTGCCGTATTTGATGCTGGTTTCGGCCGGCACCCAGTTGCCGGTCGATTCCTGCCGGCCCTGCAGCAGGAAGCGCGGCTTGTCGGTGCTGATCTGGTCGGCCGCCAGCTTGGACAGCTCGCCGATCTTGCCGTTCTTCATGCGGTTGACGATGAGCCCGAAACGGGTCTCCGGGAAGTCCCGCAGCATATCGTAGTCGCCATCGCTATCGCCTGCCACGAACAGCGGGCCATAGCCCTTCTGCGCCACCAGCACCTGCTTGATGGCGACCGTCTTGCCCGGCCCCCAGGTCAGCGGCCAGTCCTTGAGGTAGGCATTGCGGAAGGCCTGGCCGTTGCGCTCCAGACGCAGGCCGATGACGTTGTCACGCGTGACGTGGTAGCCGTACTTGGGATGGGTCGCGAACACCGCCACCACATCCTCCAGCGAGGCGGTGCAGACGTAGACGTCGATGCCGTTGCGGCGCAGGCTGTCCATCAGGGTGGCGATCTCGGTGCACAGGCGGATGCCGTGGAAGTGCGACACGCTCACCACGCCCGCCTTGCCCGGACGGTCGGCCGGGCTGGTGTACTTGACCTTGGTCAGCGCGGCGCCCAGTGCCGCATCGTTGGAGGCCTCGGCCAGGGCGCTCACCTCGGCCACGCTCATGTTGGCGAAGAAATAGATCACCCACGGATAGCCCACGTTCACACCATGGGTGTCGTTGACCGCTTCGTAGAGGTAATACAGCTTGGCGCGAAAGTCCTGGAACTCGGTGGTGGCCGTCACTTCCTCCAGCGACTTGCTGCCCGCCATGCCCTTGTAGTTGGCATGCAGGAAGGCATAGTCGGCGTCCAGGTCGGCGCAGATGGAGTCGAGGTCGACGATCTGGCCGGCGGCGTTCTTGAAGTCCTTGCTGAACGGACCCGGTGGCACGTTCTGGCGCGTGATGGCGGCGAACTCGGCCGGGCTCAGCTTGAAGGACAGCGTATTGATCTGGTACATCAGCAGCGCTTCCTCGCAGTCATTCATGATGCTGGTGTTGTCCCAGTCAAAGACCGCGTAGGGGCGCTTGCCGGACTGGTAGCCCGGCGCCAGCTTGCCGTGTTCGGCGATCATCTGCGCCACCATGTCGTGATTGCGCATGGCCCACTTGGCGCGGTCCAGCGCCACCTCGGCGCGGCTGGCTGCATGGGCCGGGCTGGCCAGAGTCGCCAGCGTGCCGCCGGCGGCAGCGGCCAGCAGGCCACCCAGGAAACCACGGCGCTGCAGCGCGGGCGGGTGGGAGTCGGTCGTCGGTGTGTGCTTGTTGTTCATGATGGCCTTGAGGAAATAAAAGTTTTATATCGTTTGGAAAATCATGCCGCTCAGGATTTCGCCATCGCCGCCGCACCCTCCGCCCGGTGTCGCGCCGTGGCCAGGAACCAGGCATAGCCCAGGGCCAGCAGGCCGACGAAGATGCCGAAGATCAGCGGGTTGTAATAGATCATGGTGGCCATGCACACCAGCGCGCCGAACAGCGCGAAGGCCGGGAAGTACGGGTACAGCGGTGCCCGGAACGGGCGCTCCAGGCCGGCCTCGTCGCGGCGCAGGCGGAACAGCGAGAGCATCGACAGGATGTACATCAGGATCGCGCCGAACACCGACATGGTGACGATGTTGGCGGTGAGGGTCTGGCCGCCGATCTTGATGAGTTCATCGCTGTAGATGGCGGCAATGCCCACCACGCCGCCGGCCAGGATGGCCCGGTGCGGGGTCTTGAAACGGGGATGGACGCGGGCGAAATAGGCCGGCAGGTAACCCTCCCGGGCCAGGGCGAAGATCTGCCGCGAATAACCCAGGATGATGCCGTGGAAGGACGCCACCAGCCCGAACAGGCCCAGCCACACCAGCATGTGCAGCCAGTTGCTGTTCTCGCCCACGATCAGCTTCATCGCCTGCGGCAACGGGTCGTTGATGTTGGCCAGCTTGGTCCAGTCACCCACGCCACCGGCGAAGAGCATCACGCCGATGGCCAGCACCACCAGCGTCAGGATGCCGGTGATGTAGGCGATGGGGATGGAGCGACGCGGGTCCTTGGCTTCTTCGGCGGCCATGGCCACGCCCTCGATGGCCAGGAAGAACCAGATCGCGAACGGGATCGCCGCAAACATGCCTGGCACCGCCGCCAGGCTGAAGCCATCGCTGCCCGACCAGCCGCCCTTGGTGAAGTTGGCCATCGAGAAGCCCGGCGCCACCACGCCCATGAAGACCAGCAGTTCGAAGATCGCCAGCAGCGTCACGCACAGCTCGAAGGTGGCGGCGATCTGCACCCCCACGATATTGAGCGTCATGAAGACCAGATAGGCGCCCAACGCGGCCAGCTTGGGATCGAGCGCAGGAAACTGCACGTTCAGATAGGCCCCGATGGCCAGCGCAATGGCCGGCGGCGCGAAGACGAACTCGATCAGCGTGGCCGCCCCGGCCAGGTAACCGCCCACCGGCCCGAAGGCGCGCTTGCTGTAGGCAAACGGGCCGCCGGCATGGGGGATGGAGGTGGTCAGTTCGGTAAAGCTGAAGATGAAGGTGGCGTACATGGCCGCGATGAACAGCGCCGTTACCGTAAAGCCCAGCGTGCCGGCGCTGGCCCAGCCGTAGCTCCAGCCGAAATACTCACCGGAGATCACCAGCCCGACCGCAATGGCCCAGAGCTGCAGGGTGGACAGGACGGGCTTGAGCGTATGCCCCTGCCCTGAAGAGCTTGCATTCATCGGATTCTCCTGTTGGCGCGAGAGGTGGGCCGCACTGTGGCGGCCGTCAGGGTGGCAAAAGAGCCATCTTTGCGGGCATGCGGCTTGCTTGATTTTGATCAAGACGCTGCCCTAGCGACGCAATATAGCAACGGCCAAATCGGCGGCGTTATCGAAATTCGGCAAAACTGCGTCGCCTGCGGGCGGCTATCGATGCCACTCATCTATGGAGTCGTCCCATGTCCTCTCTTGCACTGTCCCAGCCTGACACAGTGGCAACGCACAGCCGGCGGGCATTGCGCACCGCCGTTGCGCGTGACGTGGACGAACATGCCCATAACCTCACCGACTGGGAGCAGCGCTACGACCAGTTGGCCTGCGGCAGCTTCGAGGGTGTGCTGCAGGAATGGCAGAGCGAAGGTCTGCAGATCTTTCGCGAGGCCGGCAGCCGTGCCGTGCGCCAGTCCTGCCAGGTATGGCCGGATGCCTACTGGTTCGGCATCGAGGTGCGCACCATGGGCATGCGCATCAATGGCCGCCTGGTGCCACAGGACGTGGTGATGACCCGACCCGGCGCCTGCGAATTCGAACTGGTCACGCCGGATCAACATGACATCTTCGGTGTCGTGGTCCAGCGCGACGCCCTGCAGGCCAGCGCCGGCCGGCTCGGCTGCCAGCCCGACTGGCGCCGGCTGGGTCAGGCCGAAATGCTGAAGGTGGACGCCGGCGGCCTGGACGATTGCCGCCACCAGATCGGCGCCCTGCTCGCGCTGGCCGGCCAGGCCAGCGGCCAGGCAGCCCATGCCGCCCTGCAACTGCGCCAGGAAGCGGTACTGGTCTCGCTGCTGGCACTGCTGGACGAAGGGGATATCGAAGCCGAGGCCGGCGCCAGCCTGCTGCGCCGCCGTCGCATCGTCAACGATGCCCGCGATCTGGCCCTGGCCCATCAGGAAAGCCCGGTCACCGTGCCCATGCTGTGCGAGGCATTGCATGTGAGCCGGCGTACGCTGCAATACTGTTTCGAGGATGTGCTGGGCGTGAGCCCGATGAGCTACCTGCGCCTGCTGCGCCTGAACGGCGTGCGCCGCGCGCTGGCCCAGGGCGATGGCCGACAGCCCATCGGCGACATTGCGGCGGCCTGGGGTTTCAGCAATTTCAGCCAGTTCTCGTGCGACTACAAGAAACTGTTCGGCCAGTCGCCCTCGGCCATGCTGCAGGCCCGTACCTCGCACTGAGCGGGCCGGGCATTTGCCGGCTATAGTGGCAGGCCGACGCACGCACAGGCTCGCCACCTTTGAGACCATGGCCCGACCACCCTCTTCCCTGATGTCCCTCGCCTGCGCCCTGGCGTTGCTGCTGACCTCCCTCCTGGGCCACTGTGCCGCTGCCTCCGCTGCATCCACTGCCAGCGGCGACGCGATGCGCCAGCCTTTGCTGCTGGAAGGCCCCGCTCGCCTGCCCTACACCTTCGGCCTGCATGCCAATGCCGATCTGGGCCGGTTGCCAAGTCACGTGCGGCAGGCCGTGGTGATCCTGCACGGCGTCAAGCGCAACGCCGACGATTACTTCGCCATCGGTCAGCACCTGCTGACGATGGCCGGTCTGGCAGCGTCCGACAACTTGCTGCTGGCCCCCAACTTCATGGCCCACAAGGATCGTGGCGTGCTGCCGGGCATGCCGGTATGGGGCGGCGGCGCCTGGATGCAGGGCAAACCGTCGGCGCGGGGCGTGACGGGGATCACCAGTTTCCAGGTGCTGGACGACCTGCTGCGCTGGCTGGGTGACCCGCGGCGCTTTCCGGACCTGCGCGAGATCGTGCTGATCGGCCATTCGGCCGGAGCGCAGCTGCTGCAGCGCTACGCGGTGTTGAATGCGGTCACGGAAGAGCTGCAACAGGCGGGCATCCATGTGCGCTATGTCATCTCCAGCCCCTCCTCCTACCTCTACCTGAGCCCGGAACGCCCGCTCGGCGACGGCTTTGCCATCCCGACCATGCAGATGCAGGCCTGTCCGCGCTACGACGACTACCGCTACGGGCTGCAGCATGCGCCCGCCTACCTGCCGCCACCGCAGCTGGACGGACGCCAGCTATTTGCCCGCTATGCCGCCCGGGACGTGCGCTACATGGTGGGTGCTCGCGACACCGATCCGCAGCACCGCTACCTCGACCATGCCTGCGGCGCAGCGATGCAAGGCCAGACCCGGGTGGCGCGACAACTGGCCTACGTGGGCAGCGAACACGACCTGTCGCAGCGCTGGCAGATTCCGGTCGATCATCCGCAACGGCAGATCCCCGGCGCCGCCCATGGTGCGGCGCGGCTGTTCGGGGCGCCGGAGGCGGTGCAGTGGATCTTCCCCACACCGTCTGGCGCGGCACGACGTGAAAGCGCTGGCAGTCGTCTGCCATAGACGGCACAATGCCGGCTGCCTCCATTTGATGACGAGATCCCGCCATGACGGCCAGCCCCGACGAAATTTTCTCCCTGGAAAAATTCGAGTACCTGTGCTACTCGCGGCAGCATGAGCCAGCCGCCCGCGAACTGGTGCGCCTGCTGCTGCTGATCGATCGCCAGTACGGGCAACTGGCCGACAAGTTTTCGCTGCAGGTATCGGCCGCCGTCACCGCCACCGAGCTGGAGCAGCACATGCTGACCCGCGTCACCAGCGCCATCTCGGCACTGTTCTCGGACCCCGCCTTTCACATCAGCCCGGACGGTTTCGGCCAGCTGATCAATTTCCAGCGCTGGCTGGCGGCGCTGTTCGGCGCCAGCCATTTCATCAATGCCGACCACATCCTGGCCTCGCTCAAGCTGGGCGGTCCGCAGGCCGAGGTGTTCGAAATCAAGCCGCTGGACCTGGTGAAATTCTGCATCCTCTATTCGCCCGAATCGGAACTGCCGCTGGACGTGGAAATGCTGTGGGCGCAGAACAAGCCGCTGGCGGCCGCCCTGTTCCTGGCCTTGATGTCGCCGCGCTTTCTCGGCACGCCGGCAGCGCACTCCAAGCGCGAGGCCTTGCTGGGCTGGCTGCCGGACCGGCTGCAGCAGCTGGACTCGCTGGACGGGCTGCCGGTGGCGGTGCTGCATGACGTCTACATGCACTGCAGCTATGCCGACCTGCCGCAGCGCCATCGCATCAAGGGCGCCATCAACCAGTTGATCGTCAAGAAGTTGCGCGCCGAGGGTCTGGCCGACCTGGATCACGATGGCGCTGGCCGGGTCGACGGCAAGCCGGTCATGCTGGTGCTGCTGGAATGGTTTTCCGGTGGTCACTCCATCTATCGCACCCACTCCAAGACGCTGGAGGCGGCGCGACGCCACTTCCACGTCGTGGCCATGGGCTACGAGGCCAATACCGACGATCTGGGGCGGGCGGTCTTCGATGAATTCGTCATCCTGGAGCAACCGTCGGACCTGATGGGCTGCATGCGCCAGATCGCCGCGCAGGCCCGCACCCGACAGCCACAGGTGTTCTACATGCCCAGCGTGGGCATGTTCCCGATCACCATGTTTGCCGCCAACCTGCGCGTGGCACCGCTGCAGGTGGCGGCGCTCGGCCACCCGGCCACCACGCATTCGCCGCGCATCGACTACATCAGCGTGGAAGACGACTTCGTCGGCGACCCGGCCTGCTTCAGCGAAAAGCTGCTGCGCCTGCCGGCCGACGGCCAGCCCTATCGGCCCTCGGCCATTCCCTTCGCGGTACCGCGCCTGGAGCGACGCGACCTGCCCCACGTCAACATCGCCATCGCCGCCACCACGATGAAGCTCAATCCGCGCTTCCTGATGGCCTGCCAGAAGATCGTGGAACTGGCGGCCCGTCCGCCCGGTGGCGGCGCCGGCAAGCAGGTGCATCTGCACTTCCTGGTCGGTCAGGCGCAGGGGCTGCTGTATCCGCAACTGCAGCGCCTGGTGCTGCGCTACGTGCCGGGCGCCCAGGTCTACCCGCACCAGCCTTACCAGCAATACCTGTCCATCTTCAACCAGTGCGACATGTTCCTGTCGCCCCTGCCCTTCGGCAATACCAACGGCATCATCGACGCCTTCACGGTCGGCCTGCCGGGGGTCTGCAAGACCGGGCCGGAAGTCTTCGAGCACATCGACGAGGGCCTGTTCCGCCGGGTCGGTCTACCCGACTGGACCATTGCCACCACTCTGGATGACTACATCCTGGCGGCGGTGCGCATGGCGACCGATTACCCGGCGCGCCAGGCGCTGTATGCGCATCTGGCCGATCCCCAGGCCTTGCAACGCCTGTTCGAAGGGCGGCCGGAATCGCTGGGAGATGCACTGGTGGAGCTGGTGGCACAGCGTTGCGACCGGATCAACGCGCAAGAAAAATGACACAGCCGGGGGCAGTGTCTGCCGCCCCCGGCTGTGTCATGGCATGGCAAGACAGCGCCACGCAACTTCCCTGCACTCCCCTCAACTCCCCTTGCGGTCCTTGAAGGCCGGCACGAACATCTCGTTCCACACCGCCGGCTTGGTCTTGATGGTGCCGGCTTTGCTCATGAAGAGCACGTATTGCATGATGTCCACCGGCGTGGTCGAGAACTCGGTACCGGGGTCGGCCAGCATCTGTTCCACTTCTTCCTGCGGCAGCTTGAGCTTGGAGACGCGCAGGAAGGTTTCAGCCGCGCCCTTGCGGTTCTTGACGATATAGGCGTTCGCTTCTTCCTGCGCCGCCATGAAGGCTTGCGTCAGCTTGGGGTTCTTGTCGGTGAAGGACTTCAGGGCGAAGACCACGTCGATGGTGATGTGGCCCAGCACGTCGGTGGAGTTCAGCACGCGGGTGATGCCGGGCGCCTTGGCTTCCTGGTAGGAGAACGGCGGCGAGGTGAAGTGGGCGGTGATCTCGGTCTTGCCGGAGACCAGAGAGGCCATCGCCTCCGGGTGTGACAGGCTCACTGTCAGCGGGTCCAGCTTGGCGTAGTTCTCGGCACCGAAGGTCTTGGCCGCGGCCATCTGCAACAGCACGGCCGACAGCGAGGTCTTGATGCCGGGGATGGCGATCTTGTCCTTGGGCGTGAAGTCCTTGAGCGACTTGACGTTGGGGTTGTTGGTGTTGAGCCAGAGCGGCGAGGTCGACAGTGCGCCCAGGCCCACCACTTCCGAACGCGGGATGCCGTGGGCCTTGGACCACAGGGTCACGAAGCCCGGGGCGCCGGTGCCGGCAATGTCCAGGTTACCGGCCAGCATGGCGTCGTTGATGACATTGCCGCCGTCCAGCAGCACCCACTTGGTCTTCACATCGCCCAGGCCCATGGCCTTGGCATGCTTTTCCAGCAGGCCCTGGTCGCGGATCACCATCAGCGGCAGGTACAGCAGGCCGTAGCCGTGGGAAATGCGCACTTCCGGCGCTTCGGCGCGGGCGGCACCGGCGGCGGTGGACAGTGCCAGAGTGGCGGCGATCATCATGCTGCTAAAGGTACGACGTTTCATGTGTTGTCTCCTGTGGGTTCTCAGTTTATCGGTCTTGTCGTGGTCAGTCGTGTTGCGCTCGGTCTCAGTGCTGCATGCCCCAGCGGCGAATGGTGCGCTTCTCGATCTGGGCGAAGATCAGGTTCTCCACCACCAGGCCGATGATGATCACGAAGAACAGGCCGGAGAACACATTGGCGGTTTCCAGCTGGTTGCGGTTTTCGAAGATGTACCAGCCCAGGCCGCCGGCGCCGGAAGAAACACCGAACACCAGCTCGGCTGCGATCAGCGTGCGCCAGGCAAAGGCCCAGCCCACTTTCAGGCCCGTGAGGATGCTGGGAAAGGCAGCCGGGATCAGGATGGACTTCACCAGCGAGAAGCGGCGCAGGCCATAGTTCTGGCCCACCATGCGCAGGGTGTTGGACACCGCGCGGAAACCGCCATGGGTATTCAGGGCCACCGCCCACAACACCGAGTGCACCAGCACGAAGATGATGCTGCCGGTGCCCAGGCCGAACCAGATCAGCGCCAGCGGCAAGAGCGCGATGGCCGGCAGCGGGTTGAACATGGAGGTCAGGGTTTCCAGCAGGTCGTTGCCGATGCGCGAGCTGATGGCCACCGTGGTCAACAGACCGGCCAGCAGGATGCCCAGGCCGTAGCCCACCAGCAGGGTCTGCATGGATACCGCGGCACGCTCCAGCAGCACGCCGCTGCCGATGCCGGCGAGGAAGGCCTGCACCGTCTCGCTGAAGCTGGGGAACAGCAACGCATTGTCCAGCCAGCGGCCATAGACTTCCCAGATCATCGCCAGCACCAGCAGGATCACGGTCTTGCGCAGCCAGCCCATGCGATACAGCGATTCGAAGGCCGACAGCGGGCGCTGCACCTCGGCGGTGGCATTGGGGTTGGGTTCCACCACGATCTCGGGGCGGACGTAGGGCAGATTGGTTTGCATGATTGTTGTCTCCTGGCGCGGCTCAGTGATGCGCGAACAGCATGTCGTTGATGCGGGTTTCCAGCTCGGCCTGGGCGGCGGTTCCCAGCTGGCTGGGGTCGATGCTATTGAGTTCGGCGCGGACCTGGCCCGGGTGCGGGGTCAGCAGGAGGATGCGGGTACCGACGCGGATGGCTTCCTCGATGGAGTGGGTCACGAAGAGCACCGTGAACTGGGTGTCGTCCCACAGGCGCAGCAGCTCGTCCTGCATCTTGCGGCGGGTCAGCGCGTCCAGCGCGGCGAAGGGTTCGTCCATCAGCAGCACATCGGGCTCCATGGCCATGCCGCGGGCAATCGAGACGCGCTGCTTCATGCCCCCGGAGAGCATGTGCGGATAGCTGTCGATGAACTTGGCCAGGCCCACCTTGCTGATGTAGTACTCGGCGCGCTCGGCGGCGGCGCGGCCCTGCAGGCGACCACTGGCGTGCAACGCGAATTCGACGTTCTGGCGCACCGTCTTCCAGGGCAGCAGCTGGTCGAATTCCTGGAACACCATCATGCGGTCCGGCCCCGGCTCATGCACCTCGCGACCCTTGAGGCGGATCGCGCCGGAGGTCGGTTGCAGGTAGCCGCCGATAGCCTTCAACAGGGTGGACTTGCCGCAACCGGAGGGACCCAGCAGGATGTAGCGATCGCCCGGATGGACGTTGAAGCTCACGCTCTGGGTGGCCGTCACCAGCGAATCGGTGGTCTTGTATTGCAGGGTGACGCGGTCGATCTCCAGCAGCGGACGCGATGGATCGATGGCAGATGCGCCATGGGCATTGTCGCTCATGCAAGTCTCCAAATGATTTATAGGATTTATGTTGGAACGGATGCTAGGCCGCGAAGCTGTAACGAATCTGACTAAAAGCTGACGGCTGTTTTTCCCTATGCGTTCGGGCATACAATGGCGCCCTGCAACACGCCCAAGCAGCGCCCACAGCTGCGGCAACGCCATCACACTGGAGATCCCCATGCGCATCCTGCTGGTCGAAGACACCGCCGACGTGGCCGAGGCCATCGTCTCCCACCTCACCCGCATCGGCCATACCGTGGAATGGGAGAGCCAGGGCCTGGCCGCCAGCCGCCGCCTGGGCGAGGCCTTCGACCTCTTGATCCTGGACGTGATGCTGCCGCAACTGGACGGCTTCGCCCTGCTGGAACAATTGCGCACGCGTGGCCAGCACACCCCGGTGCTGATGCTGACCGCCTGCGGCGAGATCGAGGAACGGGTGCGCGCCCTGGACCTGGGCGCGGATGACTACCTGGTCAAGCCCTTCGATTTCCGCGAACTGGAAGCCCGCATCCGCGTCCTGCTGCGCCGTAGCGGCGGCGAATCCACCAACCTGCTGCACTGCGCCAACCTGTGCATCGACCGCAAGAGCCGCAGCGCCACGCTGGACGGCCAGCCCATCGACCTGACCCGGCGCGAGGTGACCCTGCTGGAAATCATCGCCGCCCGTCCGGGCCGCATCTTCAACAAAGATGAGTTGATGGACCGGCTCTTCACCGTCGATGACACCCCCAACGCCAACACGGTGGAGCAATACGTGGCGCGTCTGCGCAAGAAGCTGGCCGGTGCCGCCTTCGAGATCCGCACCCTGCGCGGCCTGGGCTACCAGCTGGTGCTGCAGGCCCCGGCCGAGGCACTACCCTGATGCAGGGCCGCACTCAGGATGTGGTGGCCGGGCGCTCGCTCTATACCCGGCTGGTGGTGCGGGTGGGCGCGGTGCTGCTGGCCAGCGCCGCGGTGCTGTTGATCGCGATCTGGATTTCCACCCAGCTGGCCGCCAAGGAAGCCTATGACCGCATCCTCGCCGGCAGCGCCCTGCAGATCGCCGAAAACACCTGGTACGACCATGGCGAGGTCAGTGTCGATGTGCCGCTGGCGGCGCTGTCGATGCTGGGTACCGGCGACCACGCCATCTATGCCGTCTTCGATCCGCGTGGCCGGGTGATTGCCGGCGATGCCGAATTCCGCCCCGAGATTCCCTGGACCGAGCTGGAACAGGGCCCGCTGCTGCGCGATGGCCAATACCTGGGCACGCCGGTGCGCATGGCCATCATCGGCCGCCGCATGCCGGTCGACAGCCCGCATCCCTGGGCCGTCATCGTGCTGGCGCAGACCAACAATGCCCGCATGTCCTTCGCCCACAGCCTGGGCAGCAAGGCGCTGGTGGTGATCGTGGTGATGAGTGTGTTCACGCTGGTGGCCGCCATGTTCACGCTGTACCAGGCACTGGCGCCGTTGAAGCGCATCGAGGCGGCCATCCGCGAACGCGACCTGAATGACCTCTCGCCCCTGGCCCTGACAGTGCCGGCAGAAACCCATGCGCTGGTCTCCGCCATCAATGCCTTCATGCAGCGCCTGGCGGTACACCGCGCCACCATGCGCCGCGTGATCGGCGACGCCGCGCACCAGTTGCGCACGCCTGTGACGGCACTGGTGGCGCAGATGGAACTGCTGGCCAGCGAGAGCAACGAAGAAAAACGCCAGCGCCACCTGGGCCTGCTGCGTGAACGCACGCGCAGCCTGGGCGCGCTGGTGAACCAGCTGATCAACCATGCCATGGTGCAGCATCGCAACGACAGCCGCCTGCAGGAGCCCATCGACCTGGCCGCGCTGGTGCGCTCACAGATGACCGAGGTGCTCTCCAACCGGGCGCGCACACCGCACGACCTGGCGCTGGATGTGCCGCCCCTGCCCTGCCTGATCCTGGGTGACGCCATCGCGTTGGGCGAGGCCGTCAAGAACATCCTCGACAATGCCCTGCAATACGGCGCGCCGGGCCTGCTGCATGTGCGGGTGGATAGCGATGGTCAATACCACCAGTTGCGCTTCATCGACGACGGGCCGGGCATTCCGGCCGGCGATTGGGAGCGCCTGCGCAAGCCCTTTGCGCCGCGTGCGGGGGATCGCATGGGTGCCAGCCTGGGCCTGTCCATCGTCGAGGAAGTGATGCGCGCGCACGGCGGCGAGATGCAGTTCGCCTATCTGCCGGACGGCCATTTTGCGGTCCTGCTGCAGTTCCCCGCCTGGCAAGCGCCGGCCTAGGGCCTGGCTATTTCCATTCGATGATGGCGTTGCGGCGGTCCAGCCAGTGCACCTTCACGCCCGCCGGCGCCACCTTGCGCCCGGCGCAGGCACTGGCGGCCAGCGCGAACGGCGCATCGTAGTAACGGCCACTGGCCGAGGAACGCAGCGGTGTCTGGGCGGCGTGACTGGCGATCCAGTCGGCCGCATTGGTGCGCAGGAAGATCATGCAGGCGCCACCGCTGGTAGGCGCCACCTGGCAGGTGCAGCTGTTGCCGGAGGTGGTGATGGGCTCGGCCGGCGCGGCATTGCCGTTGAAGGTGTCCGGCACCGGCACGGGGACCGGAACCGGCACGCCCTGCTGGCGGCTGCCGTAGTGGCCACCGAGGTCACGCGTGGTGACCTGGGCCAGGGCGGGCAGGGCCGCTGCGCACAGCAGGCAGGCCAGGATGCGTGGAAATGTCATGATCAAGGCTCTCCCTGGATGGATATCGCAATGGATCAGCCCCGGGCGCGCAGGCGCCACAGGGTGGTGGTTTCCTTGCTGCGGGCGGCGAACAGCGGATCGTCGCGGTCGATGGCCTTGCCGTGGCGCGGCTTGATGTCGTGCCGTGCGATCACCTCCAGGCCCGCCTGCGCTATGGCTTCAGCCAGCATGCCCGGTGCGCGCAGGCCGAGATGCTCGGCGAAATCGGAGAGGATCAGCCAGCCCTCGCCCTGGGCAGTCAGGTGCGCCGCCAGTCCATTGAGGAAACCCAGCAGCATGCGGCTGTCGGGATCATAGACGGCATGTTCGATGGCGGAGCTGGGTCGCGCCGGCAGCCACGGCGGATTGCACACCACCAGTGGCGCCCGTCCGGGCGGGAACAGGTCGGTCTGCTGTAGCTCCACCTGCTGGCGCAGGCCCAGGCCACGCAGGTTCTCATCGGCACAGGCCAGGGCGCGCGGGTCCATGTCGGTAGCGACGATCTTGTGCACGCCCCGCTTTGCCAGCACCGCCGAGAGCACACCGCTACCCACGCCGATGTCGAAGGCCAGTTCGGTGGATGGCAGTGGCGCCTGCGCCACCAGGTCCACATACTCGCCCCGCACCGGCGAAAACACGCCGTAGTAGGGATGGATGCGCCCACCCAGTGCGGCAATCTCGACACCCTTCTTGCGCCACTCATGAGCACCGATCAGACCCTGCAGTTCGCGCAGCGAGACGGCGAAGGATTCGCTGGCCAGCGCCGCATCGTAGGCCTCGCTGCAGGCCGCCTGCACCTCCGGTGCACGCCGCAGCGGCACCACGAAGCCGGGCTCCACGGGAATGAGCAGCATGCCGAGGATACGCGCGCGTTGCGCCTGCATCTGGCGATGCTGGTGGAAGGCCTGGGCCGGGCCCTCGCCGCTGGCCGGCTTGCTGCGGCTCTTGGCCAGTGCGCGCTCGCGTGCCTTGTCCACGCGCCGGCCCAGCGCCTGCAGCAGTTGCCGTGCATTCTGGAAGTCGCCGCGCCAGAGCAGGCCGGTCCCTTCGCAGGCCAGCCTGTAGGCGGTATCGGCAGCGATCTGGTCGTCCGCCTCCTGGACCCGCCGGGGCGGCGGATTACCGGCTTCGGAGTGCCAGCGCAACTGATGTTGGAGAGCGCCGGACTGCCAGGTGAGCTGCGGCGGGAAATCGTCTTGTGAAGTCATGAATCAGGATAGGCAATGGCGGCGCCGGACGCGCCGCGCGCAAAAACAGCCGCCAGTGTAGCAAAGCATGACGCCGTGGCCTCGCCGGGACCGGAACTTCCCTCCGCCACCGACAACCAAACAGGACAACTTGACGTCGGGCAAACCCCGGCGGCTTTTTTCGCCGGCCCCGCTGCAATGCGCCTATGATGGAGCCGGTCAATCACCGAAGGAGAATCCATGAGCGAGCAAATGCAAACCCCGGGTTTCGATCACCAGCGCCTGCTGGACATGGTCGGCCAGTTCGAGGCGGAGCTGCAGAAACTGCCCGCCGGCAGCACCGAAGCCGACCAGCTGCGCGAAGACATCGCCCGCCTGCGGCAACATCTGAGCGCCCCGCAACCCCATGCCGGCCAGGTCGGCGACACCTGGCAATCCCTGCGTCGCGCCGCCGACAGCCTGGAAAACCAGGTCCTCAAGGACAGCCCCTACATCACCGAGATGGGCCGCATCATCGGACTGCTCTGAGGCCTGCTCCACCGGCGGCCGCCAGTAAAAAAAACCGCCAGTCGTGATGCATGCAATGCACACGACTGGCGGTTTTCTTTTCAGCGCCGTGGATCCGGGATCCGGAATCCGGGATCCGGCTCAATGGGCTGGCAGCGGAATCCACTCGGTCTCACCCGGGATATCCGGGAACACCTGCTTGTCGCGGCCATTCCAGGCCAGCTTGGCGGCTTCGATCTTGTCCCGCGAGGTGGCGACGAAATTCCACCAGACGAAGCGCGGGCCATCCAGCGGCGCGCCACCCAGGATCATGAAGACCGCCTCGCCGACCGCCTTGAGGGCGACCGTGGCACCCGGTTGCAGAATGGCCAGGGTACCGGCCGGCATGCTTTCGCCATCCAGCGTCACATCGCCACGGACCACATAGACGGCGCGCTCCTGCACCTCGGCGCCGATCTCCAGCTCGGCACCCTCGGTGGTGCTGCCCGCCACGTACAGGGTCGGGCTGGCGGTCTTTACCGGCGAGCTCACGCCGAAGGCCGAACCGGCCAGCACGTGCAGGCTGGCACCCCCTACCTGGGTCTGCGGCATGTCTTCCGATGCGTAGTGATGGAAGCTCGGTGCGTCCTCTTCCTGGTCGGCCGGCAGGGCCACCCACATCTGCAGACCGTGCACCGGCACCTTCTGCTCGCGGATGTCGTCGGGAATGCGCTCGGAGTGGACGATGCCGCGACCGGAAGCCATCCAGTTGACCGCGCCCGGGGTGATGCGCTGGACCACGCCCAGGCTGTCGCGGTGCATCATCGCACCGGAGAACAGGTAGGTGACGGTGGCCAGCCCGATATGCGGGTGGGGACGGACATCGCCTTCGGTGGTGCCGGCGTCGAATTCCACCGGACCCATGTGATCGAAGAAGACGAAGGGGCCGACGGTACGGGCGGCAGCAGCGGGCAGCAGACGGCGCACGGGGAAACCGATGTCGCGGGTCAGGCCCTGGATCTTGTGAAGGATGTTGCTCATGGTGCTCTCCTGTTGTGGTGCGGGCGTCCCGGACGCCCGTTTTTTCATTCAGATGACTGGCGATGAAGTGCAGTCTGTTTCAGCGCAGATGTGCTCAAAAACGGCCGGCGCGGAAATCATCGATGGCGGCTTCGACCTGCTCGCGGGTATTCATCACGAACGGCCCCCATTGGGCGATCGGCTCGTTCAGAGGCTTGCCGGCGATCAGCAGGAAGCGGCTCCCCTGCTCGGCCCGCACCGTCACCCCGGCGGCGCCCACCGGATTGGTCAGCACGGCCATGCGACCGGCGTCGGCCGCACGGGTCTCGGCGCCCTCGTCGCCCACGGCCAGCTTGCCCTGGTAGACGTAGAGGAAAGCATTGTGGGTGGCCGGGATCGGCAGTTCCAGGCTCACGCCGGCTTCCAGGTCCAGATCCAGGTACAGCGGCTCGGTGGTCTCGCGGCGGATGGCGCCATCGGTACCGAAGGCAGTACCGGCCAGCACGCGCACCTTCACCCCCGGTTGCGGGAAGGTCTCGGGAATACCGGCCGAGGGGATGTCCTGGTAGCCAGGATCGGTCATCTTGTCCTTGCCCGCCAGGTTGACCCACAGCTGAAAACCGCTCATGAGGCCGTTTTCCTGCTCCGGCAACTCGGAATGCACCAGGCCGCGACCGGCAGTCATCCATTGCATGCCACCCGGTTCCAGCAGCCCTTCGTTACCGGCATTGTCGCGGTGGCGCATGCGGCCAGCCAGCATATAGGTCACGGTCTCGAAGCCGCGATGCGGATGGTCGGGGAAACCGGCCAGGTAGTCGCTGGGTTCGTCGGAGTGGAAGGCATCCAGCATCAGGAACGGGTCCAGGCGGCGTTGCAGGTCATGGGTCAGCACGCGGGTGAGGCTGACGCCGGCGCCATCCTGGGTGGGGATGCCGTTGACCAGGCGTTCGATCTGGCGGGTGTAGGGGGTAGTCATGGTCGATCTCCTTGAATCTGAATCAGCCCGCACCTCTTGGGCGTGGGCCGGGACTGCATTGATGGGGCGGTGACAGGTGAGGAGCAGCGGATCAATGAATCAGTGTGCTTCTTCCGGCTGGGCCTGGGTATCGATGGAGGACACCAGCAGCAAGGCGCCGATCAGGGCCACGTTCTTCAGGAAGTGAATCATCTGACCCTGGGCAGCGGCACCTTCCATGGTCCAGAAATGGTGGGCCGACAGGGTGGCGCCGACGGTGAAGAGTGCAATCACCAGCGACACCGGACGCACGCCGCGACCACTCATGAGCAGCAGACCGCCGCCGACTTCGACCAGGATGGTGACCAGCACGGCCAGGGTCGGGACCGGCAGGCCCAGGCTGGTGAAGTAGCCGACGGTACCGGCGAAACCGACGATCTTGAAGATCCCGGAGATGACGAACAGCGACGCCAGCAGGACGC
Source organism: Herbaspirillum sp. BH-1 (assembly GCF_002870055.1). NCBI lineage: Bacteria > Pseudomonadati > Pseudomonadota > Betaproteobacteria > Burkholderiales > Oxalobacteraceae > Herbaspirillum > Herbaspirillum sp. BH-1. The sequence goes on along the minus strand of NZ_PKOI01000005.1, from coordinate 13,781 downwards.
GGCCGATACGGAAGGTGGTGTAGTTGGTAATCATGGTAAGCCTCTCTGATATTGGGTATGGGTGAACTACGGTTGTTTGAGTTGTGATGCCGTGTTGCCTTGCTGCATTTTTCTACATGACTTCAATGTGTTCGTCTTGCTACTGCCGACTACGCCCGGCTTTGTGCTGTTCGCTCTCGGCGTTTCGCTGCAGCCAGTGACGACAGAATAGGCAAGTTCGCTTCTCGAAAAAACTGATTATCTTTTTATAATCATCATCAATTTTTTAGATATAGTTGGCGTTTTGCTCTCTTTTGCTCTGCTTTCTGGGGAATGCCATGAACATCGAACGCCTCTCGCTGGACCAGTTACGGGTATTTGTCCAGGTTGCCGACAGTGGCAGTTTCCTGGCAGCCGCGCGCAAGCTGGCGCGGGCGCAATCGGCGGTGAGCTATGCCATCGCCACGCTGGAAGATCAGCTGGGGGTGCTGCTGTTCGACCGCAGCGGCTATCGGCCGCAGCTGACCCGGCCGGGAATGGCGCTGCTGGCCGACGCGCGCCAGGTGCTGGACCATGTGGATTCGTTGCAGGTGCGGGCCAATTCCTATGCCCGTGGGCAGGAGCTGGAAATGTCGCTGGCGGTGGACGTGTTCTTCCCCACCGACTGCCTGGTGGACCTGCTGCGACGCTTTCGCGATACGTTCCCGGCCGTGACGGTGAGGCTGGAGGTGGAAGCGCTGGGAGCGGTGGCCGAGCGGGTCATCGATGGCCGCTCCATGCTGGGCATCCTGGGGACGCTGCCGACCACGCCGCCCAACCTGCTGCGCATTACCTTGCCCAGCGTGCAGCTGGTGGCGGTGGTGGCGCCTGGCCATCCGCTGGCCCAGGTCAAGGGACGGGTGACGGAAAAGATGCTGCAGCAGCAGACCCAGCTGGTGCTGAGCGACCGCAGCGAGCTCACCGCGCGGCAGGACTTCTCGGTGCACTCGCGCCTGACCTGGCGCATGAGCGACCTGGGGACCAAGCACGCCTTGCTGCGTGCCGGCATGGGCTGGGGCAACATGCCCCTGCATGTGGTCAAGGATGACCTGGCAGCGGGACGGCTGATCAGCATCAGCACCGTCCACCACTCGCCCCAGGGCGAGGAGCTGCCGATCCAGTGCGTCTACAAGCCCGACCACCCGGCCGGGCCGGCGCTGTCATGGTGGCTGGATTCGCTGGCCGGGCTGAAGTCGCTGGAGCCGCTGGCCGAGGTGCAGCCAGTGCCATAGGGTCTTTTCAGCGCTGTGGCGACGACTATTTGGCGAAGCGCTTGCACTGCGCTGGGTTGATGCCAAACTGCTTGCGAAACGCCGCCGCGAAGTGGCTCAGGTTGGAATAGCCCAGGTCCACCGCCACCGTGGTCACCGACTGCCCCTCCTTCTCGATGCGGCGTCGTGCTTCCAGCATCCGCTCCTGCAGATACAGGCCATAGACGCTATTGCCGAAGAGGCTACGAAAGCCGCGCTTGAGCTTGAGCAGACCCAGCTCGCTCTGTTGCGCCAGGCTGGCCAATGCCGGCGCGCAGGACAGGTCGGCCAGCAGGATATCGCGAGCGCGCAGCAGCTTGCGCCGGTCCGCGTGTGACAGGCCGGCGGCACCCGGCGGGCTCTGCTCGCAACCCTCCATCAGCAGCGCCATCAGGCTCATGCCCTGTCCTTGCATCCACAGATGTCCGTGCCGCATCGGCGCCTCCGGCAGGAAGCCCTGCGCATGCAGCGCCTGCGTGATCAGATAGCGGGCGCTGCCAGAAAGCTGGTGGCAGGAACGCAGGAAGTTTTGCTGCGCAGCGACCCGCTCATTGAGCTCCCCACCCTCGGCATTGAGCGCCACGAACACCGTCGGCTCGACAAAGAAACTGACCCCGGAAAATACACCGCTGTGGCGGAAGCTGCCGCGACAGCCACGCGGGTAGAGCAGAAATGACGCGCCGTCGCCGACGCTCTGCTCGCCCCAGCGCGACAGGCCTTCGATCTCGAAGTCACCACGCCCCTGCATGGAATACGAAAACTGCACCCAGTCCTGGTCGTAGAGCATGCTCAGTTCCAGCGGACGGTGAAAACACCCGCGCCACAGCGCCATTTCGATACCCGCACCGATGGCCAGGGTGCGGCTCTGGTAATGATCGTCCGGCCCCAGGCCGAGTGCAGCCGGATCGCCACGCAGTTCGGAGGCGAGTTTGAGGTCTTGCGGCGGTTGAGAGAGGAAAGTCTTCTTCATGACAAGAGAAGCTGAACCGCAACGGGTAGTCTCGATACCGATACGGGCAGCATTTTAAATGGGAATCATTATTATCCGGAGGAAGAAAAGCCAGAGACCCTCCCTTCCTCCCATGCGAAACAATCAGACCAACTTGACCGGGGTGCCGGAAACCATGCTCTGGACCCTGCACAACCGTGCCAGCGAGGCGCTGCGCAAAGATGCCTGGATCAGCGACGAGCACGCCATCGCCCTGTACGGCGCCATCGACTATGAGTACCGCCGCTCCTTCGGCGCGCCCGACAGTTCGCATGCGGTGCGTTCGCTGGCGTTCGACCAGGCCGTGCGGGACTGGATGGCGGCCTATCCCGGTGGTCCGGTGATCGAACTGGGCTGCGGGCTGGAAACGCAGTTCCAGCGCATCGACGATGGTCGCGTGCAGTGGTATTGCGTGGACCTGCCGCAGGCGCTGGCGGTGCGGGAACGCTTCCTGGCGCCCTCGGCGCGCTGCCGCCACATCGCCTGCAGCGCGCTGGATTTCTCGTGGATGGACCAGATCGCAGGCACCGGGCCATGCTTCGTGAGCATGCAGGGCCTGCTGATGTACTTCGAACCCGATCAGGTAGCCGCCCTGCTGCAGACCCTCCTGGCGCGCTTCCCAGGCTCCACCCTGATGTTCGACGTGATTCCGCGCTGGTTTTCCCGCAAGACGCTGCGCGGTCTCCACAAGACACCCTACTATCGCCTGCCGCCCATGCCATGGGGCATCGACCGGCACCAGATCGCGCCGCAACTGGAGCGCTGGAACCTGCCGCTGGCCAGCCTGACACTACTGCCCTACCGCCGCCTGCGTGGCTTTCCCTTCGCGCTGATGCCCTGGCTCTCGCACCTGCCCTGGCTGGGCCATCGCCTGCCCGGTTTCGTGCTGCTGCAGGGGCGGCCGACGGCGTCCTGAAGGTTTCCCCCGGGTACCCAACCTTCACTTTTCACTCACTGGAAAACATCAATGAAGACCCGCAAGACGGTCCTGGCCGCGGCATGCGCGGCCCTGGCTGGTTCGGCCATGGCGCAGGCCAACCCGACCACTCCCGCCACAGCACTGCACCCTGTCACCGTCACCGCCAACAAGGTGGAAGAAACCTTGCTCGCCGTTCCCCAGAGCGTCACCGTCGTCACCGGTGACGACCTGCAGGAGCGTGGCATCCGCAACGTCGCCGACCTGGTGCGCGAGGTACCCAACCTGTCCTCGCGCTTCGTGTATTCGAACGACCTCAATTTCCGCGGCATCAATTCCTCCACCTTCACCAATGCCAACCCGATGGTGATGATCATCGACGGCATCCCGCAGAGCAACCGCATCGCCTATGACGCCTTGCTGGACAATGTCGAACGGGTCGAGATACTGCGCGGACCGCAAGGCAGCCTGTATGGCAAGGATGCCATCGGCGGCGTCATCAACGTCGTCTCCAAGACCCCCACCAATACCTGGACCGGCCAGGGCGGGATCGAAGCCGGCAGCCTGGGCAGCCGGGAACTGGGCCTGTCGGCCAGTGGCCCGCTCATCAAGGATGCGCTGTTCCTGACCCTGGGGGTGAAAGCGGCCCAGACCGATGGCTGGATCAGCAACCGCTACCCCGGCATGGACGCCCACGCCAATCGCGCCGACGAACAGCGCCTGCGCCTGGGCCTGCTCTACCGTCTGTCGGCTGCGACCCAGCTGCGACTGAACCTGAGTGGCGACGACCAGAACAACCGTGGCGCCGATGGCGGGCTGGTGCCGTTCGGCAGCGACTACCGCTCGCTCACCCGCGACGCCGCCCGCCAGGCCAGCTTCGACCAGCCGACCTACACCCGCACCCGCACCAACGCCCAGAGCCTGGCACTGCAGCACCAGTTCGATACGCTCAGGCTGGATGCCGTGCTGACCCGCAAGTCCATCGCCATGGACGGCGACTACGATGTCGATTGGGGGAGTGGCAATCCCCTCTACGACGGCCTGAACCAGTTCCTGCATCTCGGCATCGACAGCACCACCCAGGAACTGCGGCTGTCAGCCGGCAATCCGGGGCAGTTGCGCTGGCTGGGCGGTCTCTACTTCGAACAGGAAAAATCGCGCAATACGCGCTATGGCATGCAATACCCGGGCGCCCTCATGGGCATGCCCGGCGTGAACCTAGACATGGATGCCCCTTCGGCCACCCGTAGCGGCACCCAGGCCGCATTCGGGCAGATCATGGCGCCCCTCACGCCAGACCTGGAACTGACGCTGGGCGGGCGCTACCAGCACATCCGCAAGCACTTCGACGTGGCCATGACCATGCAGCCGGTCGGCACCCACGGCGCGCCACCGGCCATCGCCATCCATGACGCCAGCCATACCTGGACTGCCTTCCTGCCCAAGGCCGCGCTGTCCTACCGCCTCAATGCGCAGTGGACCAGCTTCGCCTCGGTCGCCCGGGGCTACCTGCCCGGGGGCTACAACTACTGGCCCTCCAGCGCGCGCGAGCAGGACAACCGCTTCGGCCCGCAGCGCTCCACCAACTACGAACTCGGCATGCGCACCGACAGCGGCCGCCTGAGCCTGGCCGCCACGCTGTTCCACATGGACATCAAGGACATCCACGTCTACAGCTTCGACCGCAGCAGCGGCATGATCCAGACCTCCAACGGCGGCCAGGGCAAGTCCCAGGGCGTGGAGCTGGAGGCCGGCCTGCAATTGAGTTCGCTCTGGCAGGCCAACGCCAGCCTGGGGCTGGTACGCGCCACCTATGACGACTATGCAGGACGGGCCGACAACGGCGCCGTGGTCAAACCCGGCAACCGCATCGAGAAGACCCCGGCCCACACCCTCACCGTCGGTCTGCAATACGGCGCGGGAACCGGCTTCTACGCCCGTGGCGATGTGCGTGGTCAGGGCCGGCGCTACTTCAACCCGGAAAACACCACCCGCGATGGCGCCTTTGTCACGGTGGACCTCAAGGGCGGTTACCAGACCGGTCCCTGGGACCTGTATGCCTATGTCCGCAACCTGACCGACGCCGAGTATCGCACCTCCGTCAACCCCCAGGGCTCGGGCAGCCTGGTCACCTTCGGTGAACCACGCCGCCTGGGCGTGGGCGCGCGCTACCGCTTCTGATCCCCGCCCCGGGCCGCAGGCGTAGCGGCCCGGGCCGGCGCTCCCGCATCGTCTTCCCCATCACGAGGTTTCCCCATGTCAGACCAACCAGGACTGCGTATTCGCGGTCTGAGCAAGACCTACCCCAACGGCGTCAAGGCGCTCGCTGGCGTCGATCTGGATGTCGCGCCCGGCCTGTACGGCCTGCTCGGCCCCAACGGCGCCGGCAAAAGCAGCCTGATGCGCACGCTGGCGACCCTGCAGCGGCCCGACAGCGGCAGCATCGCCCTGGACGGAGTCGATGTGCTGGCCCATCCGGACCGGCTGCGCCAGCGCCTGGGTTACCTGCCACAGACCATCGGCGCCTATCCGGGTGTGAGCGGACGCAGCCTGCTGGAGCGCTTCGCCTGGCTCAAGGGCCGCACCGATGGCCGGCAGCGCAAGGCCGAGGTGGCCATGCTACTGGAGCGCGTGAACCTGAGCGAGGCAGCGCAGCGGCCGGTGGAAAGCTACTCCGGTGGCATGCTGCGCCGTTTCGGTATCGCCATGGCGCTGATCGGTTCGCCGCGCCTGCTGATCGTGGACGAACCCACCGCCGGCCTGGACCCGGCCGAGCGCAATCGCTTCCACCGGGTACTGGCCGACGTCGCTGCCGAGGCCGTGGTACTGCTCTCGACCCACATCGTGGAAGACATCGAAAACCTGTGCGACCGTCTGGCCATCCTGGCCGGCGGGCGCATCGTGGCCGAAGGCGCGCCGACCGCGCTCTGCGCGCCGTTGCAGGGACGCCTGTGGGCGCGGCGGATCGGGCGCGGCCAGGCGGTGCCTGCGGCCTTGCTACTGACGGCCGTGCCCGGCGGCACGCTGGCGGTGGTACAGGCCGACACGGCACCGGGGCCGGATTACCTGCCGCAGGTCCCGACCCTGGAACACGCCTACTACGCCGCCCTGCAAGCGGCTGGCCTGCACGGTCAGGAGCACTGAATGCGCTACTTCCTGCGTGAAGCCTGGACCGAGTTCGTCACCGGTCTCCGTTCGGGCGTGCTGCCGCTGATCCACCTGGCCCTGACCGGCTACATCCTGATGATCATGACCAGTGCCGACAGCCTGCGCAGCATGGCCGCCGTGGATGTGCCACGCAATGCTCCCTCGCTGGTGTACCTGATGACCTCGGGGATGGCCTTCTTCCTGTTCTTTGCCTGGGCCTGGGTGTTCGCCCAGGCGGTGGTGCGGGACCGTCATGCACAATTGCAGGAAATCATCCTGAGCGCGCCGCGTCCCCTGCGCCAGATGCTGCTGGCGCGCTATGTCGGTGCGCTGGGGGTGGCGCTGGTCGTGGGCTCGTCGCAGGTGATCGGCTTCCTGCTGGCGCCGTTGATGGAGGCCATCGGCACCATCCCGGCGGGCTCGACAGGGCCGGCACCGTGGGCGGCGCTGGCCTGGGCCTGGCTGATCTTCACGCTGCCGCTGGCGCTGGGTTCGGGCGCGCTGTATTTCGCCGCCACCTTGCGCTGGCGGGGCGTGGGCGCGGCCTTTGCCGTGTCGGCGCTGTTGATGGCGTGCTGGATGCTGGCCATGACGGTGCTCAAGGACGCCCATATCGATCCCTTCGTCACGGCTTTGTTCGACCCATCCGGCTTTGCCGAGGCGCAGCGTCAGGTGGTGGATCACTGGACGCCGGAACAGAAGCGCAGCGCCCTGATCGCGCTCACCCCCGGTTTCCTGCTGGGGCGGCTGATCTGGTGCGGCCTGCCGCTGGTGCTGCTGGCGGTGAGCCTGTGGCGCTGCCGCCGTGAATCCTTGCTGCACGCCACGCCGCGCCGGCCGGCCATCCTCAGGCCCGCGCTGTCCGCCGCTCAAACAAGGCCGGTGTCCATATGCCAACCCGATGGCAAGCCTGGCGATGCCTGGCTGCGCGCCGCCTGGGACGAATGCCGTTGGCAAGCCGGGCTGCTGCTCAGGCGGCGCAGCCTGTGGCTGGCGCTGGCGCTGCTGGTGCTGCTGGCATCGGCGGCTGGCTTCGTCCACGGGGTGCAGCATGGCTACGGACCGATGCAGGCGCGTGCCGAATTCATCTCGCCGGTGCTGGTGCGGCATTTCTACCTGATCATCGTCTTCCTGTGCGCCGCCATGGTGGGTCTGGCAGCGCGGCGCGACCAGCAACCCGGCTTGCAGGAGATGTTTGACGCGGCACCGGCGCCCGCCGCAGTCAGGGTGATCGGCCGGGCGGTGGCCGCCGCCCTGGCGGCGACCCTGTGCGTGCTGATCCCGGCCCTGGCGGCACTGCTGGTCGGCGCCCTCACCGGCGCGCGCAGCGATCTGCTGCTGCCCCTGTCGCACCAGCTGCTGGTGCTGCTGCCGGCCATCCTGGAACTGGCGGCCACCTGCCTCTTGCTGCATACGCTGATCCGCCCGGCCGGGGTGGCCCATGCGGCCTCGATGCTGGCGGCCTTCGTCATGGTGGTCAATTTCGAAGTCGGCCTGGTCAACTATCCGCCCTATCAGATCGGACGCGGCGTGGACATCACCCTGTCGGGCTTGACCGGCCTGGCAGCCTGGCGCGACAAGCTGCTGCTGGGCGATCTCTTCAAGCTGGCGCTGGTGCTGGCCCTGGTCGCACTGGCCACCGGCCTTACCCGGCGCGGGCTGGATCGTGGCTGGCGCAGCTCGGTCGCGCAACTGCGCTGCGGGCTGGCAGCCTGGCCGGGCGTCATCGCCATGGTCGCCATGCTGATCATGGCAATCACTGCCCACGCCCTGTGGCAAGGTTTTGTGGAACAGGGAGGCTACCAGACACTGCCGCAACGACTAGCCAGTGACGCCCGCTGGGAGCGGCGCTGGCAGCAAGAGGCCGCCACCGGTTTCAGCGTCGCCGGGGGCGAAGTGGCGCTGCTGGTCAGGCCGCAGCACCGTGACCTGCAAGGCCGCTGGCGCATCGACGGGCTGCAGCTCGCCGGTGAACACCTGCACGCGCAGCTACCCACCGGGTTCGCGCTGATATCGGCCAGACGCGATGGCCACGATATCGCCGCCACCGTGACCGACGACCATCTGGTGCTGGCCCTGCCCGAATGTCGCCAGCGCGCCTGCACGGTGGAACTGCAATGGCAGGTCTCGGCGCAGGGCTGGACGGTGGCCGACGAAGGCATACAGGCACGCCCCGCCTGGCTGGTCGGCGATGCGTTCTGGATACGTGCCCGTGATGTGCTGCCACGTCTGGGCCTGGACGGCGAACGCGTGCTGCGCGATCCGGCCGAGCGCGTTCGGCAAGGCCTGGCGGCGACGTTGGCTCTGCCAGGCTATACCGCCAGCCTGGCCAGCGGTGCGGCCGCGCCCGGCGGGCAATGGAAGTGGGAGGTCCGGCTGCAGTCCGCGGACACCACCAGCCTCCCGATCAGCCAGGCAAGCCGGCAGGGCGTGCTCGATTTCGCCGCCTTCCATGCGCCACAGGCCCGCCAGAGCCATCTGGCCGACGCCCCGCTGCTCACGCACGACCGCTGGCGCGGCGTCGACGCCACGATGGTGGCGCAGGACCTGAAGCAAATGTCACGCTGCGTCGGCCGTCGTCTCGGTCAGGCCCCGGCAATCGATGGCGTGGTGCAGTGGCCGCGTGGCCTGCCGCCCGGTGACGCCGATGCAGCCGTCGCCGGCAATTTGCTGTTGCTGGCCGAGCAAGCGCATTGGGATGTCGCCCCACAAGGCAATGGCCGCCTGATCCGGCGCGCCGAGATCGCCGCCGCCCTGGCGCGACGCCTCGTCATCGACCAGGCCGACCTGCGCGAGGGTGTCGGCAGCCGTTGGCTGGACCAGGGCGTTGCGGGCGCCATCGGCCTGCTGTGCGTGGCCGAGCAAGATGGCCTGCCAGCCTTGCAGATGCTGCTGGCCCGTGGCGCGCAGCGCATCACCGAAGCCCTGGCCGGTGCACCGGAGCCGGTCACCGACCTGGCCAGCGCCCGGCGCCGGGGCTGGGCCGAAGAGTACGTGCCACTGGCGGCGCTGGCGACAGTGGCACGCTGGACGGCGCAGGACCAGCAGGCCCTGCTGCAAGAGGTACGGCGGCAACGCGACGTCACCGCCGCGCTGGTCACCCTGCAGGGCGCGCCGTTGGCGCGACTGTGGATGGGCGCACCCAATACGGTGGACCTGCGTGTCGGCCCGGGCGGGGTGGAAGGTCAGCGCTGGCGCTGGCAAGCCGGCGACTGGCGATTGCAGGCCGACGCGCCGCAGCCGCTACGACTGCAGCGCAGTGGCGACACCCTGCATTGGGACAGCGATACCGACGCCACGCCGACACCTACGCCGGCCCTGTTCCTGGACGACTGGAGCGCCTATGAGCGCGAGCCCAGGGACAACTGGGGAGCGACCAGGCGATAGTCCCGCTGCTAGGCCCGCTGCAGCGCCTGATCCAGGCGGGCGAAACGCTCGCGGTACTGCCCGGGACTGACCCCGAGCTGGCGCAGGAATACCCGCCGCAGGTTCTGCTCTTCCCCGTAGCCGGCCTGGCTGGCAATGCGCTTGAGCGGCAGGCGGGTCTCCTCCAGCGCACGGCGCGCCGCTTCCAGCCGCATCAGTTCGACGGTACGGGCCGGCGTGCGTCCGGTTTCGGCCACATACAGCCGGGCAAAGGTGCGCGGGCTCATATTGGCCCGGCGCGCCAGGTTTTCCACCCGCAGGTCGGCTTCCAGATGCGCGGCGATCCAGGCATGCAGCTCGGCAAAGCGCCCTGCCCCGGTGGCTTGCGAGGCCAGCGGGGCGCTGAACTGCGACTGCCCACCCGGACGCTTGACGAACACCACCAGCTGGCGCGCCGTGGCGATGGCGCAGGCATGGCCCAGGTCCTGCTCCACCAGTGCCAGTGCCAGGTCGATGCCGGCGGTGACGCCCGCGGACGTCCAGATACGGCCCTGGCGGATATAGATCGGGTCGCCATCGACCTCCAGCGCCGGATAGCGGCGCTGCAGCTGTTCGGCCGAGTCCCAGTGCGTGGTCACCCGCAGGCCATCCAGCACGCCGGCCTCCGCCAGGTGGAAGGCGCCGGTACAGACCGAGCAGACGCGCTGTGCACGCGGCGCCATCCTGCGTATCCATGCCACCAGTGCCAGGTCCAGACGGAAGGGTTCGCCCAGGCTGCCGCCGGGCGAGATCAGCGTATGCAACTCTTGCCCGTCCAGCAGTCCATCCAGCGCCGCCAGCGACTGCGTCATCACCGGCAGTCCGGCACTGGTGACGATGGCGCCGCCCTGCGCCGAAGCCACATGCAGCCGATACACCTCCCGCCCCTGCAGACGATTGGTGGTCGCCAGCACCTGCAGCGGCCCGGACAGGTCGAGCAGGTTCATGCCTTCATAGGCCAGGATGACAACCTGGCGCGGTGCGTGCTTGGATTCCATGCAAACCCTGTAGTCGCTTAGTAAAGATCAGAAGTGAAGGTCCGTGCGATCTTAGCGCAGCCCGGCCACCAGCGTCGCCCGCCCGGCACGCTGGGCCAGCATCCAGCGCCCGGTGACCAGCGCCGAGACCAGCAGCACCGGCAGGATGGCGGCATTGAGGGTTTCCCACCCAAAGCGCGCCAGCAACGGCCCGGCACCGAGAGTGGCCAGGGCGGTGGCGGCGTAGCGCATCAGCTCGGCCAGGCCCTGGGTCTTGGCCCGTTCGGACGGGGTGTAGGACTGCGCCAGCAAGGTGGTGCCGCCCACGAACATGAAGTTCCAGCCCACGCCCAGCAGCAGCAAGGCCACATAGAAGGCTGGCAAGGTGGTCGAGAGCATGGCGATGAGCGCACAACCCAGGTTCATGGCCAGCCCGGCCAGCAGCACGCTGCCCAGCCCGAAGCGCTGGATCAGGCGCCCGGCGAAGAAGGACGGCGCATACATGCCCACCAGATGCCACTGGATGATGGCGGCACCATCGTCGATGCCATGGTGACAGGCCACCGCCGCCAGCGGTGCGGCAGTCATGATGAACATCATCACCATCGACCCGGCCACGTTGTTGGCCACCGAGGCCATGAACACCGGAGTGCGGGCAATGGCCGACAAGGGCCGTGCCGGCGCCAGTTCCGTGCCCGTGGTCGCTGCGGCAGCAAGGTGATCGGCCTGGTCGCGATAGAACAGGATCAGCACCAGCACCGACAGCAGACCCATGGCCGCCACCACCAGATAGGCGCCGGCAAAGAGCGCGGTGGGGAACCAGTCCTTGCTCCAGGCCGCCAGCGCCGGGCCGACCAGTGCCGCGATCACGCCACCGGCCAGCACGGTGGAGATGGCGCGGCTCTTGACCGCTTCACTGACGGCATCGGCCGCCGCCAGCCGGTAATACTGGGCAAAGGCCTGGAACACCCCGACCAGGGCGGTACCGGCGCAGAAGGTCCAGAACTGGGCATGGAACACCGACCACACCGAGATCAGCCCGCCCACGCAGCAGCTGCCCGCCCCCAGCACGAAGGACCAGCGCCGCCCCAGGCGCTGGATCAGGAAAGCCGCAAACCAGGTCACCACCGCCCCGGCCACCGTGATGAGGGCAAACGGCAGGGTGGCCAGCGCCTTGTCCGGTGCCAGTTGCCAGCCGGTCAGCGCGGTCAGGGTCAGGTCGATCGAGATGGCGCAGGTGAAGAGCCCCTGACACAGGGCCAGGACGGCGGCGTTGCGGCTGCCGGCAGAGGCGGCGGAGGGGAAGCGCATGGGATTTGCTCCGGAGGGTGATTGATGGAAAAATTGTCGGATCGAGGGTGCTTTGGCGTCAATGACACAAAACCTTCAATTCCTGCCAACCCATTCTTGAAAGACCCCGCGACATGCTGATCCAGGCCCACGAATCCGCCCTGCTGGTCGTCGACCCGCAGGAAAAGCTGCTGCCGGCCATCCATGACGGCCAGGCCGTGCTGGCCGAGATGGTCCGCATGGCCAGCATCGCCGGCCTGTTGGGGGTGCCGGTGATCGGCACCGAGCAGATGCCCGACAAGCTCGGTCCCAACCACCCCGACATCCGCCGCCTGTGTGACAAGACCCTCTCCAAGCGCCACTTCGACGCCTGCGCCGAGGGCCTGCCGGCGGCCATTCCCCCCTCGGTGCGGCAGATCGTCGTGGCCGGCTGCGAGGCCCATATCTGCGTGCTGCAGACCGCGCTCTCGCTGCTGCAACGGGGCTATCGCGTGCTGCCGCTGCTGGGCGCCTGCGGCTCGCGCCGCGCCCTGGACCGCGATGCCGCCTTCGAGCGCCTGCGCCAGGCCGGTGCGGTTCCGGTAACCCTGGAAATGGTGGCCTATGAATGGCTGCGGGAGAGCGCGCACCCGCAGTTCCGCACGGTCCTGAAGCTGATCAAGTGAGACTGGCGACGTATTCCCGTGGTCCAGGTCAAGCCTGCCAGCGCTCGGGAAGCACGGCCTGACTTAACTGGAATGCACGTTGGGCATTGAAGTGATGAAAGTTTCTGTTATCAGGCGAGCGGATGCATTCAGCAGACGAGAACTGTGGTAAAAGTAACGGAAAAAATAGCTGCGTGGCCGCATCACGATGTTGCGTATCACCTATCATCACGCCAAACCCTGGCCAGCCGACGCCGCCACAACATAGAGGATCTCCACACGCTTATGTCCAGCCTACCTGCCCCCACGTCCGCCCACGCACCGCCACCGCTCACGCTGCATACCCTGCGCGCCAGTTGCTCGGCCTGCAGCATGCACCAGCTATGCCTGCCGATGGGCCTGGACCAGGGCGACATGCAGCGACTGGAACAGGTCATCAACCGCCGCCGCAAGGTCAAGCGCGACGAGTCCCTGTACCGCCTCAACGACAAGTTCGACATGCTCTACGCCATCCGGCTGGGGCATTTCAAGACCTTCCAGAGCAATACCAATGGCGGCCAGCAGATCACCGGCTTCCAGATGGCCGGCGAACTGCTGGGCATGGATGCCATCGGCGCCGGCCACCACCTGTGCGAGGCGGTGGCGCTGGAAGACAGCGAAGTCTGTGAAATCCCCTTCTCGCGGCTGGAAGACCTGTTCCGCGACATGCCGACCCTGCTGCGCCAGTTCCATCGCATGATGAGCCTGGAGATTTCCCGCGAGCAGCGCGTCATGCTGACCCTGGGCAGCATGACGGCCCAGCAGAAGATGGCGGCCTTCCTGTTGAACCTGTCCTCGCGCTACGCCAGCCGTGGCTATTCGACCACCCGCTTCCAGCTGCGCATGACCCGCGAGGAAATCGGCAATTACCTGGGCCTGGCGGTGGAAAGCGTGAGCCGCCTGCTGACCAACTTCAAGAAGACCGGCGTCATCGAGGTCAACCACCGCGACGTCGAACTGAGCGACCTGGCCACCCTGCGTGCCATCGCCCTGGGCAACGACCCCTGCGCCTGAGCTGCCGCCAGCCACCTGCGAGAGGTTAGAATGGCCGGATGACAACACCCCGGCTCCCCCCCTCTTCCCCATCGCCCCTGAAAAGCTTCCTGC